>CAZXEU010000216.1:0-1967 GCA_964639665.1 uncultured Rhodothermaceae bacterium | reverse complement strand
CCGGTATCGAAAGACCATGCAGAAGGTCTCAAGAAGGTGGTCCGAGCCATGGACGCTACGGTACTTCCCGTGCAGGGGCCTCCCGGAACGGGCAAGACATACGCCGCGGCGCGTGCCATTCTGAAGCTTGCGCGAAGTGGCAAGCGCGTTGCCGTGACCTCGAACAGCCACGCGGCCATTGTCAATCTTCTGTCCGCGTGCGTGAAGGCGGGCAGCGCAGGCCTTTCCCTGGTGCATAGGGGACCAGACAGGCAGGAGCGGCATACGGCCATCTCACGCGCCGCGAACAACCGCGCCCCCAAGCTGGCTGGGGCCGACATCGTGGGCGGCACCGCCTGGCTGTTCTCGCGGCCGGAGCATGAAATGGCTTTCGACTACTTGTTCGCGGACGAGGCCGGCCAGGTGTCGCTGGCCAATCTTGTAGCAATGGCGCGCTGTGCCCGCAATATCGTTCTCGTGGGTGATCCGCGCCAGCTGCCGCAGGTGACCCAGGGTGCGCACCCGCCCGGTGCCGGATTGTCCTGCCTGGAATGGATGCTGGGAGAGGGAAAGAATGTGGCGAAGGACCGCGGAATTCTGCTGGACGTGACCTATCGCATGCACCCCGAGCTCTGCGAATTCATCTCGCAGCAATTCTATCAGGGCCTGATTCGCTCGCATTCGTCCACGGCCAAACAGGCCGTGGAGGCTGCCGGCATCCCGCGTGCGGGGGCCTTCTTGGTGCCCGTTGCGCATGAGGGCCGCATCCAGCATGCGCCGGAGGAGGTCGAGGCAATTCGCTCCATGATTGATCGCCTTCTTGGCGGCCGATGGACGAACAGCCAGGGCCGCAGCCGACGGCTCATGGCAGACGACATTGTGGTCGTGGCGCCCTATAATGCCCAGGTCCTGGCTCTATCCGACAGCCTGCCCGGCATTCGCGTCGGCACGGTGGACAAGTTTCAGGGGCAGGAAGCACCCATCGCGATCGTGTCCATGACAGATTCGTCCGTAGGCGAGGGTTCACGTGGCCTTGCATTCCTGCTGTCCCGCGAGCGGCTGAATGTCGCCATCAGCCGCGGCAAGGCCCTCAGCATGGTGTTTGCTTCGCCGGACCTGCTTCAGACGCCGTGCGCGAGCGTAGAACAAATGCGCCTCGTCAATACGCTATGCGCATTGCCGGAATACAGCGGCCCCGGCGGACTGTAACTGCAGTCGGCACGACGGGCAGGTGCAACGCCGAGGCAAGTCCACAATCGCCTGAAGTCTGCCGCGGGGTATTTGCAGGCTAAGTCCCATTGCGTTACCAGACGGCACCTGGTTGCGTCAGAGGGTCAGAAAGGATATTGCGGACGGCAAGTGGGCATTTCTGAGCTGCCTCCAGATCCTGTCCGCCTCCGTATACAGCGTTGTACGCCGCATGTGACACAAAGCCTACAGCACGATGGAAAACATAAATGCAAGAGCCGTATCAAGAGTGCCTTTGCCCATTGCGGGCTACCTTATGGCAGCGACCTTAGTGCTTTTGGCGGGATGCATAACCGTCAGCGAGTCGGTACTCGTTCGCGGACTGCCGCCCGTGCCCATGGAGGAAGTCACGGTATACTTCGTAGGCGAGGAAATCCCGCCGCATACGCGGGTTGCCGTGCTCTCAGGCGAGGGCAACAATGAGTTTACCACGCGCGGAGACATGCTTGACAAGCTTCGCGAGCGAGCGGGTATGCTCGGGGCCAACGCGGTCATTCTGGGAGAGAACGAGGAGCCTTCTGGCGGAGAAATCCTGGCCACCGCGGCGCTGCACGGCGTCGCCTCCGGATCCCGGTACAGGGAGGCGATTGCAATCCTGATTGATCAACGTCAATATAGATTGAGGCCGACGACAATTAAAATTGGATTAAGAGAGGCCGAGCTTCGAGGCGGAGCAGCGAGCTGCGGAGCCTCGAAGCTCGAGGCCGAAGGAATTTTTTCCGGGCCCTTTCCACAGTGCG
>CAZXEU010000215.1:0-15896 GCA_964639665.1 uncultured Rhodothermaceae bacterium | reverse complement strand
GTCGTGCGGGCGGAGAGACCGCTTGTACAGAAGGACCTAACGGCTTCCAAGAAGACCGTAATTGCCGAGGAAATCGACGCGTTGCCGGTCGAGAGCCTGTTTGGCGTCCTGGCCACCCAAGCGGGCGTTTCAACGGGCGCGAGCGGAGAGCTTCACGTACGCGGCGGCCGAAGCAACGAAATATCCTACCTCGTGGACGGCCTGGCCGTCAGCAATCCGTTCAATACTAATGGCAT
Source organism: uncultured Rhodothermaceae bacterium (assembly GCA_964639665.1). GTDB lineage: Bacteria > Bacteroidota > Rhodothermia > Rhodothermales > Bin80 > CAZXEU01. The sequence continues at coordinate 15,660 of CAZXEU010000215.1, read as the reverse complement.
CAACACCCGCGTGGCCATAGATGCCATTGACGAGATGACCGTCATTTCAGGTGCCTTCAACGCCGAGTACGGCAAGGCGATGAGCGCCATCGTCAATCTGGTTACCAAGGAAGGCGGGGACAGCTATGAAGGCTCTGTCAGCGTGTACGGAGGCGACTATCTCACGCGCAATGACGACATTTTCTTCCTCCCCGAGAGCATTGATCTCAATACCAGCACCATCGAGGCTTCCCTGAGCGGCCCCGTTCCCTTGGGACGCAGTCTGCGCTTTCTGGTCTCCGGCAGGCGTGATGACAATGACGGCCACCTGTATGGCATCAGGCAGCACTTGCCGAGTGACTCGGCCAATTTCAATGCCACGCCCTGGTACTATGAAATGCACGGGCGCCCCTGGTGGGACTACGCGGACAGTACGGTAGTGCTGCCGGATGGAACCGTTGTCGAAGGCGGCGGCCTCGCCGTTCCATCCGAGCTGGTACCCATGAATCCCAGCTCCCGGACCAATATCCTCGCCAAGCTGTCTGTCCATCCAACCAGGCAAACCCGCATTGAGTATTCGTACCTGATCGACAACAGCGACCGCAAGTCCTTCAGTTTCGGCTACAGGTACAACCCGGACGGCACGGGCAAGCAGCGCAGACGCAGCCAGAACCACAGCTTGCACTGGACCCATACGCTGGGTGAGCAGGCATTCTACACGCTCAAGCTGTCGTACGCCCTGAGCGGATACAAGAGCTTCCTGTACGAGGACCCTACCGATCCGCGCTATGTCAAGGATTTCGGGGGCATCGGGGGCGGCAACGTCGTGGGCTTTCCCGGCAATAATTTCCTGGTGGGCGGCAACCAGAAGGGGCACGTCTATGAAGATTCCGAGTCGCTGCGCGGCAAGTTTGATTTCACGCGGCAGTTCGGGTTTACGCACGAGGTAAAGATCGGGGCGGAACTGCAAAGCCACGGGCTCAGCCGGCAGAACTTCGTCGTGCTCTTCGATGGCAATCGGTACCTGGAGCCGACCGTCGAACCGGTCGACAATCCCTCCCATGACCTGTACGAGAACCAGCGCGTACTGGAACTGAGCGCCTACGTGCAGGACAAGATCGAATACGAAAACTTCATCATTAACGCGGGTCTGCGCTACGAGCGCTTTGACCCCAACGGCCGCTTTATTCCGGATCTTTTCAATCCCACCGGCGATCTGGCCGAAGCAGTGACCAAGAATCTTCTTCTTCCCCGCATCGGCGTTTCCTTCCCCATAACCGAGCGTGGCATCATACATTTTTCCTACGGCCATTTCGCGCAGATGCCCTCGCTGCGCAACCTGTACATCAATCCCGAATTTGAATTTCCCAAGGGAGCGGCTCCCACGTTCGGCAACACCAATCTGAGGCCCGAGCGCACGGTTCAGTACGAGATTGGGCTCCAGCAGCAGTTGACGGATGTCCTGGCCTTTGACCTCACCGGCTATTTCAAGAACATACGCGACTACATGGCGCTGCAGCTGGTGCGTCACAGCACGATCGCGGGCGAGGACCTGTACAACATCTACCTGAACAAGGCATACGCCAACGTAACCGGCATCACCGTGGCTGTCACCAAGCGTCGGGCTCCCGGCGGCTTTTTGTGGGCCACGGTGGACTACACTTTCCAGATCGCGGAAGGCAGCGACGACGATGCCAACCGGTTCTTCTTCAACCGCCTGTCGGGCCGGGAGAACGAGCTGGAGGTGGTCCCGCTAACGTTCGATCAGCGCCACATTCTCTCGTCCACCGTCACCATTTCCCGAAGCAGCGCCTGGAGCGTCTCCTTCAACGGCCAGTTTGCCACGGGCTACCCGTACTCTCCCCTGCTCATCGAGCAAAACGTCGACCTGCCCACAAGAAGCGGCCGCAAGCCGGCGAAGCTTACGCTCGATGTGCATGCCTACCGGGAATTCTCGCTGCGCCGCTTCCGGCTGCGCGCCTTCGTCAAGGTCTTCAATCTCCTGGATCGGCTGAACGAGAACTTCGTCTTCGACGATACGGGCCGTGCCACGTATTCGCTGTCGGCGCAACGAAATGTCCACGCAACGTGGGAGCCTCGCTACGGACTGCCGGGCATCCATACGCTTCAGGAGTACGACACGCGTCCGCACTACTATGGTAGCCCCCGCCAGGTCCGCGTAGGCCTTACACTTTCATTCTAGCCATGCGCTTGCGTCATCTCGCAGCAGCGCTTCTAGCTCTCTGCTTCCTGCCGAGTCCTGTCAGCGCCCAGGACGTGCGCGTGCGCTCGTGGTCTGCTGCAGAAGTTGGTCAGTGGATCGAGCGCATGGCTTCGGTGCCGCACGTAGCTGCCGCACAGGATTGCCAGGCGGACTTCACGAACCGCCGGGATGCCATCCTGAACGGCAACCGGATTACTACCCAGATCTTCAATTTCGGGTCGATCTCCGCGCCGGGCAACACGATCACGGATATCGTATGGAACGGGCTTGGCTACGGCTACGAATTCGGTCCCTTTGTGGCAGCCGAAGTCGTGGACACCTACCGGGAGGACGGCAGAGCCCGAGATCCGCAGAGCGTGGCCCTGACCGATGACTCCGGCCGAGCGGTCCTGGATGCCAACGGCGAGCAGGTTTACGTCATGCGCATAGTGTCCGAAGGACTGGTTTCCAATGGAGGCGAGATTTCGCCGGACGGTTCCACGTACTGGGGCTGGCAGCCCATCCCGTGCGCCCAGCCCGTGGGATCGTTTGCGGGCATCCAGGTAGTCAGCCCCGACTCCGACAAGATCCCGACCAACGACGCGGAAGACACGGACCTGGACGGCAAGCCGGACTCGTGGCCCGAAGCCTGGTACAACGAGGCCGTGGAGCAATACCTGTGGCCCGGAGCCCTGCAGCAGGGCGCCTCGAACGCGGACAAGGAGACGCTGTATTTCATGAATGATTACAGCAATAGTGAATTCAGCTACTGGCCCTTCCCGTCCGACAGCACCAAGCGCGGACTCGGCCTCGAGGTGGAGGTTCGCCTGTACCAGTGGGCAAACCCACTTGCAGAAGACGTGATCTTTCTCATTTACAAGATCACGAACAAGAGTGAGAAGGACCTGGACAAGGTCATTTTCGGCATGTGGGGGGATCCGCATGTAGGCGGGCCGCGAGACTGGCCGGACGACTGGGCATTCTATGACCAGAACCTGAACATGGTGTTCGCCTGGGACGATGACGGCAGAAGTGACGTGGCGGGCCGCGTTCCGGGCTATTTCGGCTACAAGTTCCTGGAAAGCCCGGGTGTAGACGATGACGGCATCGACAACGACGGCGACGGATACGTGGACGAGTCATGGACGGACGGCATCGACAATGACGGCGACTGGCGCCCGGACGAAGACGATGTAGGCGTTGACGGCATCCCCGGAACGGGCGATCAAGGTGAGGGTGACGGCGTCCCCACTGCCGGCGACCAGTTCGACATTACCAAGCCGGGCGAGCCCAATTTCGAGTTCACCGACATCGATGAAAGCGACCAGTTCGGCCTGACGTCCTTTGCTTCCCCGCCGTTTGCCGGCAATCGCGTCTCCAACGACGAGCGGTTGTGGGATCTGGTCACTCCCGGGCGCTTTGACGTCGTGCCTTCAGTGCCGGGCGACTACGTCTTCCTGTACGGTTCGGGCAGTTTTCGTCTGAGAGCGGGCGACACGAAGCGCTTTTCTATTGCCCTCATTGTCGGGGAAAACCGCGAGGACCTGAGGCTGAACGCAAACGTCGCACAGCAGATCTACGATGTCGGCTACGTGTTTGCCAAGCCGCCTGCCAAGCCCAATGTCAGAGCGGCGGTGGGCGACCGCAAGGTGACGCTGTACTGGGATGACGTCGCAGAGAAGACGGTCGATCCGCTCACGCGAGAGCGGGACTTCGAGGGCTACGTCATCTATCGGTCCACGGACCACGAATTCTCGGACCGGCAGACGATTACGGACATAAACGGGAGCAAATTCCTTTTTTCACCGCTTACGACCGTGCGCGGCGTCGAAGCGAAGTTTGACCTCAGAAATGGCATAGCGGGGCCCTCCTCCATACCCTACCCTGGCCGGGGCGTTACGTACGATCTGGGTAGTGACACGGGATTGTTCCACACGTTCGTCGACTCCAACAACGTGGTCAACGGCCAGACCTACTACTACGCTGTCACGGCGTACGATCAAGGCTACGCCGGGGCGGCCGGCGCGGCCTTTGCCAATGGCATACCGCCCAGCGAAACCAGCAAGATCATCACGTATGACCCAACGACGGACTCATTCATCTATGATGTGAATACGCTGGCCGCTACGCCTAGACCAAGGGTGGCGGGATACATGCCTCCCTCCGCGCTCGGCGCCGACGGCCTGATAAGAGAGTCCGGATTCGGTACGGGCCGCATCTCTTTCAGCATCGTGGACCCGCTGGCCATCCTGGACAATCAGCCGTACCGGCTGCTTTTTGAAGAGTTGGACGGACAAGTGTCGTACACGGTCATCAATGAAGGGGCCGTCACATCAAGCATCAAGGCTTCTCCGGGCCGAAGCCAGACAACCGGATTCCGAAATCTGGTACCGGGATCTATCCAGGTTCGGACCGAAGACGGCCGGTCACTGGAGGCCGATGTCCATTACACGGCCAACCCGGCGAATGGAACCATTCAGATCCTCGCGAGCGCGGGAGTGGAAGCGGGATCGGAGATTCAAACGACATTCCAGTATGCTCCGCTACACAAGAGCACGCTCCTTGCCGGCGAGGAAGCCAACCTGGTATTCGACGGCATGCATCTCTTCGTCGAAGACGATCCGCTGGAGGTAAACCTCGATGAGTCGGGGTGGGTCGGCGGCACCGACATCCCGTTTGAGGTCCGCGTGGCTTCCACGGGTCCCGGGCGCATTGCCCAGCCATTTGACTACGAAGTGCGCTTCCACGGGAGTATTGTCGGTGCAAGCTTCAGCAACGGACTTCCCATCCCCATCGAGGTCGTCAACCTCACACAGGCCAATCTGCCGATTGACGTCTTCACTCCGGACCTGAATCGCAATGGCGCCTGGGATGTGGACGAGCGGATCATATTCCTGGAAATGATCGAAAATACACTGACGGCCACGTGGGAATTGCGTCTTACGGACAACGGCACCCAACCCGGCGACGGCGACATTTTCCTGGTTACGACCCGCAAGCCATTCTCAGCCAAGGACAGCTTCAGTTTTCGTTCTACGGGTGCTGCCACCGAGGCCACGCTTGCGGCCCAGGAGCTCTCGGACATCTACGTGGTCCCCAACCCGTATGTGGCGACGGCCTCGTTCGAGCCGCGCAACCCGATTGCGCGAACGGAGCGCGGCGAGCGCAGGCTCTACTTTGCGAATGTGCCCAGACAGTGCACGATCCGCATTTATACCCTCGCCGGCGAACTGGTGGAAACGCTCTACCATGACAGCTCGCTGGACGACGGGAAGGTCTTCTGGGACATGCGTACCAGGGACAACATGAATCTGGCCTACGGCCTGTACCTGTTCCATGTGGACAGCCCAGAGGGCTCATTCGTCGGGAAGTTCGCTGTTATCAAATAGGATGATCCGCTTCGTACGGATGGTAGTCATGCGATTCGGCGTGCTGGCTGCAGCCGTTCTGGCTACGTGCCTGACGGCAAGCGCACAGGATGACCCTGCGGTGCTGGGAGAGCGCTCCATTACCCGGGTGGGCACCACGGCGGGCCAGTCTCTCAAGCTCGGCGTGGGTGCTCGTGCCATCGCGCTTGGCGGCGCCTTTGTCGCGGAAGCCAGCGATCTTTCCGGCGCGTACTGGAACCCGGCCGGTCTGGCTTCCCTCAGGGGAAGTGCGCTTCAGCTTAACAGTACCCGGTACCTGGCGGACGTGGAATACAGCGTGGCGACCTTCGGCACGCATGTGCGTGCCCTCGGCACTATGGCGGCATCCTTCATGATAGTCGACTCGGGTAACATGACCGTGCGAACCGAGGCCGAACCGGAGGGCACTGGTGAACAGTTCAAAGTGCAAAACTTCGCTATCCAGACGTCCTTCGCGCGCAACTTGACGGACAGGTTCTCCATAGGCGCGTCACTCAAGTACATACAGGAGCGCATCTGGCACAGCACGGCTTCCACGATGGCCTTCGACATCGGCACACTGTTCATCACGCCGTATCGAAAGCTGCGTCTTGGTGCCAGCATGACCAATCTCGGGCCCAAGATGCGCATGGACGGGCGGGATATCCTCTTCAGCGAAGATCCAAGCCCGAATACCGACGGTACCGTTGAAATCGTAAACGCCCAGTACCGCATGGACCGGCACGCCCTTCCGCTCCTCTTCAGGATAGGCCTGGCCTGGGATGCCTTCCACACGGGCACGCACCGGCTAATGGTATCTACGGATGCCGCGCATCCGAATGACAATGCCGAATACCTCAATGCCGGCGTCGAGTACAGCTTCCGGGATCTGATATCATTCCGGGCGGGCTATCGCAACCTGTTCGAGCCAGACAGCGAACAGGGGCTTACGGCAGGGGCTAGCCTCAACGTGCGCATCGACCGTTCGCTGGGCGCCGGATTCGACTATGCCTATGCGGACTTTGGCCGGCTCTCCCAGACGCATTGGTTTACGGTCAACCTGGCATTCTGACGTTCTTCCATGGTACGCGTTCACTTCCGGAGTGTCGTATTGTCCGCACTTTTGTGGGCTTTGGCATATGCGGCGCACGGACAGTTGGTCGAAGACATGGTGGACAGCCGGGTCTCCCTTTCCCCACCGGCCATAAGCCAGACAGCCAAGGCGGCGACCTACGAATTCGAAAGCCAGGAGGTACTGGCTCCGTACTCGGGCATCGCGCTTCAGGGCTCCGCCGCCGGCGACTCCCTGTCGGGCTGGGTCCGGTTTGACGGAGAGCAAGAGTGGCTGCCGCTGTATATCGTTCGCTCCGCAACCGACGCCGCGTTCCTGGCGGCCTATCGCGGCGAATCCGTGCGCGACGGACAATCTTTCTTCCTGCGATTTGTTGCAGGTGTTGGCGACAGCCTCTCCATACTGGACGCGGGCGTCTTTCTGGAAGCTGCTGACGAGCAGCCACCTCAGACGGGCCACAGTATGCATCTTCCGGCCTCTGCCATCATCGCGCCTGCTCTCATTACGCGCAATCAGTGGGGGGCCGCACCGTTCGTAGGCACGCCCCTGCCGCTCAACCGGCCCAATTACGACAGAATAACGCTCCACCATACGGCTGGCTTTTCCGCGACTACCCTCGCAGAAGGCACGGAGCAGGTCCGTCGCATTCAGGACTTCCACCAAAACGGGCGCGGATGGCGTGATATCGGCTACCAGTTCTTGATGGATCAGGAGGGCCGGCTGTACCAGGGCCGGCCCTTTCTTCGCAATGTTCCGTTTACAGACGGACCGCCCCTTGCGCACGGCGCGCACGTCGGGGGAGCCAATACGGGCAACATTGGAGTGTCTCTTATGGGCTGTTACCACCCCCCGGAAGGCAGCCGTTGCCTGGACGAGATGACGCAGCCGGCACTGGATTCGCTGCTCGTCGTCTTCGCTTTCCTGTCAGAGAGGTATGGTCCTCCGCCAGGTGTTATCGGCGGCCATCGGGATTTCAGTGCCACAGCTTGCCCCGGAGACAACAACTACCGCCAGCTGCCAGATATCCGCGCGGCGGTACAGGACCTGCTCATTACCGGCAACGCCACGCTCGGATCTGCCACCCTTGCGGCTCGCGCAGATTCCGAGGGCCTAGTAACCGTGGAATGGACTTTCATCGCGAACCACGGGATCCAGGATTTCCAGATTGACCGCCTCTCTGCCAACTCCTCGTCGGTGGTCTATGCCAGCACGACGGCCGAAGACGGTCGCATTGTGGATACCGAAATCACGGATGTGGGATCAATTACATACGTACTGAGCGTGCGTGGCAGCCGTGGCAGGGAGCAAATCCTCGGGACCTACGACCTGACGGTCGAAGCGCCGGAAGGATTTGTGCTGGCGCAGAACTTCCCCAATCCCGCAAGTGGCAGCACATCCATCCGCTACTTTCTCACGCAGCCTGGCCTCGTGTCCCTGGAGGTATTCGATGCCTCCGGCCGCAGGATTGCCGCGCTGGAAGATGCCTACCGCGAAGAGGACCAGTGGCATGTGGCGGAGCTCGATACACGTGACCTGGCCGGTGGTATCTATTTCTACCGCGTGATCCTGGATGGATTTGCGGGTGTGGTGCACAACGCCGTGAATCCGCTAGTCGTTGTGCGGTAGCGGTTTTGGTGGACGCAGTCTCGAATCCGGACGTGCTCCCAAATTCGGGCTTGCCCGTCAGAGTCCGTTTCAAGGAGTCGAAGAAGGCTGATTACACCGTCGGGAGACTGCTGAACCGGCCCCGCGAATCCCGGCACGCCTGGCTCAGCTGGGAGCGTGAGGCACTGAAGACGGCTCCTGCCAATTCATTTGGCGCATCGAAACCGGCAACTCAATCCGTGCCGTACACCCGGCGCACCCGGTCACGGTAGTCATCGAAGCACGCGTCGAATCGCCGCGCGCTCTCTTGCGCGCCGATGTGGTAGCTGCTGGTCAGCACGATGGGGCGCTTGCCCATATGCGTCAGCTTTTCTGCCGTCAGGCACTTGAGCGCATTGACCAGCGCTGCGGCTCCGATGGTCGATCCGGGCCCCACCAGGTCGGCCAGGCCCTCTATCTGCACAAGCGCATCGCCCGCCGGCGTCCCGTTGTCAAGTACGACATCTGCAATGTCGATGAGTCGCTGTCCGCTGCTATGGCGCGGCTTGGAGGAGGAACAATGAGCCCGGGAGACCACGCAGATGACCGGAAGCCCCAGGCGCTTGGCTTCGACGGCCACCTCGACCACGACTTCGTTGACGCCGCTATTGGAAAACACGATGAAGCTGTCCGGAGGCTGGAGGACGAAATTCTTCAATATGGTCTTCCCCAGTCCTTCCACGCGCTCCAGGAAGATGGCCTGACGCTGGCCGTTTGATCCTACTACCGTGTTATGGTAGGTCAGGGAGAGCTCGACAATCGGGTGGAATCCGGGGAAGCTGCCGTAGCGCGGAAACATCTCCTCCACAGCCATGCGGGAATGTCCGGAACCAAAGAGGTGCACCAGTCCTCCGCCCACAATGGAATTCGAGCAGATTTCTGCCGCTTCTTCCAGCGCCCCAAGCTGTGTATTTCGGATTCTGTCCAGAATCGCCTGCGCGGCGGCCAGATAGTCGACTGCAGAACTCATGCTCATCCGAGACCAAATTTGAAGAGGCGTGCAATAATCGGGGGCCACCATCGCCAGAGGCTTGAATCGCGGGAGCCAGCGCACGAACTTAGCGCCAGCCAACGCTAGCCTCTATGGAACGATCCCGCAACATTACGATGCTCGGCACAGGACTGATCGGGCTATTCTACACCATGTCACTGCACGGCCAAAGAGGCCGCGACCGCGTTCGGATGGTCTATTCGAGGGACGAGACGAAGGCCCGAGCCTTTGCGGAAAAGTGGAGTATTCCTCACTGGATTACGGACATGGCTGGCGCGATCCGGCACCCGGACACGGACATAGTAATCATCGGGCTGCCCAATCATCTACACGAGCGCGCCGTAAGGCTCTGCGCGGAGGCGGGCAAGGCCGTGCTGTGCACCAAGCCTTTGGCGCGCACGGCAGCGGAGGCGAAACGCATTCTTGACATCGTAGAGGACTCCGGCATTTTTGCCGGTTACCTGGAAGACCTGGTCTATACGCCCAAAACCCTCAAGGCGCTGGAGTCGGTTCGAAGTGGTGCACTGGGCAAGGTACTATGGGCGCGTTCTCGCGAGACACACAGCGGCCCCCACAGCAGCTGGTTCTGGGACATGGAACTGGCTGGAGGCGGAGCGATCGTGGACCTGGGCTGCCACTGCATAGAGATCGTGCGAAGCTTCATTGGCAAGGACATCCGGCCGGTCGAAGTCATGTGCTGGGCCGACACGCTCGTGCATCCCATTGATGCAGAAGACAACGGCATCGGCCTCATCCGCTTTGAGAATGGTGCAATGGGACAGTTCGAGGTCAGCTGGACGTTTCGGGGCGGCATGGACCTCCGGGATGAGGTGGCAGGCACGGAAGGCACCATCTGGCTGAACCACTTCCTCCGCACAGGCTTCGAAGTGTTCACCAGCGGTGCCGGGACCGGCTATGTGGCAGAAAAGGCGGACCAGGAAACCGGCTGGCTCTTCCCCGTTGGTGATGAGGTGGTGGAGCTGGGCTACATCGACATGTTTACCGACATGTTCGATTCCATGGAGGCAGGCCGGGAGCCCAGGGAAACCTTCTACGACGGATACATCGTCAATGCCGTGATCGATGCCTGCTATCGCTCCGTCCGAACCCGGAAGTGGGAGCCCGTGCAGATCGACGACTGGCGGGGAGCGCGCGCTGCAGAAGGCATCGGGAGCGCTCAGGAGACGGTGGACGGCTACCAGCTGATGAAGCGCGAGCGAATGCCTGACGGTGCCGTAAAGCTTATACTCAAGGATCCGGCTACGGGCAAGGTCCACGAACGCCTCGCACCGAAATCCTAGATAGGCCTTGATAGAACCCTATGCCAAGGATGCGTCCTTTCTCGCGGATGTAAGAAGCGGCGCAGCCCATTCGGAGAGTGCATTCCGCCTTTGGTGGCTGGGGCAGAGCGGCTTCCTGCTACAGTGGAATGGCCGGCACGTGCTTCTCGATCCCTACCTGTCGGAATCGCTCACCGAGAAATATCGCACCACCGACAAGCCGCACGTGCGCATGACTCGGCGCGTCGTTGCTCCCGAGAAGCTTGATTTCGTGGATGTCGCGACGTCAAGCCACAACCACACCGATCATTTGGACGGCGCCACGCTCATGCCGCTTATGCTCGTCAATCCGTCCATGCAGCTGATCATCCCCGAAGCGAACCGCAATTTTGTCGCCGAAAGGCTTGTGTGCGACCCTGCCTGGCCCGTGGGGCTTACTGACGGTGCCACCGTCACGAGCGCCGGCTTCACGTTCACCGCCGTACCGGCCGCCCACGAATCGCTGTCCACCGACGCCGCGGGAAACCACCACTTTCTCGGCTACGTCGTCCAGTTCGGGAGATGGAAGCTCTACCACAGCGGAGACACGATGCTCTACAGCAGCATGGAAGAGCGGCTTCGCAGGCACAATGTCGACCTTGCTCTTCTCCCCATAAACGGACGGGAGGAGTCTCGCCGCGTGGCGGGGAACCTGGACGGACCCGAGGCGGCGCGGCTTGCAGAAGCCATTGGCGCGAGGATAGTCATTCCCTGCCACTTCGACATGTTTACCTTCAACACGGCAACGCCGGATGCATTTGCCGAAGAGGCTCAGCGAATAGGGCAGCGCTATCAAATACTGCGCAACGGCGAGGCCTTTACGCAAGCCATGCTGGAGGAGTAGCCGGACAAGCGGCTGCGATTCCATGCATATGCAATTCTCGCGCCAACGCAGGCCCGGGCATTTCGTGCCTCGCACGGCCACAGGGGCAGCCCAGGCGTGCCCCGTTCGGGCGGCCAAGCCAAGACTCGACTGGTGCCGTGCCGCCGCAACTGCATTCAGGAGGAGGCCTTGTCTTGCGGCATACCCCTTTTGACCGGCTGATTCCGTCCGAATCGGAAGATTGCTACGGCGTAGAACGATTCCATGCTCCGGAGCCTGATGCCTGCCGCTGGCACGAGGCCAAGGCCGCAACCCGGCGTGCCGCTTCCCGGTTACAGACTGCCTGCAATGGCAATAATACTCAAGACGACCTGCCCTGCGCCGTAGCCGTCTTCCAGCGTGCACATCGCATTTGACGCTGCAGGCGCCGCCTGTCAGTTCAGTGACTGTACATGGAGGCCGGCCTCAAATTGCCAATGCCTACCGATTTGCGTCCGCCCTGGTTACCCGTATTCGGACAGGCGAGGTGCCATCATCGCCGAGGTCAGAGACCGTAGCAACAATGACACCCGGCGGCCGGGGTGCTACAGCTGCTTCGTACTGGCTTAGCTTGGCCGTCAATTCAACATCAAGAGCGACCAACTCAGGCAGCCGCTCACTCGCGGAGGCAGGTATCACGGTTACGTGCATGCTGTCGCCCATGCGAGTGAATGTCACCGTAATCGGATGCGAAGCCGCCTCTGCGGCTTCGAGGCCTTGAACAGAGCCGCCCCCCGCTGCGATTTCTTCCGCGACGAGGCTCTCGACACCCGTCTCGCATCCGAGCACCTGTAATCCAAGTAGCAAAGGAATTGCAAAGCGCATCAGCAGGACTCCAATAGGCAGGCGAATAGACTTCAGGCGTTGGATGTAGCACAAGCTGGCGAGTTCCGTGCGTCGATTCCGGTTAAGCGAGCCCGGCTCGTCCCATTGCTGCCGAGGCGGGCAACTCTGGCCGGAGCCAGCGCTTCCCTCCCATGGGCCGTGTCTTGCGCTCATTTCTCCTTATCCCGGACAATCTGCAGCGGCACGCGCCCCGCAGCGGAAACCCATGGAGGAACCTGCTTCAAACCCGACCTGATCCTGTCGGCTGAACAAGCACATAACCCGTACTGCGGCCTCCGCCCGGCGCTTTTTCGAGCACTCCCTTCGTGATCAGGCCATTGATGTCTCGAAGCGCGGTGTCCGGCGAGCATTTTGCAATCCTTGCCCATTTCGACGATGTCATCTTGCCTTCGAATCCGTCAAGAAGGCGATTTAGCATTTTCACCTGGCGTGGATTGAAGGGCACCTGGGCGCAGTCTCGCCAAAAGCGGGCTTTCTGCAGCACGCCGCCAACTGCATGATCCGCTCCATCAAGGGCCCGGCCAAGGCAGTCAAGGAACCAGTAGAGCCAGAGCGTTACATCCAGGTCGCCTTTCTGTGTGCGTTCAAGGATTCCGTAGTACGCTTTGCGCTCCCGCCGGATTTGCGCCGACATGCTGTAAAAGCGCCGCGCACTGCCTTCAGATCGAGCCAGCGCCATATCGGCAATGGCCCGTGCAATGCGCCCGTTTCCGTCCTCGAACGGGTGAATCGTGACAAACCACAGGTGTGCGATGGCGGCAAAAATCAGCGGGTGGCTGCCCCCGCGCCGCTCAAACCAGTCCAGAAACGTGTCCATCTCAGATTCGATGCGATCCGATGTCGGGGCCTGGAAATGAACCCGCTCCCGTCCGACGGCTCCGGATACGACCTGCATCGGGCCGGAACGTTCATCCCGCCATGCTCCGACCACGATCCGACGTAGGTCTGAGTGCCCGGAGGGAAAAAGGGCCGCATGCCAGCCAAACAGCCGCGTGGCAGTAAGGGGCCGGTCATAGCTGCGCGTTGCATCAAGCGCCATTGCTACGACGCCGTCCACTTCCCGGTCGGACTCCACCAGGGCCCCTGTATCAAGGCCAAGCCGCCGCGCAATGGACGAGCGTACTTGGTCTCCATCAAGGATTGCACCTTCAATCTCGCTGGTTTTTACGACATCCATCGTCAGGGTAAGCAGTTCGGCTTCGTTTCCCAAATCGAATCCGATGCCATCCATGCGACCGAGCAGCTGGCCCTGCTTGTAGCAGACGGTGGCCAGCTTCTCCGTCAGAGCCGAATCATCCCACCGGAAGTCTGGCCAACCTGATAGTTCGTGTATATAGGTCACTGAATTCGAGTCCCGTGCGGAGATTACATGCCGCAATATCCGCATAATATGCGGTGAATACAGCCCTTATTCTCCGCATCTCGCGCAGATGTTCCGCCTCGTGCGCCCACTGATCAAGCGCACAACGCGCCATCCGTTGCCGGACCGGCCAAGACAATAGCGAACTGGAGAGATCGCCCAAGTGCTGGACCCATCATGCACCCCTTGCCCTGGGGCACCTCCAGCGTCCGCACATGCTCCAAGCGCCGATTCGGAATTCAACGCATCGCACGCAGATCCGAAGTGGAATGCCTTCCGCCTGATAGTCCAGTTTCGCGAGGTCGGCTCGACTCCTTAGGTGTTCAGCAGCGCCGGTTGCCCGTCTGCGGAAATGGCAGGCTCAATTCGCCAAGACGAAGGGAACTGGAATAGGGTGCACCGCTGCCCCGAATGGGCCCCGGAGCACAGCGTGAGGATGCGGGCTCCGCACTAGAAGCTGTCCACCTGCCGGTAGGCCTCAATAAGAGCGGTCTCTCCTTCCTTGCCGGGCATCATGTTGCCGTGTTCCATGCCCAGCACACCGCTGAAGCCTTTCTCGTGGATGTGCTTGAATACGTTGAGGTAGTTGATTTCCCCGGTAGTCGGCTCCTTGCGCCCCGGATTGTCGCCAATCTGGAAATAGGCGATTTCCTCCCACGCGGCATCGATGTTCGGAATCAGGTTTCCTTCCGTGATCTGCTGGTGGTACAGGTCGTTCAGAATCTTGCACGCAGGGCTGTCAACGGCCCTGCAAATCTCGTAGACTTGCGGAATCTTCGTCAGGAACAGACCGGGGTGATTTCTCGGATTCAGCGGCTCCAGCACCATGACCAATCCATGCGGCTCCAGTATATCGCAAGCCCCGCGCAGCGCCTCCACCACGTTCACGGTCTGGTAGCCCATATCCAGCCTGAGATCGACGTGGCCCGGCACGACGGTCATCCAGGTTGCATTGACCCGCTTTGCAACTTCCACGGACTCCCCTATTTCGTTCAGGAACTGCTGCCTTGCATCGGCGCTGCCGCTTGCGAGATTGGCCTCCTGCCACGAAATAGTATGGGCAACAAACACGCCCATCTGCATGCTGCGCTGCGCCATTGCATTCGCAATCCGCTCCTGGGTCTCCACGCTTCGCCCCTTCATGCCGTTATCTTCCCAGGCCGTGAAGCCCTGGTCAGCGGCGAACAGGATCTGATCCACCAGGTCCTCGCCTGCATGGTGCTTGAACATGCCGAAGTGCGGAGCATACTTCAAATTGAATGCGCTCCTCGGAGAAGTAGACGCAACCGGCACGAATCCGAGTGTTCCGGCTGCTGCCGTCTTTACAAAGTGTCTGCGATCCATGGTAGGCGTGGTCAGAGGTTGGCGCACTGGCTAGACGTCGCAGATGGCTATGGCCTGCCGCAATGACACCAGAGGCGTCCGAGCAGGAATAAACTCCTGGCCGACATGTCCCGTGTAGCCGGTCTCCACGATGGCGTGCATGATGGCCCGGTAATTGAGCTCCTGCGTGTCGTCGATTTCATTCCGGCCGGGGTTGCCGCCGGTATGGTAGTGCCCGATGTAGGCGTGGTTATCGCGGATGGTCCTGATAACGTCGCCCTCCATGATCTGCATATGGTAAATGTCGTAAAGCAACTTGAAGTGTTCCGAGCCCACGCGTTCGCAAAGCTCCACTCCCCAAGGCGTGCGGTCGCATTGGTAATCCGCGTGGTCGACCTTGCTGTTGAGCAGCTCCATGCAGACCGTTACGCCTGCCCGTTCGGCGTCGCCGATGATGTGTCTCAGACCCTCAGCGCAGTTCTCTAGGCCGGTCTCGTCATCTATTCCCCTGCGGTTCCCGGAAAAGCAGATCACGCGGTCAAAGCCGGCGTCGGCGACCTGCACTATGCGTTCCCGGTAGCCGGCAATCAGCCATTCGTGGTTGCCGGCTACCGGGAACGCATAGTGCAGGTCGCCGACGCCGGCTTTGACCGCGTGATCTGCTTTTCCGGGAAC
>CAZXEU010000214.1:0-37117 GCA_964639665.1 uncultured Rhodothermaceae bacterium | reverse complement strand
CAAAGGTGCCGTCGCTGTCCGTAGCCGTTCCGAAATCGGTGCCGGCCACCACCACGTGCGCTCCCGGAACGGGAAACTCTGTGGCAGCTTCGGTGACACGTCCCCTGACCTGCC
Source organism: uncultured Rhodothermaceae bacterium (assembly GCA_964639665.1). Lineage (GTDB taxonomy): Bacteria > Bacteroidota > Rhodothermia > Rhodothermales > Bin80 > CAZXEU01. The sequence goes on along the minus strand of CAZXEU010000214.1, from coordinate 37,003 downwards.
CCCAATGCTGCGCGGCGCACCACGAAGCGGTGGCCGACAGCAGCACTGCGCACAAGGCGGCTTTCCGCAGGCATGCGGGCGCAGCGGCTGGCGGCACACTTGCGGTCCGGCTTGTCCCTACTGAGACCATTCGGTCGGGGTGCGGTCCCATCTGTGGCCGGCGAGCTGTGCCATCAGGCTCTTGTCCAGGGGGCCCTGGTCACTGGCGGCCATATTGGCCTCCACGTGCCGAAGTTTGCGCATGCCGGGAATTACGGTGCTTACCACGGGTTCGCCCAGAATGAAGCGAAGCGCCATTTCCGCCATGTTCGTTCCCTCAGGCACCAGCGGTTTCAGGGCATCGGCGTGAGCTACTGAGCTCTTGAGGTTTTCGGGCACGAAGTAGGTGCTGCGCCAGTCATCCGGTGGCCAGGTGCTCTCCAGCGTAATATTGCCGGTCAGCGTGCCCTCGTCAAAAGGGACTCGGGCAATCACGCCCACGTCATGCTCCCGGCAGGCCGGAAACAACTCGTCCTGCGGATTCTGGTCGAAGATGTTGTAGATCACCTGTACGCAATCCACCAGGCCGCTTCGTACCGCCTCCACGCCGTTCCAGGGTTCCCACCGGTTGACGCTGATGCCGATGCCCCGGATGCGGCCCTCCGATTTCTGCCGGGCCAGCTCGCTGATCCACCGATCGTCGGCAAGCCACGCATCTTCCCAGGTGTGCAGCTGCATGATATCGATGACCTCCAGCCCCGTATTTTGGAGGCTGCGCTCAACGTAGTCCGCAACGTGGTAAGGAGGGTAGCAGTCGTCGAGTGTGTACGAGTGGCGGCTTGGCCACTGCCTGTTCCTTGGAGGAACCTTGGAGGCCGTATACAGCCGGCAGCCCGGGTTGGCCCGAACAAGCTTGCCCAGAAGCCGCTCGCTGTGGCCATCTCCGTATGCCCACGCCGTGTCGAAGAAGGTGCAGCCAAGTTCCACGGCGAGCTGAAGGGACTCGAGGGACTGTTTGTCGTCGGATCCGGTCCAGCCGGCCATGCCCCACATGCCGTACCCGATTTCGCTGACATTGAATCCGAGGCGGCCGATCGAGCGGTATTTCATGGTTCGTCGCGGTTGCAGTGTTAATGGTGCGCACCAAGAATACTCGCGAGCACGTTACGGATACCGTACGCTCCGTCCGCAATTCGGGACGCCGGCTGTCCGTGTCCGCACCGACATGCCGCCAATAGCGGCTGCGAGGCGTTTGGCCCGCTTTTTGCTCTACGGGAAGTAGCAGGGCGAGAGTTCTGCCGGACCCTAGAGTCCATGATGCACGTTATCTTGATAATGCAATCCTGACCTGCCGGGTACCAAGATGAAGATCCATTCGAAAGACGACCAGGTAGCGCCCCGAGTCCGCTGGGCTCCCGGCCTCGTAGTAACGGCCCTTGCGGTGACGGTTGCAGGATGCTATACCCAGCTTGGCTTTCACTATGTGGAAGAAGTGCCTGCGTACGGAGAGGTAGTGGAGTACGTGACGGAAACAGGGGAGGACAGCGTTGTTGTTTCCGACTATTACTACGAAGACGATTACTACTACGTTCGGCCCCGGCGCTACAGGACCTACTTTTCCACGTTCTACGGCTACCCGCGGTCGTCGTTTTATTCGTGGCATGACCCCTTCTATTACGATGGATGGGGTTGGGGTCCGTCCTGGTCCATGGGCAGTTGCCTGTTCAATTGCTCTTATGGTCTGTACGATCCGTGGCTGTTTGGTCCGGGCTATAGCCGGTGGGGACACTCGCGCTTTGGATACGGCTACGGCGGCTACGGGGGCTACGGTTTCGCGCACTTCGGCTACTCCCCGTATTCGCGCTACGGCTACTACGGCTATCCCGGCTACTATGGATACTCTCCTTTCGGCTACTATGGCGGGAACTACGCGCGACGCTCCTATGCAAACTACGGTCCGCGCGGCTCGACCGTAGGCCGCGGTGGTCTTGGAGGAGAGGCTGAAGGCAGGGGTGGTGTGTCCACATTCGGCATCGAGCGGGGCGCCCAGCGCGCAGGATCCTCCGGCGCTGCCTCCACAGCTGCGACCCGCACACGCGGAGGAGTGACTGCAGCAGGAAGTTCCACGCGTGCTGCGCCCAATGCCAGGCCACGCGGAACGGTGCGCAGCGGTGCGGCCCCTCGTGCCACGGTCGGCAGCACTCGCACCGCCGTGAGGCGGCCCGTCGTGGGCAGGAGCACGGTGCCGTCCCGAAGCAGCGGCACGACCCGGTCGAGGATAGGACGCAGCACTACGCCGTCCCGCAGCAGCGGCGCGACCCCGTCAAGGGTAGGACGCAGCACGACGCCGTCCCGCAGCAGCGGCACGGTCCCGTCACGGGTTGGCCGTAGCACTACGCCATCCCGCAGCAGTGGAACGACCCGGTCGAGGGTAGGACGCAGCACGACGCCGTCCCGCAGCAGTGGAACGACCCCGTCAAGGGTAGGGCGCAGTACGACGCCGTCCCGAAGCAGCGGCACGACCCGGTCGACCCCGTCTCGCAGCAACAGCCCCGCGCGTAGCAGTGGAAGGGTGTCGCCGCCGCCGTCCAGGAGCGGGGGTACCGTCAGCAGGACGCCTTCACGAAGCTCGACGCCGTCCCGCAGCAGCGGTGGCCGCAGTTCCATCCGACGCGGCAACGGGTAGAATCTGTTGATCAATGCGGATCCAGGCTGGCTGTGCCCAGCACCTGCACGCCCGGATCCAAAACGAAGAGTAAGCACGAATCCATGCATACCTATATGCGAGCCCCACTAACCGCTTTGTCAGCCGCTCTCATGCTGCTTGCCAGCTTCAGTGGCACCGCCACCGCCCAAACCGTGGAGGATGCCTTGCGGTTTAGCCAACGCTCTCCTGCTACCGGTCCCCGCATGATGGGATACGCGGGAGCGGGTGTAGCCGGAGTGGCGGACTACGGCGCCGTATACCGCAATCCGGCCGGGCTCGGCTATGTGCAGAGCTCCTTCTTTTCAGGTGCCATGCAGTATGTGCGGGTCGAAGACCAGGCATTTTCGAATACAGGCGGATTTGAGACCAACCGGCAAGGTTACAAGACTAATTCCTCTCAGATCGGCAGCTTCGGGTATGCCTACAAGGCGCCAACCCGTCGCGGGTCGCTGGTACTGGCCGTGGGTTTCAACCAGATACAGAGCTTTGAGCGCGTACTCCAGTTCAGCGGCACGAATTCGCACAGCACGATTTCCACGTCCTTTCTCCCGTTCGACGGCGAATACACGCTGGATGGCAATGAGCTGGCCTCGATGGCTGACCTGCCGTTCATAGGTTTCAATGGCGGTCTGGTCGAGTTTTTCCCGGAGATTCTTGTGGACGATCCGAACGGGTATCCCTTCCTGGAGGCTGTAAAGCCCGGAACTCCCATCGGGCAGTACGGGCGCGTGACCGAATCCGGACGCATGAGCGAGATGAGCCTCGGCGGCGCGGTGGAAGTGGCCGAGGATGTCATGGTGGGAATCGGAGTCAATATCGCCTATGGCCGATACGACTTTGACAGCACGTTTGAAGAGGAAGACAAGTTTAACGCCAATGGGCCCGATGACTATAACGTTCTCCAGGATGATGGCTCGTTGCTGGAGGGCTTTCATTCCCTTTCCTACAATCAGAGCCTTACCAGCGACCTGTTGGGCGTAAACGCGCGACTGGGAGTGTCCGGCAAGATTGGCCATGGTCTGCGCCTGGGCGTTGTACTCGAAACGCCGACCGTTCATACGGTAGAGGAACGATACGGCACGGTGCTGGAGACCGTATTCGATGACGGGGGCCGGCTGTCCTATGGTGGCCGTGATGACGATGTGGGCAACGGCTTCTATGATTATGACCTCATAACCCCCTGGAGGCTGGGCGCGGGTGCGGGCTTTGATAGAGGCCGGTTTACTCTATTGGCAGACGCGGAATGGGTGGACTGGAGTCAGATGCGCTTTGATTCCCAGTCGGACCAGGCCTTCTTTGACGGGCTCAATCGCAGCATTCAGGACGATTACCGTGCCGTACTGAACATCCGGGTTGGGGGTGAAGTGCGGCTGGGCGGAGTCGCCTTGCGCATTGGCCGCGCCACGCAGCCTGGACCGTACCGGGGGACGGTATCCAGCAGCTCAGGCAGTGAGCTGAACCTGGACAGGAACTATTACACAGGCGGCGTCGGAGTGCGGATAAGCCAAAGGCTGCATCTTGATATAGGCTGGATTACCGGAGAATACAATACGGTGTACCTGGCGTATCCGGAAGACAGCCTGGGTCCGCGCCAGGACGGGACGCTTCACATAGATGAGCAGGTGAGGGACTCGCAGGTCGTCCTGGGCGTGCGGTACAGGTTCTAGCCAGACAGTGTGGTACTGCTCCGGCAGTCCATGCTCTGTCAGTCGGACTCGCCGCCTGCGCTGCGCAGCGTCGGGACTGCGCGGGATGTCAGGTTGTGGCGGGGTTGCCGGACTCAATGCCGGGCGTCCGGTCGGCGCCTGCCATGGGCAGGGCCTCAGCCTACAGTTCTTCTGCCGCGGCCTGTCGCTGCCTCTCGCGCAGATACCGCCGGAACACGGCCGCGTCCCTGTTGTGGCCGCCGAGGGTTGCATTGAAGGAGTGCCCGCCCTCCGGACTTGCCACAAAGAAGAAATACGAATGCTCCTCTGGGGCCGCGGCGGCCCGCAGGGACGAAGCGGAAGGGTTGGTAATAGGACCGGGGGGCAGGCCGGTAAACAGGTACGTGTTGTACGGATGGTCCACAGCGTAGTCCCTGTAGCGCAGGCGGCGCCTGCTCCCCTCGCTCTCAAGCACGGCAAGCTGGACGGTTGGATCAGCCTGCAATGGCCAGTTTCGCTTTAGGCGGTTAATGTAGACACCAGCCACGCGGGCTTTTTCCTCGACGACGCGCGTCTCCCATTCGACTATGGCCGCGAGGTTTACCAATTCGTCGTGGGATTCCAATACGCCGTTGCCGACGCCGGGCGTGGCATCTGTAATCACGTTGTCCGCAATGGCCTTCATGCGACGAATGACATCTTCGGGCTCGGTGAGCCAGTAGAAGAAGTAAGTGTCCGGTAGCATGTAGGCAAACAGGTGCAGCGTATCGGTGCCCAATTCGCGTGCCAGCTCCTCATTGTAAAGCGCTGCATGAAACTCCTGTGCATCAAAGGCCATGTTGCGGGCTGCCGATTCCGCAATCTTCTCCGGCCTTGACCCGGAAGGAATGGTCACCCGGACCTGGACCTGGAGACCGGCCCGAAGGGTGGCCAGCATCTCGCGATTGGATACTCCGCTGGCGAATTCGTACCGTCCGGCCTTGATCTGGCTTCCCCAGCCGGTTAGCCGGGCCAGATAGCGGAAAGACCAGCGTGAGCTGAGAATTCCGCTTGACTGCAGGGAGTCCATGATGGACTCGAGGTCAGATGCTGGCGGTATGCTGACCAGGCGTACCCCGTCAAATTCGATGCTGTTTTCGCTTTCAACCAGGTATGTCAAAGCCCCGCCGCCCAGAGCGCAGAGGCAGAGCAGTGCAACCAGTGCAATCCTGACGCTTCGTTTTGCAGCCACTGCGTCAGGTAGTGAAGTCAGAATCCGGTTTATCCTGGTAGGTCTGCCGCTCGAGCGAGCGCGTTTCGTCGATGAGACGCTCAAAGAGTCGGCGTACAGCCTGGCTGGAGAGAGGACCTTCATTTGCCGAGATTACGTTGTCTAACACCTCTTGCTCTCGGCGCGGAGCGTAAATTGGCAGGTGCAGCTGTTTCTTGATAAAACCTATACTATTGGCCGAACGGGCCCGGACATTCATCAGGTGCAGTAACAGAAGATCAATCTTATCTATGTGGGCTCGCCACGGTTCTATATCCGATTCGGAAACCTTCTCCGGCATGGCGGGCAGGGACTGCTCGAGGCCCGACAAGAGCTGCGTCATACGATCAACCTGTTCAATTGGTTGCGTGAGATTTGGCGAGCCGATAAGGTACGACTAAGGTCGTATAGGCGCTTGTCGGTCGAACAAACGCCAGAGCTGGTCGTATTGACAATGGAGCGGATTCGCTCTATAATCACATATCACTGCTTCTGATTTAGCACGCCACAAATCATGCGCAAGACGGTTCTTCTGTCCGGACTCCTTATTGCCTTGGCGGGGACGGCGGACGCCCAATTCAGGGAAGCTGCGCCCATGACCAAGCCCTCGGCCCGAATCTATGATGCGGCCAATGGCGCGGGTTTTGCCTTGGGCAAAATATTCAACCCTTCGGTCTTCCGCATGTCTCATGCCTTTGAGATGTCTGCTGGTTCGTTTGGCGGCCGCGGGTATTCCATGGGCATGTACACCAACACCATGCAGTGGCAATTCAGTTCGAAGCTCGCCGCGCGCATGGATGTCAGCATGGCGTATTCGCCCATGAATGAGGCAGCCACGGCCCTGGGCTTCGGGCAACAACGCCCCCAGGTGTTTCTCAGGAATGCGGAGGTAGCCTGGAAGCCAACGGAGAAGATCCAATTCAACATTCAGGTGCGGCAGGACCCGTACGCCAGGTATAACTATGGTTACTATGGGGATCCGTACGGTTACGGCCGATATGGCCGCCACGGCTACATGTACGGGGCCTACGGTGCCTCGGACCGGGATCTGTTCTGGCGCGAACCCGGATGGTAGGCGGGATCGGGGCCTGATGGACCCAAAGCGGAGCACGGGTACACGGACGGCTTGAGTGAGACAAATGGCCCGAGGCCGCACGGCGATCTTCAACGTGGCTCTCGCCGGGCTGGGTATTCTCGCGCTGCTCCTGTGTTATTTCTGGCTGCGAGCTCTCTTCCCCCCGGCAGAAGACCCTGCGCTTGGAGACCAGTATCCCCCGCCGGGTGATATATACCAGGTAGCCATTCGCAACGGGGCTGGCATCCAGGGACTTGCAGAGGAAATGCGGCGGTTTCTCAGGATCGAAGGCTATGATGTCGTGGAAGTGGGTAACTATTCTTCGTTTGACGAAGAGCAGACCCTCGTGCTCGACCGGGTTGGCAACCCCGACATCGCGCGCCGCGTAGCCATGAGTCTTGGCCTGGATACGGACCGAATCAGGCTGGAGCTAAGGGAAGATTATTTTCTGGATGTGACGGTCGTAATCGGCAAGGACTACGAGAGCATTCGCCCGTTTGCGGATCAGACCCAGACGGTACAGGAATAGGCCGCCTCGCCCACAGCTAACAACCTCGTAATCGCTTATGGATACCGCAACATTCGCAGAGCAGGCCGGTCGCAGCGTGCGCGCAACCCAGACGCCCGTGCGGACGCTTGTCCACCATGCTGTGGAGGCGGCGCTCGACAAGAAGGCGGAAGACGTGGTGATCATGGACATGCGGACCGTGAGCGGACTTGCCGACTACTTTGTACTGTGCACGGGCACGAGCGACTTGCAGGTAAAGGCCATCCAGGAAAGTGTACAGGAACGCATTAGGGCGGAATGCGGAGAGCGGCCCTGGCACCGTGAGGGGATGGAGTACCGGCAATGGGTATTGTTGGACTACGTGGATCTGGTCGTACACGTCTTTCGCCCGGAGCGCAGGGCATTTTACGATCTGGAGCGACTCTGGAAGGACGCTCCGCAGGAGCACAAGGAACGTGCGGCTGCCGGGACCGAGGACGCCTGAAATGCGGAGCTGGTTCGTCATACTTTGTTTGGTGGCGGCGGGATGCACTGGCTCCAGGGCTCCGGTGGAGACTTCTCCCGATGAGCAGTTCGGCCACCGCTACGAGGGCCAGGCGCCTGACGGACGTCGGACCGTCTCCATCGATCCAGCCGAAGGCGGCGGACAATTCGCCTACTTCCCCGCAACGGTAGAGACAGTCGTCATCCGGCCCGCTCCGCTTCCGGCCGATGATCCGCTGGCAACGGCGGAGGTGGAGGCGCTCATAAAAGGGGCCTTCCCGGATGGCTGCCTGCAACTGCATGCCTTTGCCCAGGAACGCACCGGGAACATCGTGGATGCCACGCTGCAGATGCGACGTCCGCAAGGTGCTGTCTGCACAAGCGTATTTCGGCCGTACAGGTTTTACGTCACACTCGAGGGGCAATACGCGCCGGGGAATTATACGCTTAAGTTGAACGGACGGGCGGTACCTTTTGAAGTCCGGATAGAGGCGGAATCATGATGCCACAACCCGGGGCGGGCGATTTGCGCCCGTTCGATGCCCTTTGCCCGGACTCGTGCTTATTGCTCCTAGGCCTGGCTGCGGCAGGCATTAGCTAGTGCCGAACGCAGGCACGGAGCCTGGCCTGTGTCGCAACCAGAGCATTGACTTGCCATGAACCGAAGATTCTTTTTCCTGGGCGCTACCCTTGGGGGAGTGGCCGTTCTGCTTGGCGCGTTCGGCGCGCACAGCCTGGACCTTGATGCGGCCGGCATGCAGACGTTTCGGACGGCTGTACTCTATCATTTGGTGCATTCGCTGGCCATCATTGGTGCAGGCTGCGCGGCGCACTTCTGGCCGGGCTGGCGTATCCGGGCCGCGGGCACACTGTTTGCGGTAGGCGTCGGCCTTTTCTCAGGCAGTCTCTACCTGCTGGTCCTTACGGACGTTCGCTGGCTGGGCGCTGTAACCGCGCCGGGTGGAGTGGCCTTGGTGGCCGGGTGGGCCCTGATGGCTTGGGCGGCCTACGCGGCCAGGTAAGTCACACCTCACCTTCTTCCTCGAAGAGGAGCGTAACGCTGGGCAGCAGACGCTTCTCCCGGGCAAGATCCAGCAGCGCTGCAGCGGCCTCGGCAGCCGATGCGTAGCTGCCATAGTCAACCGAGTCTATCGCAAGCGCATAGCCTATTGCGTCGTCGTCGCCAAGATCCTCACTACTCTCCCATTCGGAGGCTTCCTCTATGGCGAAGGTTCTTGTCTTGGGCACGTATGATGCCACATAGAGCTCACGCCCGCGCACAGGATCGATAAGGCTGAGATTGCCAAGCGCGCCGTACTCCTCGTCGTAGAAAAGCGTCTCCGCGATAAGGTGGGCGGCAAAGTCCTCCAATGACTGCGTGCTCATGCTCGAATCGGTCAGCTTTGGGTCTTCGTGGCGCTTCTGCAGGTGTCCAGGCGCGTCAGTTGCTCCTGCATGTTCACCCGTCCGACCAGTTCTTCCAGAAACTGGAACGATTGTTTTTGCTCAAGCATGGTGGCAGTTGCCCCAAATACATGCTCGTAATGATGAAGAATGCGCCCGCGCACGGACGCCTGATCGCACGGCTCGCCGCACTCGCGAACCATTGAAGTTACTTCCCGGTCCATGATGCCGCACGGTATTATTTCGTCGAAGAAGGACAGATCGGTATCGACGTTCAGTGCCACGCCGTGCATCGTGATCCATCGGCTGGTCCGAATGCCGAGCGCACAGATTTTACGTTCAGGTCCGTTAGCGTCCGGTCCTATCCAGACGCCTGTGCGCCCGGTTACGCGCCGGGCATGCATCCCGAAGTCGGCGCATGTGCGGATGACAATTTCCTCCAGGGCCCGCATGTAGCGGTGCAGGTCCCGGAAAAAGCGCTCCAGATCGAGGAGAAAGTACCCGACGAGTTGACCCGGTCCGTGAAATGTTATGTCTCCTCCTCGGTCGATGCGATGGTATTCGGCGCCCCGCCTCCGGAGCGCGTCATCGTCAAGCAGCAGGTGGTGCGGATTGCCACTCTTGCCTAGCGTGTACACTGGTGGGTGCTCCAGCAGAAGGATTACGTGAGGCAGGTGTTCTCCCTTCTTTCGGCCTGACAACAGGCGCTGCATGATCCACTCCTGCAGTGTCCAGGTGGGGGAGTAGGCGACGCGCCCCAGATGACACACGATAGTTGACTCTGCCATCGTCCGCACTCAGTGGGCGAAGCTCAGCCGGAAATTGAATCCGCCGTTTATGGACTTGTACGGCAGCCTTCGGCTGTCTCCCTGAAAATCCTCGTATTCCACGAACACGTCCGCGGTAACCTGATTGCTGAACTGGTAGGCTATTTTAGGCGTGATCTGGATGCGGGCGGTGCTGGTAAGAATATCGACGAAAGGTTCTACCAGCGCCATGTCCGGCGTGAACCCGGCATCAATGGCGGCAACCTCCATGGCCCGCCGGATATAGAAGCTGCGGTCATTGTTGACGCTGCGCGACGCTTGCACCGAAAAACTGATCCGGTTATTGAGGCGTCTTCCGAAAAGCGGCAGCCGGAGGTTCCGCGTAGCGTACGAGGCGGTGATGGAAATGTCATTCGTCTGCGCTTCGTTTACGACGTTATTGGTGGTGCTTAGCGAATAGGAATTGCTCTTGTTCCAGGCGACGCTCGTCTGCACGTTTCCCTTCAGGGAGAGGTCTACCGCAACCAACGGCTGAAAGCGTTCGTTCACGCGCACCGCATCAATATCGACATCCTGCAGCGTGTAGGCTATTCTCGGTCCCTGGCCCAGATTGAACATGTCCATCTGGCCGCCCCTGAGGTTGGACCGGAAGTCCGCGCTGTAGTCGGCATTGTAGGAATGCCGAAGCGTTGCACTCTGCGTCAGACTTCGAATTATGGGCCACCGGGAAATGCCGCTGTAGCTGATCTGCCAGCTGGGTAGCGGGAAGGGTACGCGCCCGGAACTACCGAGCGTGCCGCCCGGCCCGGTTAGATAACTGCCCAGAAAGTCCTCGAATACGACGCCGTTGGTTAGGACGGTGGAAGCGATGACGGAGTCAGCCAGAATGCCCTCGGTTTCGCATACTGTGCCGCAATCCTCACGAAAACGATCCAGCTGACGCCGAAACAGCTCCTGGTAGTCCGCGGTGAAGGCCCACACCGAGCCGCGGACGTCACCGGAGCTGGTCGTGTCGGCTCCAGGCGAGCCGTCGGGCAGCGGCCGGTAGGTAAAGTCCTCCCTGGTCGAGCTCTCCAGCGTCCAGCTGAGGCTGATGCGAAGGCTCCGCGTAGGATTGATCGTCGTGCGGCCCTGCAGCCGGTCTGAATCAGCCAGCGCGTCCGTAACTTGGAGCCGGTCCGAGATGATGCGCTGCGAGGCCGGGTCAATCGTGCGGTCCAGGCCAAGCCGGTAGCGAATGGGTGGGCCGTGACCTGAAAAGAGCGCATCTCGCAAGCTGTAGCTTACCTCCACCCGGTCGTCCTCGCCAAAGCGGCCCACGTTCGTTGCATTGGACGTGCGGCTTCCCGTGTAGGTCAGGTTGATATCCTGCACTCCGGTTGCGGCCAGCACCGCCTTCCGCAGAAGTGACACCGGGTTGGGCAGGAACGGAATGCCCGGCAGGCGCCTTCGCGTAGTGTCAGCCGCTGCCTCAAAATCCGGGACAGCAAGGCCAGGCTCAGGCGCCTGTTCGGGTTCATCTTCCTGTTCGGCAGGCTCCTCCTCGGCCTCCAGGCCCGCCTCCTCCCGGGCCTCCTGCTCCCGCCTCTCCTGCCGGCGCCGTTCCCGTTCGATTCTGCGCTCTTCCAGGCGCCGTTCCCGCTCGGCTTCCCGCTGCGTCCTGCGGGCGGCGGCCGCGTTTTCTGCGGCGCGCTGTGCCTGCTGAAGTCTGGTATAGAATCCGAATTTCTCGAAGAGATTCTGCGGGCGCACGGTCACGCCGCTACGGAGCGTAACGGATGTACTTACGCGCGCCCCGGTGTTGTTGCTTACTGATCCGTTGCGCCACGAAAAAGTGGAGCTGTAACCCACGTCCTGAAACTGTAGCCAGCTCAGGAACCGATACTGCTGCAGCCGTGGGCGAAATGTAGCGCTAAACCGTGACTGATAGCGTTCCGTGCGGATGTCGGTTGTCGGCGTAAGGCTGCCGCCCGTGACCCTGCTCATAACCTGGCGAACGCCAAGAGACTGCAGGTTTTCCAGTTCGAATGCGCTTACACCGACCCGGGAACTGTCGACCGTGCCGTCAGCCAGAAGCGATGTCAATCTGGTGCCGTCCAGGCGTGTCTCCTCACCCAGCGAATCTACCAGAATCACCGAGTATAGCGTGTCCACTCCAACAGCGTTCAGGCTTTGGTTGGTGTTGGCATCCAGGCTCAGATTGAGGAAGCCCAGCGGACTGTACTGAATGGCAAACTGGCGGGCGTGTGAAAAGCGGTGCTGCGGCCGCACCGGAAACTCCACGTCAATAGGCACACTCGTATCGCGCGGCCGGACGGGGTCCGGACGGCGCTTGGACTGCGTAAAATTGCGATCGGCCGAAAGCGAGTAATTCACCGAAGTCGGCAGATAGCTGAAACCAATATTGCTGAATACGCGAATCACGGGAACCCGGCCAAGGAAGCCCAGCGGACGAAGCACACGAGGCCGGCGCACGGACAGGCGGTACCCGAGCGTCGAATTCCACCGCCAGGATTCGCGCAGCGTCTCCGAAGGAGTACGTCCCGACGAACTGGAATAGGAATAATTCAGGCTGACGGCGTCAACTGTACTGCGGAGCAGCCTGGTACGCGATCCGTTCTTGCCGATCCTGGAGGTGTACGATCGCGTTTCGGTCCGGGTCTGGGCCTGTTCCTGAATGGCACGCTGCCGCGCGTCGATTTCTTCAGGCATGAGCGTGGAATCGCTGGCGATGGCCTCTTGCAGGCTCTGCACCCGTACGTCACCGCGGCTTGGATCGAACCGTGGAATAGACGAGACAGACTTCATCTCCACGCTGACGGGCAATGTCCAACCGTAGCGCTCCGAGACGAACTTGTCGAGATTCATCTGGGTATTGACGGTCCAGTCGGTACTGTTTGTCTGGTCCCGCTCACCGAGCGAACTGGACAGCGAACCGAATCCGTCTGTCTGCGCACGGAGGGTTCCCTTGACCCGGGCAAGGTCCGCCAGCGCCACGTCGAGGTTGACCACGCTTGCCAGTCCGGTGTTCTCGTCGTAGCCCGAAACGCGGAGCTCGTTTACCCATACGGTTGCTTCCGTGAGCACTCCTCCGTCCTGGCTAGTGTTACGCAGTCCAAGGACGATCGTGTTGACCCGGGCCAGCGAAGGCGTGCCTTTTACCCCAATCCGCGTACCGGGCGGTGCGAATTCGGCGATGATGTCTCCGAGCAGTCCATGCTCGTCGTTCCAGAATGTCTTTGCTGGGTCAAGCTCCGTTTCCCTTGCAATTTCGTCGCGGTGAAACTTGAGCTGGTTCAAAGCACTCATGCGGACGTTTACGGAATTGAGGTCTATGAAGCCCTCGCCGCCGGATTCCGGATTGGGCTGGTGCGTGCGCCATAGATAGTCCGCGCGAGCCTCGGACGTTTCGGGCAACTGGTCCAGCGGACTGGGGGTCAGCGGTTGCTCGTATTCATAGAAGTCACTCGTCTCGTTTGCGCCAAGGCGAACGAAAAGCTTTACTTCTCCGCGATCCTCTTCCTCAAGCGGCATATCGTCCTTGAACCCGTTCAGGTGCACGAACATGCGAAGGTTGCTGTACTTCAGCAAATCCAGTGGCGAGGACCACGTATGGAACACAGCCTGCTGGGCGTTTGGCTTGATGTTCTCGGCACGCAGGACCATGGACTGCTCGCGCGCATCGCGCAGAGTGGCGGTCTGTGCCTCCCGTATGCGGTTGCGAATGGCTCCGTTGGGGATTTCGTAGATCGTGTTCTCCTCGTTGTTCACGCTCTCGATACTGATGCGACCCCCGGTCACAGGATCTTCCGGCGGCAGAACTTCGCCGTCGGCGTCGAGGCTGCTTACGGCCTCCGACCTGCGCCACTGGCTTCCCACGAATTCAAGCGTGGCAAAGCGCAGCGTAATCGGCCGGCTATGGCCCGTGGTCCACACGCGAATGGACTCGATGAGCGTAAAGTCCTGAATGGCTCCAACCTTTCTGGAATAGTCCTTGACCGGAATCCTTACTAGGTACCAGCCAGTGCCGGCGCCGGAAGGCGTGGCGATTTCGTTTATGACGTAGTCGTGTGTCTCTTCGGGAGCGGCGAGCGCGCTTAGCGTGGCCAGACTGAGCGGCAGCTCGTACTGGAAGTAGCTGTTGTCGGTATCAGGTGCCGAATTGAGGTTGATATCTTCCGAATCGGGGATGCGCGAGTTGCCCCTGGCCGTGGTAGCGTCCGCCAGTTTGGTCTGCGCTTCGTACGAATTGAGCTCGTGGCCGCCGAAGAACTTCGAAAAGCGCTGCTGCACGCTCGCGCCTCCCGGGTAAAGCCGGGCGTCGGCGAAATAGCCGTCGTCGAGAAAGTAGTGGTAGTCATCCCCTGACGGGTCGCGCCGCGCCTTGATCTTCTCCCGCTCCAGAAGCTGCGGGAAGCGAGCACTCGTCGTCTGGTCCAGCGAGGCTAGAAACTCCGTGAAGTGTGCCTGTTCGGTACCCAGGCCGCCCTCGCGCTCGAACTTGTTGTCGGCAAAGGATGCCAGGCCGTCCAGTCCCAGGTCCTCGGTAATGCGGTCCGATCCCGTGATCGGGTTAATGGTCTGGTTTTGCTGACCTGTGGAAAGCCTGCCGTGCACGCCGACGGGCCCGCCCTCCGTAAGCGAGAGACCGTCCTCCGTGTTGAGCTTGTTGTCCGGTATGACATCCTCGGAGATGCGGCCGATGTCTATGTATAGCCTGGCGTCCGGATCGGCATCGCCACCCTGGGGAAATGGCTGGAAGACGAATTCGATGAACTCGATATTCTTGGACGTGAAGTCCGTGTTTCCTTCCGTCAGACGCTGCGTCATGCCTCCCCAGGCGCGCTTCGGATCGTCCAGGAAGCCGCCGAGGTCAAGGTTGTAGTTGTACGGGCCGCGTTCGTGGGGCGTAAAGAAGTAATCGAGCGTGGTGAGGATTCGCTCCTGCGTGGACGGGTCGCGGTTCGGAAACACATCCTGCGGCCTTACTAGCAGCACGGCAGGATCGGTTGGATTGCCGAGATGCTCCCGCGCAGTGACATTGAGCTGGTACCAGCCCAGGGTAGCGCGGCTGCTGTTGGGGTATTCCACTTCCGGACCCGCCAGTTCCTCTTCCGCTCCCAGGATGGGAGCGCTGGCAAGCTGCCAGGCCCCCGGCCGCATGAGTGTAAACAGGTTTTCGAAACCCTCGAAGTCGTCCACATACGAAATGCCCTGAGTCTCGTCCGGATAAAAGTCCCGTCCCAGGCTGCGGAGGTCCCGGCGCTCAAGCTTGAAGGCATTGGTAAGCGTATGTCCCGGGCGAAGCTGGGCAACTTCGCCGGAAATATCGATGCTGCTCGGTGCCCTCGTCTGGATGAGGGGCACGGCGTCAATGGCCCGCGTAAGCCACGTCGGCTCAAGCGCCAGCTGGCCGTCGAGGCCCCAGATAAAGTTGGCTATAGGCTCTTCTCCAATGCGGAACTTGTCGGTGATGGACTTTTGGCTCAGTCGCATGAAGGTGCCCCCGACAGCAAACCGTTCGTCCGTCGAGTAGTCCATGCGCCCTCCCAGAAGCGTCTTCTTCTGGAAGTTGACGAGCGCGTTCTGCTCCGATTCAATGGTAATGTCCCTGCCGGCGGTCACGAAGGCGGGGTTGATGATCTCGACCGTACCTCCCTGGTAGTCCACCACATAGTCGGTGCCTTCTGCCAGGGAGACTCCGCCGGAGGAGACCCGGACCGATCCCTCCACCAGTCCGGAAAATGCCCTCAGGTCGTAGAAGGACGGAATGCCTCCACTAAAGGAGCCCTGGATCCGGTACACGTTGAGCTGCGTGTTTCGGACCGCATTGATCTGTTTTGTGCGGTACAGGTCGGAAAAGACGTACACCGCCTTGGCTTCGGCCTTCTCCGCGGGACCCAGATCGCTGGCGTCTATGAGTGCTTCGATCCGGTTTCCGAAAGGCTCCAAGTACGGGAAGATAACCGTGCCTTCGGCCTGATTCACCGTGTAGTTGATCAGAAAATCGAACAGGTCGTCCGGCTTCTGTGCGCCGTCCTCATTGAGACGGTCCAGCCCCAGCAGCTGGATCAGTGTAGACTGTCCGCCTATACCCGGAAGGGTCTTCGACGCACTTCGCCCCGGCGGCTGGTGCTCTATGTTGAGAATGAAGTCCGACGGCTGCAAACCCGTTCCCAGACGGTAAATGTTGCGCATCTCCAGGTGCCAGGCAGCTGGGTTAAGTTCATTGTCCTGCCCCGTATTGGCCGGCTGCTGCAGATTAACGGGCTTGAGCAGCTTGAGCACAATGCGCTCGCCTGTCTGGCTGTTGTCGCCACCGCCTGTCTCGGACGAGAAGTCTCCCACCTGCAATTCCGTGCCGTTTGCCAGGTATCGAAATGACACGGCAAGCGCCTCGCTTTCCTGGATGCGCTGCAGGAGCGTGATGTAGCCCAGCAGCTCGTCCACCTCGTAGTCCCGCCCCCGCGCCAGCTTCTTGAACTGCCCGACCTGGAAGTCTCCGGCCACGAGGGGCTGCTCCATGGCGGCTGATTCCAGGTAGTCCTTGGGCACGGCGTCGCCGGGCCGGAGCTGACTCGCCAGCTCTGCCTCCGAGTACTGGTCAATGTCTTCATCCGGCCGCACGGCCTGTGTAAACCCGTCCGCAAGAATTACCAGGTCAGACGGCTCGCCCAGGTCCACCACGGCGACTACCTGCCGCACATTCTGCTCCTCCGGCGCCACGGGTGTCAGCTTCCAGACCTCCAGGTCCGTAATCCCCGAGAACACGGCGTCCAGAATGATATTCGGGGGGTCGCTCAGCGCCTGCTCCCACCTGTTGCGGAAGTAGTAGGAGAGGAAATAGTGCATGCGCTCGTTGTAGTCCGTCGGCCGGGCGTCGAAGGCGGTTGTCTCCGCGCCGCCCTCGAGAGATAGGACGCTGGATTCGCCTTCCTGCTGGCTGGCCACCGTGGTAAGCCGGAATCCTCCCACCTGGAATTCCGACTTCACGCCAAACAGGCTCTGGCCGCCCCGGATCAGGGAGGACGGCGTCTGCAGGAACACGTTGCCGGCTTCGATGCTCTGGATGATCTCGTCCTCATACCCCGTGTATTGCAGCTTGAGCTGGTTCTCGAAGTCGAATTGCCGGTTTGTGTCCCAGTCCACGCCTACCTGCATCTTGTCCCCGATGGTGCCCGTAACACTGAGGCGCTGGGACATTTCGAAGTCGGGATCCACCCGGGCGGCCTGTCCCAGGATGACCTGCTGATCGCTCTCGCGGTATGCAAAGCCGGCGCGAATGTCGGCCGTGCCGGTCACGCGCAGATCCACCTCGTTCTTGCCGAATATGGTGGTGAATCCGCTCTGACGTCCTCCGGGCACGGTTATGGAAAGGCCCAGGCCGCCACGCTGGCGTCGCTGCTGCTGCGCGCGTCGCAAGGCAATCAGTTCATGCCAGTTGCGCTCCAGGCTTGCCTCCATCTTTCGGCGCCGGTACAGATCCCTACTCAGCAGTTGCGGAATCCGGATATCATCCTCGCCAACGGTCTCCCGTGCCCGGTAGCTGAAACTTGCCGAGTCGAGTTCTATGCCGTGCTGGCCAAAAGGGTTGACCCCGAGAGAGCGTCGCTGGCGGGGCAGGGTAGAGGCGATCCTGCTCCTGCGCCAAAGGCCGTCCAGGTAGCGGTGCGTCCGGTAATTGGTGTCAACCGGCGCCAGGGAGTCTACCAATGCCCAAAGCACCGGGTCGGCGTCCATGGACTGGACCAAAGCCCGGAGAGAATCGGCGCCGAGAAGCCGGATGAAGGCCAGCAGCGAGTCGACGCGGTAGAGTCCGACGGTGTCCGTGTCGGCCCGCGCAATGCCGAAATGATAGCTGTCACCGGTCGCGTGCGGGGTCAGGCGGCGCGAAATGTCTCCCTGCGCTGCGCGAGCCAGCATGAACCAGCCGGCAAGGGCACATGCGGCGAACAAGCCCAGTCTTGCGAGAGGCCGATGTAGGGGCACGGACTGCTGCATTTGACCTGCGGCACAACTCCGGCGCAGTACGCCGAATCAGGTGAACCCGATGCCGGGGCGTGCCGCCATTCTACGTGGTAGCCAAGAATGCGTATATGCTGCCTCTCTTTTGTCGTTCTATTTTCGTAGGCTTGGTCGAACGATATACACGGGACCATGTTCTAGGAGGTAACACCGTGGGGCGATCAGGTTTTTGGGTTGCAATCCTGATTTTGGGGATGGTCTGCGGCTGCGCGCGAACGGCAGACCAGGAAGAAGCATTGACCGCACTGCTCATGGAGCAGCAGGACGCGTGGAATCGCGGGGACGTGGAAGCCTTCATGGACGGCTACGTACGATCCGATGCACTGCGCTTCGTTTCAAGCAGCGGAGAAATACGTGGCTGGCAGCCGACGCTGGAGCGATACCTGCGCACGTATCCGGACCGGGCAGCGATGGGTACGCTCACCTTTGAGGTGCACGAGATCAGGCTTCTTTCGGCGCGGTATGCGTTTGTATTCGGAGGTTATGCGCTGATGCGGGAGAGCGACCAGCCGACGGGACTCTTTACGCTGTTGGCAGAGCGAACGCCTGAGGGCTGGCGCATTGTGCACGATCATACGTCGAAACTGGAGGAATGAGCTTGGGTCAGGTTGTTGTCGTTACCGGGGCGACCGGAAGGCTTGGCGGCCGCATTGTGGCGGGCTTCGAAGCGGGCGGCGCTACGGTTGTTAAAGTAGATCGCCGTTCGGAAGGTGGCGTGCGGGCCGACCTTACGGACGAGGCCTCCACTGTGGCGGCATTCCGACAGATCGCCAACGACTACCCCCGGGTCGATGCCGTTATTCATACCGTCGGGATGTGGGGCGGCGCGCCGCTCGCGGAAACGACCGCGGCAGACTGGGAACGGCTGCTGCGAGTCAATCTCACATCCACCTTCCTCTGCTTCAGGGAAGGGGCGCAGCTTCTGGCGCGCCACGGCGGCCGACTTATCGGCTTTGCTTCCATGCAGGGGGCAGACCGAGGAAAGGCCAGGCAGGCAGGGTACTCGGCCTCCAAGGCTGGCGTGATTCGTCTTTCAGAGGCGGTGGCGGCGGAATTTGAAGCCAGCGGGGTCACGGCGCATGTGGTTGCACCTTCCTATATCCTTTACGGGGATGAGGCGCCAGCGCAGCGCGGCGTGCCGGTGGAGACGATCGTGGAGCTCGTACGCTATCTTTGCGGCAGTCCCGGAGCCTCGCTGAACGGGGCTACTCTTCGGGCATACGGTACACTTCTGGCATGAGTGATTCTCCTTCCCGCAACGGCAAGCGCGCATTCTGGCGCGTGCTTGCGGGCGTACTGGCTATGCAGATTGCTACGCTGCTCGTGCTCTGGCTCTTGCAGGCTGCCTATCACGCCTAGATGCATCCGATAAACTGGCTGATAGTAGCAGGGTACCTGGTCTACGTGGTGTGGGACGGGCTGCGGCGCTCCAAGGACACCAGCCGCATAGAAGGGTACTTTCTCGCCAACCAGAGCCTTCCCTGGTGGGCCGTTGGCCTGTCGGTCATGGCCACGCAGCTGTCGGCCATCACCATGATCGGCACCACGGGGCAGGGCGCGACGGACGGCATCCGGTTTATACAGTTCTATTTTGGGCTGCCGCTGGCCATGGTGATACTGGGCGTGACGCTGGTGCCGTTCTTGCACCGCAGCGGCGTGTTCACTGCCTATGAGTATCTGGAACGAAGATTTGATGCCAAGACGCGCTCCCTGACGAGCCTGCTCTTCCTGCTTTCGCGAGGAATGTCGTGCGGCACCATTATCGCGGCTCCGGCTGTCGTCTTTTCTGCCGTCTTCGGTCTGGATCTTACCTGGAGCGTCGTCTTGATCGGGATTCCGACCGTGCTATACACCATGTTCGGCGGGATCCAGGCAGTCGCATGGGCGGATGTCAAGCAAATGGTCCTGATCGTGGTGGCGCTTCTGGCTGTGGTGGTTGTGCTGCTGTTCCGGATGCCGGTTGATGTGGGAGAGGCGCTGCACATTGCGGGTTCGACGGGCCGGCTGAAGGCGTTTGATTTTTCGTTCACGCTGACGGAGACCTACACCGTGTGGTCGGGACTGCTGGGCGGCACATTCCTCATGCTGTCCTATTTCGGGACGGATCAGAGCCAGGTCCAGCGCTATCTGGCGGCGCGTTCGGTAGGCGAGGCGCGCAGCTCATTGCTCATGAGCGCGTACTGGAAGATCCCGCTCCAGGCACTGGTCCTGTTGATCGGTGTGCTGGTGTTTGTCTTCTACCTGTTCCAGGCGCCGCCACTACTGTACAATCCGGCGCACGAAGAGTCCGTGCGTGCTGCGCGGGGCGAAGAATACGCCGCGCTTGAGGATCGTTTTCAGAATGCCTTCGCCGAGCGCGAGACGGCTGCCCGCGAGGTTGCCCAGATGGCGGACGGTGCCACTAGGGCAGCCGCCATGGACCTCTTCCGCAGCCGGGAAGGTGAAGTCGAGGAAATAAGGCAAGAGGCCCTCTCGCTGGCCGAAGATGTAACCGGCGAGTCCAGCCGGGATGTCAACTACATCATCCCGTCGTTTGCGCTGCGCGAGCTGCCGCTGGGCCTTACGGGACTGTTCATTGCAGCCATAATGGCTGCGGCCATGTCCAGTATTTCCTCAGAGCTCAATTCTCTGTCCACGGCTACCGTGATAGACTTTTATCGGCGCTGGATTCGTCCAGAGGGGTCGGACGGCCATTTTCTTGCTGTCTCGAAGTGGGCGACAGGCTTCTGGGGACTGTTCGCCTGCTTCGTGGCCACTTTTGCTGCTTCGCTGGGATCGTTGATCGAAGTGGTAAACCGTTTCGGCTCGTTCTTCTACGGCTCCATACTCGGCGTATTCCTTCTGGCCATGGTGCCCGGCTCCCGCGCGCTTGGCGCGTTCGTCGGCCTGCTGAGCGGTATGGGTGTCGTCGCGCTCGTTACCTTCGGCGCCCCCGAAGTGTCCTTTCTGTGGCACAACGTAATCGGCGCAGTCACGGTCGTGGCCGTCGGCTGGGGACTCAGCCTTCTGCGCCGGAAGGCCTAGACATTCCCACGGCCTGCCAAGGCACGTGACAATGTCGCCTCATCCGCATACTTGAGGTCGCCCCCTATGGGCAGGCCGCGTGCCAGACGCGTCACCCTGACCTCAAAAGGAGCGAGCAGCTGCGAAAGGTAGTAGGCCGTCGTGTCGCCCTCCACCGTCGGATTCACAGCCAGGATGATTTCCTGCACGGCATGGCCTTCATCCGAGGGCGCCACACGCTGGACGAGCTCTCTGACCTTCAGGTCGTCCGGTCCAATGCCATCCAGCGGAGAAATGACCCCGCCCAGCACGTGATAGGCGCCCTTGTATTCGCCCGTGCGCTCGAGCGCCGCCACATCACTGGACTCCTCCACGACGCAGATTGTGGAGTGATCGCGCTTGTCGGAGCGGCAGAGCGTACAGGGAATGCAGTCCGTCACGTCCTGGCACACAGGGCAGTACTTGACCCGGCTCTTGACCGCAATAAGGGCATTTGCCAGGGCTTCGACGTCTGCTCTGGGCATCTTCAGCACGAATGCGGCCAGTCGCTGCGCCGTTTTTCTGCCGATGGTGGGGAGCCGCGTGAACTGCTCGACGAGTGATTCGACGGATTCCGAAGAGAAATGCATGGATCGGGCAGGTTCTAGTCGGAGCTATGCTATCCGGGTTCGCATGGCAGTTCTTGCGGGCGGAGGTTGCTCGCGCATATCGCCGCTGGCACACCCGCTACGTCTCCGCCGTCAAGAGGCACTGGGCTGCGTGGCGGTCCCGGTTCTTGCCATGGCAGCCGGTAGAGAGCAACACGATTTCCGGACGACCATGCATTGCAACAGGCATGACAGGTAGGCGCGTCTCGGTTCATGGTGTTCGGCAGCCTGGTCGCACAGGCCTGATACTTGTTGGGCAAAAAATCAGCTAGCGGCTACCGTCTCGGAGACTGCGGATACAATGGGCGGCAGGTGTTCGAGCTTCAATGGCCGCCGACTCTGGGCTCGAAAGTCCTCAAACATGCGTTGCGCTTCCGCTTCGACGTCGGGATCGGGGCAAAGCCGCTCCCGGTTGCTCATGTAGGCGCGCAGAAAATTTCGGTCGGGAACCAGTACCATGTACCCGTGCCATGCGTCGAATACGAGAATCATCCAGAAGACAGGGTTCAGGAATAGGCCCCTAAATGCGCTCGCCAGGGAAGCCGGCTCTGCTTCCCATATCCTCAGCTCCAGGACAAAGAGAAAGATCACAAGCGCTGCAAAGAGTGCCAGAGTCCAGGGCCAACTGCGCCTTCCGGTCCGGGCAGCCTTGCCGAAATTTCGCAGCCACCGCAGGCTGCGCTGCCTGCTCCAGCGATGCTTGACACGACGTGCAGCTCGGGGCATTAGGGTTACTAGCGGCCTGAACTATACGTTTGAACGGGTAGGCTCGGGAACGGCAAGAGGCAATCGCCGGGGCCGTCCTCGGGTGGCAAAGCGGGCACAAGTCTCCAGTTTCCGGAAGACAGAAGGCCGCCTGCAGACAACATCTCTCGGGGGCGGGATCCTCCAGGCGGTCTGGCGATGCGAGGTAAACCGTCCACTGCGGTTGCGTCCTATATTCCCAGACTCGACAGATCCATGCCCGGGGGCAAGAAGTCCGTCGCCGCGTGCTGCATTTCCGTCTTGGCGGCGCGCGCTGCCTCCTCCAGCGCCTTGTTGACGCCCGCAATGATGAGGTCTTCCAGCATCTCCATGTCGTCCGGATCCACGATTTCCGGCTCCATGCGAATGGCTGTGATACGCTGCGCTCCCGTTGCCGTCACCTTTACCATGCCACCCCCTGCCTCTGCCTCGACCGTGATCTTGCCGACAGCCTCTTGGGCATCGGACATCTTCTTCTGCATCTGGGCCACCTTGCCCACGATTTCGGCCATGTTCAGGCCCTTGAGATCACCGAGGTTCATTGCTTCAGCAGGATGCGGTGCGTCGCCTGTTCACCAAACCAGTTCGCCGCCAAACTGTTCTATGATGCTTCGAATGACGGGGTTCTCCTGACGCTGCTTCTCCAGCTCTTCCCGGCGGGATTCCGCACTCGACATGTCATCGCTGCTGTCACTTGCAGCCAGCTCTTCGCGGTAGACAAACTCCATGCGGCGTAGGCGCCTGCCGCAAGCGGCGTTCAGCTCCTCGAGAAGGAATTGCTCTGCTCCTACCAAAACCTCGACCGCGTGCCGGGAAGGCAAGCCGACGCGAAGCGTTCCTTGCAATTCCTCCAGCACGACCGAATTGTCGAGCATGAGCCCAATGTGGATGCGTTTCTTTTCGACTTGCCCTCTGAACTGTGGCCAGAGTGCTGACAGCGGCTCCGTTCGCACCGCGACAGCGGCATTGCCTTCCGTGGATGCCGCGCGCGGTTTCGGCTCAGCGCGTGGCTCCTGGCCGAACAGGTCACCCAACCCCTGGTCGGCAACTACTTTCGCAGCGTCGGGCACCGGTTGCGGTCCGCGGGACGGGGGCTCGCCACGCTCCGCCTCGGCCGCACGCCTGGGTACCGACGAAGGCGGTGCCGCAAACAATTCAGGGGCCAGCTTGCCTTCGCGCGCCAGCTCTTCCAGCCGGTCAAGCTGCTTCATCGCCTTGGCAAGGGAGAGCGCGCTGGTAAGACTTGCCATCTTTATGAGGGCAAGCTCAAGCCTGAGCCTTGGATAGGCACTCTGTGAAATGGAGGCCGCCGCTTCATCCACAATCATGAGAAGGCGGAGCAGCAGCGGTTCTGTAAAGGCACCGCTCTCTCTATTGTAACGCGTTCGCGTGGCCGCTGCAGCCTCGACCAGGGATGCCTCACCAAGGCTGCGGGCGACCAGGAGATTTCGCAGGTGTTCGGCAAGACCTACCAGAAACTCCTGCAGGTCCAGGCCGTCGAGTACGATCCGCTCCACGAGCTTCAGCATGCCGCCACTGTTGCGGTCGAGAACATGCGTCGTGGCCTCAAAATAGAGGTCGATGTCGATTACGCGGAGGGCCTCGGCGAGGCTGTTGTACTGCAGCGTGGTGCCACAGAGGGCGACAGCCTGATCAAAGGCAGACATCGCATCTCGCAACGAGCCGTCGCCCTTGCGACCTATAAGCAGGAGGGATTCCTCGTCGGCCGTAATGCCTTCCTGCTGCCCGATCTCCTCCAGGCGGCTCACTATTTCGGCCAGTGGAATGCGCCGGAAATCGAACCGCTGGCACCGGGACAGGATGGTGGGCAAAACCTTGTGCGGTTCTGTCGTGGCGAAGATGAAGAGCACATGCGGCGGAGGTTCCTCCAGCGTCTTGAGCAGCGCATTGAAGGCCGCGTTTGAGAGCATGTGGACTTCATCAATGATGTAGACCTTTTTCAGGCTGCCCTGCGGAGGGATACGCACCGTCTCGCGAAGTTCCCGGACGTCTTCCACCTTGTTGTTGGAGGCCGCATCGATTTCGAAGATGCTCAGACTGCGCCCCGACTCGAAATCTCGGCAGGAAGTACACGAACGGCACGGCTCTGCCGTGTCCTCGTCGCGCTCGGTGCAGTTGATGGCCTTCGCAAGGATGCGCGCTGCCGTCGTCTTGCCTACGCCTCGCGGACCGCAAAACAGGTAGGCATGTGCCAGCCGGTCAAGACGGAGAGCATTTCGTAGCGTCTCCGTTACGTGCTCCTGAGCCACGATTTCCCGGAACCGGGCTGGCCTGTACTTCCGGGCGGTAACGAGGTAGCGCTGTTTGGCCATGTAGGAATCGGTACCAGGAGTAGCGTCCAAGTTACATGGCGTCACGGGACGTGTTCCACGCCTTGCGCCCAGATCGACCTAGATTTCTCCGAGGACCTCACGGGACACGTATCCACGCGCGCCGTTGGGCAACCGGACTTCGGCAACGTCGTCATGTAACCCAAGGATATCGACCTTCACGCCCTCAGCGACATCGAGAATGACGGGTCCGTTCGGGTCTTCCCGCAGCTCTGCCGTTGGCTCGATGACGACGGCAGCCGCGCCCGAGGTAGTGCCAAGAGAGCCCCCGTAGGCCATCACCAGAAGCACTATGGCCAGGCCGAGCGTTGCGGTACGTGCCCTCCGGTGCCAGGGGCTTCGCCGCTGTGTCCAGGCTCTGTGGGCGAAAAGCAGGCACGAGGCCAGATAGAAGACTGCGCCGGCCGCAAAGTACAGCCAGGGACTTCGCGCTCCGACAGCGGCCTGCCACCACTGTTGCCAAACGGGAACGGGCAAGGCCGCAAAAGGGGAGGCCACCTGGGCACGGACAAACTGCAGATTGTGCATGAGATGCGGCTCTTCTCCCAGGAGGCGATAAGCTTTTTCGTAATAGCGCAGGGCCTGGCCCGGCTGATCCAGCCGGTAGTAGGCGTTACCCGCATTAAGTAGCAGCGCGCCGCTGGTATAGCCGTAAGTCTGGGCTTCCTCATATCGCGCCACGGCTTCCAGATAGGCGCCCTGGATGTACAGCTGGTTGCCCTCCTCGAACAGGCGGGTAGCATCGGCGATTTGCCCGCTCACCGGAAGCGAGCACAGCAGGGCCACCAGGGACAAGGTGGTAAAGCCGGTGGTCGCCCGGATATATCGGCGCTGCGGCTGTAAGCACTTGCGCATATGGCCCCCTTGTGTCCTAGAGCGACCGGAAGGCTGCATCAAGGACCACGACCAGGCGGCTGGCGTCCTCAAGTGCTCGTTCCATGGAGTCCTGGTCGGGCAGATCCGGCAGGAACCGACCTGTGTCACAGGTGGCGAGAAGTGCCTGGACCTGCCGGCACACTTCATCAGTTATGCCCGCGGTCTTTAGTTCGGCCTCCAGCTGGGCCCGCGTCATCCCCAGTTCGTGGATATTCAGGCGGTTGCCGACAAAACCCAAAACGGCGCGTTCCAGCTCCTCATAAAACGCGCGGGAGCTCTGGCCACGAAGCATCGTCCGGGCCTGCTTCAGGTGCTTTCTGGCCAGAGGATGGGCGCGCTGGCTTCGGGCGTAGGCCGTATCCAGGGCCAGGCGTGTGGCTCTCTGCCGCGCCACGTAGACCAGGCCCAGAAGCAGCAGCGGAACGGCAAGAAAGGCATACGGCCACCCTTTCCGGTGCAGGGGTTTCGAGTCGAGGGATACCCAGGGTGATGCAGCGATCGTGGTAGTTATGTCGTCCACGGGGAACCCCGAAATCGTGGTGCCTGTGGCCATTGGGCCGCTCGTCGCGCCGGTGACGGCCACGGGCATGCTTTCGGAGCGAAGCGTGTGGTACGAATTGCTGCGCGGATCGAAGTAGGCAAACTCAATGGGTGCTATGGAAAACGCACCGTTGGAGCGTGGCACAAGGAGATACTTGAAGGTCTTGGTGCCGTTGACGATGCTGCCGGTCCGGGCAATCGCCATCTCGACCTCCGGATCGTAGGCTTCGAATACGCCGGGAAGAGACAGCTGCGGCCTCTCCAGCATGGCCAGATTTCCGGCTCCGGTTATGCTGACGGTGAGCTGCAAGGGCTCTCCGATTTCAACCTCGTTGCGAGACGTGGTGGCCTGGAGCCGGAACTGGCCTACGGCGCCGTTGAAGGAATCAGGAGCTCCCGCAGGCAGCGCGATGGATTCGATGCGTACTTCGGGAGAAGCTCGTTCAATGAGTTGAAACGGTGTGCGCAGCGAAAAGAAGGGCCGGCTGAACGGATCTCCCGCCCGTCTGGGCGCGATCACTTCGGTCTCGATCCGAAGGGGATCGACCGTCAGCGGACCCTGCCGTGTAGGAAAAACCGCTACACGCTTGAGCAGGATGACGTTATAGCGCACTCCGTTTTGCACTTCCGTGCGCGCCACGGGGCGGGGTTCTATCTCCAGCTCCTCCCGCCAGAAGCCTTCGGCATCCCAGGAATCCGCTAGCCTGCTGTTGCGAGGCTGCAGATCGCCACGGAATAGGAGTTCGTAGTCAATGGTCACCTGTTCATTCTGAAAGGCCTCTCTGGCGCTGGGCAGCGCGCGGATATAGACATCGCGCTCTCCCACAGCACTGGCAGCGGGTTCCTCGGCTGACAGGCCAAACGGATCGAGCAGGCCTCCCCTCGGCTGTGGCCTCGCCTGTGGCCGCTGGGCCTGCGGTACGACCATCAGCTCAATGGGCTCCGTGGTGAAGGTCAGATCACCGATCTCCACGCTGGCGGCGGGAATGCGGACGGTACCTTCCCGTAGGGGCTGGTACCTCCAGCTGTATCCGATGCTGCGCACCACGGTTGCGCCCGTAACGGAAATGCTGGTCTGGGTAGCCGGGTTGCGCTGGACAAGCGCTAGGCCCTCCGCCTCCGGAGGGCTCGGGATTCTGATCTGGTCGAATTCTGCGCCCCGCACCTCGATGGTGAACCGCACCAGTTCTTCTGCGCCTACGGTAGTCTCGGTGACCAGAGCCTGCACCTCTTGGGCACGAGCCGTTCCGGCATCCCAGAGAAGGGCCAGCGCGGCCAGGACTAAGCAGAACGTTGTGCGCATGCGGCTACCAATCCTTGGCAACACGCCGGGGCTGCCCCTCAACCTTCTGTATCTCTCGCAGCAACTGCTGTTCTTCATCCTCGAGAGCCTGCAGGATGCGCTCGGCCTGCTCCTGAGTCAACTCTTCCTCGCGGGCCTCGCTTTGCTGCGGCTGCTCTTCCTGCTGCGGCTGTTGTTCCTGGTTCTGTTGCTGCTCTTGATTCTGCTCTTGCTCATCCTGGTCTTGTTGCTGCTCCTGGTCTTGCTGCTCCTCGTTCTGCTGCTGGCTGTTCTGTTCCTGGTTTTGCTGGTTCTCCTGATTCTGCTCCTGATCTTGCTGGTTTTGCTGCTGCTCCTGCTGCTGACGCCGCACGAATTCATAGTTGAAACGCGCATCCTCGTTGGCCGGATCGGTAAGGAGCACATTCTTGTAATGGGCCAGGGCTGCCTCAAGGTCCTGCCGCTGGAAAGCGGCATTGCCGGCGTTGTAGGCCGCGCGGGCGTAGTCGGGATCGCTTTGCGCATTCTCGGCGGCCCGGGAGAATGCCGCGTTTGCGGCATCAAATTCCTGCTGCCGGTACAGCGCCGCACCGAGGTTGTTCTGCAGCCCGTAGTAGGTCCTGTCCGGCGTCCTGCCGTCTTCGTAGGTTTCAATGCCGCCTGCGAAGGCGTCGGCCGCCTCCTCAAAGCGGCTGTCCTTGTAGTGTTCGTTTCCATCGCGCCCCTGTCTGGCGCCGCCGGTTCCCGGAATGACCTGTGCGCCAAGGAAAAATGCGCATAATGTGAGCAGTTGCATCAGCGTCGTTTTCGTCTGTCGTGAATCATCGCCTCGGCAAACAGCAAGAGCAGCGCCGCCGCGAGCGGCCACTGGTACTTGTTATCATACTCCTCAAACTCTTCGGCGCCGAACTCGGCCCTGTTCAAACGATCGAGTGCCGGGATTATTTTTGGCAGCGAACTGGACGTACGAATGATCTGGAAATACGCTCCGTCCTGGGCGAGCGATTTCAGGCTCTCCTCTTCAAGGCGCGTATGGACGATCTGTCCGGCCAGATCCTGCTTGTAGCCGACACGTCGGGTGCCCTGGTACAGCGGGATGGGACCGCCGGAGGGTTCGCCGACGCCTGCTGCAAAGATCACGATGCCTTGTCTCCTGGCCTCCTGCACGATAGAATCCAGGTCTTCAACGTGGTTTTCGCCGTCTGATACGATCAGCAAGGCGCGGGAAGGTGCTTCTTCATTTTCAGGAGGAGTATCGAACGCCTGGATGGCCATCCTTAATGCCGCGCCGAAATCTGTCCCGGGCGTGGGCAAGAGGTCCGGATTGGCCACGTCCAGGAATAGCCGCACGGCGCTGTAGTCCGTCGTGAGCGGACACTGCAGAAAGGCATCACCCGCAAATATCACGATTCCGACGCGGTCGCCGCGCAGCTCACCGAGCAGCTTCTTGATCTCGTTTCGGGCCCGTTCGAGCCGGTTCGGCGCGACGTCTTCCGCCAGCATGGACATGGAGACGTCCAGCGCGATTACCAGGTCCACGCCCTCACGCTTGATCTCCTTGAGACGGGTGCCGACCTGTGGCCCGGCCAGCGACAGGCCTAGCGCAGAGGCAGCCGCCACCAGAACAGCCGCCTTCCAGCGTCTGCGCCGGAGGCTTATCGAGGCTGCAAGGCGGGCAACGAGGTGAGATGAGCCGAATCGGTTTCGGATCCGTGCCCGCTGCCAAGCGGCCAGCAGAA
The DNA here is from genome assembly GCA_964639665.1 of uncultured Rhodothermaceae bacterium. Lineage (GTDB taxonomy): Bacteria > Bacteroidota > Rhodothermia > Rhodothermales > Bin80 > CAZXEU01. Next base: position 7,978 of record CAZXEU010000214.1, on the reverse strand, counting down.
ACAGCACCGCAACGGTGGGGGCGACAGCAAGAGTCCAGAGAAAATCGGGATGCAGCCAGGCCATGGATCCGGTTTCAGGGGAAGCGGCGAAGAACGGTTGTACTCAGTAGCATTTCGACCAGGAACAGACCGACGGCCGGCCACAAGAACAGGGGATACCTTTCAAGGTAATCGGTATAGATACGGGTTTCTATGCGAGTGGTCTCCATTTCCCCGATGCGGGCGTAGATGTTGCGCAAGGCTTCCTTGTCTGTAGCCCGAAAGTACTGCCCGCCCGTGTTGGAGGAGACGCTGCGGAGCATGTCCTCGTCGATTTCCACGGGAACCATCTGGCGCTGTGGACCGGCGAAGGGATTGTCGACCACAAACGGAGCTTCGCCGTGCGTGCCGACGCCAATGGCATATACTCGAACGCCGAGGGCCGAAGCCACGTCGGCAGCCGTGACCGGGTCCACTTCACCCCGGTTGTTCTGGCCATCGGTCAGCAGAATGATGACCTTGCTTTCCGCGTCCGAGTCCTTCAGCCTGTTGACGGCCGTGGCCAGGGCAGTCCCGATAGCCGTCCCGTCTTCAATCACGCCGACCTCCACCTCGCCGAGCATGCGCTGCAGGAAATTGTAGTCCAGGGTAAGCGGCGTCTGGGTGTAGGCCTTGGCGGCGAAGACGATGAGGCCGATGCGGTCTGAAAACCGCCCCTCAATGAATTCGGAAGCCACATCCCGGGCAGCTTCGAATCGGTTGGGGCTGAAATCCTGCGCGAGCATGGAGGTGGAAGTGTCCAGAACAAGGACAATGTCGACTCCTTCGGCGAAGCGTTCCTGCGTTACGTCCCGCGTCTGCGGACGGGCCAGCGCCACGATGCCCAGCGCCAGGGCACCCATGCGCAGCACGGACGGCACGGCACCGAGATACGCGCGCAAGGTTCGCGGGGCGGCCCGTACCGCAGCCATATTTCCGAACCGCAGCCCTTCCGCGCTCCTGCGGCGCCACCAGTGCCAGATGCCGGCAATCGGCACGATGGCAAGGAGCAGCAGCCACTGGGGGTTGGCAAATTCCATGGCGCAGATAAAGACTAGGGTGCTGTCTGGAGGCGTTCGCGATCACGGGCAATCTGGTTCAGCTTGGCCTGGACCTGCTCAATGATGGCGATGGCCTCGCGGGCCGCAACAGCGTGCTTCGGGGCGGGCGGCAGTACGTCGGCGAATTTGACGAGGTCCGCCAGATCAAGCGTACTCCCGGTACGGGAGGCTATGCTACCGGGCACGAGATGCCGCACGGTCGCCCGATCAAACTCCTGCATTAGCTCGCGGGTGGTCTGCTCAAGCGCAGGCAGGCCCAGAGCGCCTTCGAAATAGCCGCGCAGCGCCGCAGAGAGCTCCACGTAGTAGGGCTTAACTTCCGGCGGCACGGCGGGCACGGCACCTTCAAGTCGCCGAAGACGCAATAACGCTTCCTCGTAGGGCGAAATGCGGGGCGATTCGGGAGCCGCCTCCAGCACAAGCGGCTGCTTCCTTCGCCGCAGGAAATAGACCAGCAGCGTGCCGGTCAGGATCCCCGCCAGGCCGAGCAAGACGTACGGCCAGAGCGGCATGCCAAACTCGGCCAGCTGGGCAATGTCGCGTACGCCCGCCGCCTCGGGTGGAACCAGTGAAATCATCGGGAGAACCAGCTCCTCCGTCGCTGCCGCCGCAGTACCGCCTTCGAATGTCACTTCCAGCGGAGGCACACGCGCGGAATCCAGTGCAAAGGATGTCACGTCGTACACGACGCTGTCGAGTCTTGCTCCGTCGATCATGCGCGAGCCGGCACTGTGGATACCCAGCACCTCGAGGTCGCCGAAAGCGGAGTCCCGGGCCGCGGCCGCCGGAAAGGACGGCTCGCCGGGAAAGGCGTGCAGTGCATAGACCGTCAGCGTGAATCGTTCGCCGATGCCTGCGCTGTCAACAGAGAGGAGCGCTTCTGCGCGCTGAGCCCTGCACGGCAATGCTGCCAGCACGATAGCCAGCAGCAAGCTACTTCGCTTCGCCGCTCTCGTCATTGTACGCGTGCGCGAGCCCTGAAAAAGCGAACCAGCGGTTCGACGTAGTCCCTGTCGGTCGAAATCGAGATTCGGTCGACGCGGCAGCGCCTGAGCAGCGTGTCCAGCTCATCATGCACCGTGGCGGCGTGAGAGGCCAGCGCCCGGCGCACGGATCGCATGCCCGCATCCAGGATGGTCGTTGCGCCCGTTTCCGGATCAGTGAGTTCCAGCAGGCCGAGCGGCGGCAGGCTGAGTTCCCTGGGATCCCGCAGAACGATGGCCACGGTGTCATGGCGGCGCGCCAAAAGGCGCAAGGGCTTCTCGAAGCCCGTGTCAAAAAAGTCGCTAATCACCAGCACGATTGACCTGCGGCGCAGCATGTGGACCACGTGGCCCAACGCTACGCTGAGGGAGGTTCGCCGCGAGATCGGCTCGTGGGCAAACAGATCCCGGATGAGCCGGAGCACATGCCGGCGCCCCTTCTTGGGAGGAACGAAGAGTTCAACCTGATCGGAAAACAGCAGCAGGCCGACCTTGTCGTTGTTGCGGATGGCACTGAAGCCCAGAATGGCGCAGATCTCTGCCGCGATTTCGCGCTTGAACTTGTCGTAGGTGCCAAAATCACCGGAGCCCGAAATGTCAACTACGAGGAAGAGGGTCTGCTCACGCTCTTCTTCAAACACCTTGACGAACGTGTCGCCGGCGCGGGCCGTCACATTCCAGTCTATCGAGCGGATATCGTCGCCAAACTGGTACGGCCGGACTTCCGAGAACTCGATGCCCCGGCCCTTGAACGCCGAGTGGTACTCTCCGCCAAACACGTTGTTGACCAGTCCTTTCGTCCGTATCTCGATGCGCCGGATCTTCTTGAAGAGTTCCTTTGGTATCATCGCGCGGACGTATCTGGGCGCAAAATCAACGTATTGTGCCTGAAAAAGTTGGCGGGACCCGGTAGGTGGCCTGCCCGTTGAATGCGCGTTCTTACCACTGCCAGCAGAATCATGAAGACTCGCATTACGGCCCTGTCGGCCGTCCTTTGTCTTGCAGCATTCCACAGCGCGGTGCCGGAGGGCGCACCGACCACCTGGAGCGTGGATCATGCCCATTCCAGGCTGGGTTTCAAGGTCAGGCATCTGGGCATTTCCAATGTCAGGGGCGATTTCAGGGAGTATGATGCCGTGCTCAGCATGGACGGCACCGACTTGAGCACGCTTTCTGCCGAGGCCACGATTCAGACTGTCAGCATCAACACGGACAACGACCGCCGCGACAACCATCTGCGCTCCCCCGATTTCTTCGCCGCGGAGGAGCATCCCGAAATGACCTTCGTGAGCACCGGTGTGCGCAGCGTCGACGGCAGCACGTTTGAAATGACGGGCAATTTGACCATCCGGGGAACGACGCATGAAGTGGTTCTGGATGCCGAGTTTCTGGGCAGCGTGGCCATGGGCGAGGAGGAGCGTGCAGGCTTCGAGGCAACAACCACGATCGACCGCATGGACTACGGTCTGGCCTGGGACCGGCTGACCGAAGCGGGAGGTCTGGTAGTCGGCCACGAGGTGGAAATCACGCTCGAGCTTGAGGTCATCAAGGACTAGCCCGCTCCATGTCGCTGAGGCTAGGCGTAATCGTCTTTCCCGGGTCCAACTGCGACCACGACGCGTACCATGTGGCCCGGCATGTGCTGGCCTGGCAGACACGCTTTATCTGGCACAAGGACACGGACCTGGGCGGGGTGGACGTTGTCGTGGTCCCGGGAGGCTTTTCGTATGGCGACTACCTGCGCGCCGGAGCCATAGCCCGGTTCTCGCCCATCATGGAGCAGGTGGTGCGGTTTGCGCGGAACGGGGGACTCGTGCTGGGCATCTGCAACGGGTTTCAGGTATTGTGTGAATGCGGACTGTTGCCCGGGGCCCTGCTACGGAATGCCTCTCTGAGGTTTGCCTGCCGATGGGTCCATCTGCGGGCCGAGAACGTATCGACGCCCTTTACGCGAGCGCTAAAGGCCGGACAGGTGATCCGCGTGCCAATTGCCCACGGGGAAGGCAACTACTTCGCGGATGCGGACACGCTGCGCCGGCTGGAGGACGGCGGGCAGGTCGTGCTGCGCTACTGCAATCCGGACGGGACGGCCGGCGGCAACCCCAACGGGTCGCTGCACGACATTGCCGGCATTGTAAACGAAACCGGCAATGTCCTCGGCATGATGCCGCATCCGGAGCGCTGCGCCGAATCCATTCTGGGAAGCTCGGACGGCGCCCTTGTCTTTCGGGGCATCGCAGAGCATTTTTCGGCACTGGCCTGATGCCGTTTCTGGATAGTCCCGTAACGCTGATGCTCCTGGTAACCACGGGACTGGTCAGTGGCTACGCCCTGTACGCCGACCCTTCGCTTGTGGGACGCCTGGGTTTTCGGCCGCGCATGATACGCGAGCATGGCCAGTGGTACCGGTACGTTACGGCTGCCTTCGTGCATGTGGCCCTCTGGCACCTGGCCTTCAATCTCATCACGCTGTTTTTCTTCGGGCCGCCGCTGGAGCAGCTTCTCGGATCGGTGTCGTTTGCGCTTCTCTACTTCGGCAGCGTGCTGTCGGCGCACGGCCTGACGTATGTGCTGCGGGCCGGCTATGCCGGCTACAGCGCCGTTGGAGCTTCCGGCGGCATTAGCGGCGTGCTGGTCGGATTCTGTCTTTTCCAGCCCTTCAGCCTGATCTATTTTTTCGGCATTCTCCCCATCCCGGCAGTCCTGTTCGCGGTGGGCTTTGTGGTATTCTCGCTGATGGCCCTGGGCCGCGACGGAAGAATCGCCCACGAATCGCACCTGGGCGGCGCGCTGGGAGGGGGGCTCCTAACGGTCGCTCTGGAGCCCGGCGTGATTGCCATCTTCCTGAGCCATTTCGGCCTCTGACGCTCGCGGCGCCAGCGGCTTCTGGAACATGCCGTATTTCTTGTCCACGACGGCACCGATGGACAGCAGCAGGCTCTTTATCACATTGTTGGAATTCAGTATCCAGCTCATTTCACAGCCGTGAAATCCGTATTCGGGACCTTTCTCAATGGTCTCAAGCACCGGAAGCACGTCAAAGCCACGGCCGTGATAGGCACTCAGCACGCCCATGATGGGAAGGCGGATGTCCCGTGAATTCGAGTAACGGATACCGGCCCACAGCCTCAGGATGCCCAGCGGAAGCAGGCGGCCCTTCCTCAGTCGCCGGAAGGCCGGCGTGATGTCAGGAAGAGCCACGGCAAATCCTACGGGCTTGCCGTGCATCTCCAGGATAAAGGCCAGCCGCGGATCGACAATTTGCTTGAGATCGCGGGCAAGCTTGTTGAATTCCTCCTCCGTAGCGGGAACCGCCCCCCAATTCTTCTGCCAGGCTTCGTTGTAGATTTCCCGGACGATGGCGGCTTCCCGGTCGTAGTGGTCCATGTCCAGCGTTCGCATGGAAAGCCCGGGATTGCGTCCCCGTATGATGTTGGCTCCCCGCTTCAGCCGGTCGAACTTGACGTATTTGCGGTGCACATAGAAGGCCCACATCAACATGACCTGCTCGAAGCCGTTCTGAAGGAGAAAGCCCTCGTAGTATGACGGGTTGTAGGGCATCATGATGGAGGGCGGACGGTCGAAGCCCTGTATCAGCAGTCCTGCGGTATCGTTGAGTGAAGGATTGGCGGGTCCCTGCATGCTCGTAAGACCCTTCGACCTCAGCCAGTCACCGGCAGCGTCGAGCAGCGAGACTGCGGTCTCTTGCCTTTCCTCGACTTCGAAAAAGCCGAAAAACCCGGTTCCGTCATCGTAACGGCGCAGGTGCATGCCATTGACTATGGCAGCTACGCGGCCGACGCACTTTCCACGGCGCGTGGCCACAAACAGCTGCATGTCGCCGTGCTGGAAGAAGGGATTCTTCTTCGGATGCACCATGTGCGCGACGTCCAGACGTACGGGCGGTACCCAGTACGGATTGTCGCGATACAGGGCATACGGCAGATCAAGGAAGTGCCGCAGGTCCCTGCGAGTCTTCACCGGCCGGATTTCCGTTACAGGTGCTGCCATGGTTGGCCTCTGCTGGGTCGCCTGGCAGGCCGCCTGCTATGCTCCGGCCGTGCGCCAGCTAAATCATCCCGTTGCTGACCGTACCGTGCTTGCGGCCTACGCGGCGGAAGGCGTCCAGAATATAATCCAATTCCTCGTCCGAATGCGTTGCCATGTAGGAAGTCCGCATGAGGGCACGGCCCCTCGGCACGGCACCCCGCCAGGGCACGACCGGGTTGACGAAAACACCTTCTTCGAGGAGATCAGTCCAGAACTGGAACGCCGACATCATCTCGTCGCCTATAACTACCGGAATGATGGGAGCCTGGCTCGTCCACACGTTGAAGCCGGCATCGCGGAAGCCGTCGCGCATGTACGTGGAAATGTCCCAGAGACGCTTGAGCCGCCAAGGCTCTTCCTGCAGTATATCCAGACACTTCAGCACCGTGGCCACGCTCGCAGGAGGCATGGAAGCACTGAATATGTGGGCGTGTGCCATGTGCCGGATGTACTCGATCACGTCCCGGTCCCCAACCGCAAATCCGCCCAGAGATGCAAAACTCTTCGAGAACGTACCGGTGGTGAGGGGTACGGCGTCCTCCAGTCCGAAATACGCGGCACTGCCGCGACCTCCCGGTCCGATGACCCCGACGGCGTGTGCGTCATCGAGCATGAGAGCGGCATCAAACTCGTTTGCCAGGCGGACAAGGTCCGGCACCTGCGCTATGCGACCGCTCATGGAAAAGACGCCGTCCGTAACGATGAGCTTGTCCGACTCCGGCCGTTCGGCTTCGGCTTTTTCGAGAAGCCGTTTGAGATGATTCAGATCGTCGTGACGAAACCGCCAGGTATCGGCCGCACTGATCTGCGTTCCGGCATGGATACAGGAATGATTGTCCTTGTCGGAAAAAATGAGATCGTTCTTGGAAGTGACGCCCTGGATGACGCCCATGTTGGTCATGTATCCAGTGGAGAAAACCACACATTTCTCCTTGTCCATGAACGCGGCCAACCGCTCTTCCAGCTCCAGATGAAGATCCAGGGTCCCGTTGAGGAACCGGCTGCCCGTACATCCGGTGCCGTATTTGTCGATGGCCTGCTCGGCGGCTTCCTTTACCCTCGGATCCGACGTAAGGCCCAGATAATTGTTGGACCCTGCCATTATCAGCTCCCGCCCGTTGATAATGGCACGCGTTCCCTCGCTGCGTTCGATCGGGCGGAAGTACGGATAGAGGCCCGCATCGCGAGCTTGCGCATGCAGGGCGCCCGGCGCCATGAACGCGTGCGTCTTGGCAAAAATCGACGGCTCCTCGTAGGGGGCCTGCAAGGTGGGTTCCGGTGCCAATGCGGCGTGAACACCGGTATGCTTAGACGCGCGCTGACCTTCCATTTATGCTGTGTGTCGGGCCAAAACCTGGATTCTTTGCGCCTGCCCGGACCGAAAACTTACCCTTATGATGCCATCGCGCGTGTCAGCGATGGCGCCGCCGGCGAAGCAGGTCTGCCCTGAACCGTAGGCCCAGCGCGCGTTATCGATTCTTCGATACTTGACTGCGCCTCTTTGTTCCCGCAGGAATTCCGCTCCTTCAGGCGGTCGAGGAATCCGTCCGGTCTGCAGTGGATTACATACACGTCCTGACAGGTTGCGGGACGGCCGATGATGGCCCCCACACTTCGGAAAAAGGGCGTCCAGCGGCTGGCAGCCTGGACGCCTGACGATTGCCGCAGGCAGCGATATGCCTGGATACAAGGCCGCACGCCTCAAATTGAAGGCGCTCCTGCAGATGGCAGTATCGCAGCCTGCAAGACCATCCGCGAGTCGCTGCGCAATCTGCGGCAGGCCGCGATTGCCGGACGAGCTGGCAAAAGCTATACTGATACTCTCCTTGGCGCTTCCGGGCACGACACGATTCAGAAGGGGAGCCG
>CAZXEU010000213.1:0-84585 GCA_964639665.1 uncultured Rhodothermaceae bacterium | reverse complement strand
CGGTAGCGCCGAGCACCAGCACCACCATTGCTGCAATGCCGCCTGCAGCCGAGCCAAGGGCGCTGATGCCCAGGCCGTACAGCGGCCCCCTCCTGCTGCTTACATCGTACAATTCTTCGACGTATGCCGCGCTGGCGGGTGTGCCCGGAATGCGGGCCACAGCTGATCCCACGTCGCCCGCGTAGATCGCTACCGATGAGATGGCTATGATGGCCGGCAGCGCAATGATCGGATCGAGAAAGAACGCCAGCGGAATAAACAGGGCGACGGCCAGCGTGGCCGTAAGGCCCGGAATCGCGCCGAAGATCGAACCGTAAAGCCCTCCCAGAATGAGGGCGAGGAATGCCTGCCAGCTTATCATGCTACACCCAGCAGCAGCACGAACAGCAGCTGGACAAGCGCGGCAACAACGGCTCCCGTGGCAGCAGCATGGAGCAGGCGTATGCCGAATAGCAGGCCGACTCCCGCCGCTACCAGTCCGGCTGCGATGGCCGAACCCAACAGGCTGTGAAGCAGGGGAAACGTGCACACGCAGCCCAGGCACATTGCGCACCGGACTAGGGCGGGCGCTGAGGGGAGCGCTGGCGCGCGTGGTCCACGGGCTCCCGTCTGGAGCCAGACAGACGAAAGAATAAGGCCGATCGCAATGGCCCGCGGGAACAGCGCTGGTCCGGGATAGCCGCTGTCCAGCTCAGGGAAAGGCAGCGTTGCGAGCCAGATGGCCACGCCCAGTCCGGCCACCAGCACGCCGCTGATGGCATGGCGTGCCGGCCCCATCTAGGATGCCAGTCCGCCGGATCGGAGCAGTGCGCCGTTTGTGCTGTCCTGCTCGGCTATGAAGCGCTGCAGCGACTCCCCGTCCCGGTATTCAAGATTGAACCCAGCGGCTTCCAGCGGCGCCCGGAAAGACTCGGACTGCACAGCGTGCCGGATAGCCTCCACCAGCACAGCACGCACATCCGCCGGCAGGTCTTGCGGTCCGCAGACTACCGTCCATCCACCGATCGTCCAGTCGAAGCCAAGCTCTCTCAGCGTGGGTACCTCGGGAGCGGCAGCCAGTCTTTCGGAAGCCATCACGGCCAGCGCCCGAACCCGCCCCGCTCGCCGCAGGGCGTCCGTTTCTGCGAGCGCAGCCGTTACCACGTCCACTCCGCCGGCAAGAAGCTCCTGCAGGCCGGGTGCCGCGCCCTGGCTGGGTACCCAGGGCATCGCGCTTTCCGGCAGTCCTGCCCTCTGCAGGAATCCGATTCGCGCAAGGTCCCAGACGCCGCCCCTCGAAGTTCCGGACGCGAAATGCTCGCCCGGCCGCTCCCGCAGATCACGCAGCAAGTCGTCCACCGTCTGCCAAGGGCTGTCTGCCCGAACCGTAATGGCGGAGGGGTTGTTGGTAATCAGCGCCAGCGGCGTATAGTCAGCGTGCGTGAGCTCTGTCAGGCCCACGTGGTGCATCATCGTGATTTCCACCGTGACGGCTCCTATCGTGTAGCCGTCCGGGCGAGCCCCGGCCAGTGCCAGATGGCCGACCACGCCGCCGCCGCCGCTGCGATTGACGACGGTAACGCCTCGGCCCAGCTCTTCGGCGAGGACCGAGGCCAGCGTGCGCGAGACCGTATCGGTGCCGCCACCGGCATTCCACGGCACCAGATACGTCAGGGCGCGTGCAGGGAAAGCCGTTTGGTCAGCGGGCGCGCAGCCTGCCAGAATACACAGGCAAGCGAGAAGCCGCAGCACAGGCTACTGGCTCCAGGGAGGCGTCACTCCAATGGAGCGGGCGTAGGCGATGCTCTGACCCAGGTGCTCGTGGCTGTGTCCTGCAAGGATGCCAAGCACCGTGTACCGGGGCATTTCCCGGCCGAATACCTGCACCGTGCCACTCAGGTCGGTATCACCAAGCATGTCCAGGGCCATGACCGCGTGGTCCTGGCTTTCCTTCAGCACCTTCATGGCCTCCTCCTTGCCTGTTACCGTGGCTTCGGCATTTTCGGGCAAGAGGTGCGACATGTCGTGCCCGAGGCCGGCGGAAATGAAGTAGTTGGCGCTGGCGACATGCATGAAGACTTCGCTCACGGAGCGAATGCCGTCGGCTGGCCGCCATGAGTACTGCTCCTCGGAGAATGCTCCGGCGAGGTCCATCAGCTTGGAGGAACTGCCGTTAAAGTCCGCCTTGAGGCTGGCCAGATAAGCACTGTTGTCGTGCCCATCCTGGGCGCTGGCGGGTGCAGCGATAACCAGCAGCAGCGCGGCGATGGGGAGAAAGTACCTGATCATGATGTTGATTGAAGGTTTGGTGATTAGAGGTTCTGCTTTGCGTCGAGCACCATTTGCTCGACATCTTTGAGTAACGTCCTGGCATCGTAAATGATGCCGTCCTTGATGGTATAGAGAATGCCGCCGACCCTCTCCACTTTTCCCGTGTCGTCGTTCAGGCGCACCGCCCCTGTCCCGTAGAGCACCTTCAGGTTGGCAAGGGGGTTCTCCTCCACAACAATGAGATCCGCGCGCAATCCTGGCCGAACGGCTCCGTAGGCAATTTCCCTGCCGAGCGGTTTGTGAATTTCTTCCGCGCCGTGCATCGTGGCGGCGCGAATCACTTCCAGCGGATGGAATCCCGCTTCCTGCAGCAATTCCAGCTCCAGAATCGTGCCAAAGCCGTACAGCTGGTAGATATAGCCGCTGTCCGATCCCACGGTTACCTTGCCGCCCCGATTCTTGTAATCGCGAAGGAAGCGCATCCACACGCGATAGAAATTCTTCCACGCTATTTCGTCGTGGGTGGTCCAGTAGTACCAGTACGAGCCATGGTCGTGGCGGCTGGGGTCAAAGAAGTCCTGCAGGGAAGGAAGCGTATACATGGCATGCCAGTCGGCATTTCTTGCCCGCATGACATCCCGCCCGGCCGAGTAGATGCCCATCGTCGGGTTTATGAAGAAATCCAGCTCCAGGAATTCATCCAGAAGAGCATTCCATTTTGCACCTCCGGGTTCCACGAGATTCCACTGTCGTGCCACCTGCGCGAATCGCAGCTGCTCGTCGTTGTAATCCATACGGGACGGCCAGGGCTGCACGTCGTTTGCCTCGTACATGGCCTCGAACAGCCCGTAAAAGTGCGTCATGCCCGTCATGCCCAGCCGCGCCGCATCCAGCGCATTCATCTGCGCCACTCCCATCTGGTCGAGGTGCGCCGTCGACCCCATACCGAGCTTGCGGGCTTCATCGAGCAGGGCGGCCATGATGGGCGGAGAATAGGCGCCGAGCTTCAGGCCGTCAACGCCCTTTTCCGCCGCAAAGCGCACCCATTCACGTGCATCTTGGGGAGATTCTACGCGCCGACCGTTCCAGCCGCTGCCAGGTCTGTGGTAGGAGACGATGTGGGGGGCGACGATTTCGTTGCGGCTGCTTCTTTCCCGTTCATTCAGGGACCAGCTGAAGGGGCCCGTCGGCACTCCTCTTATGGTCGTGATGCCGTGCGCAAGCCAGAGCTTGTATACATACTCGGCATGCGGGGCCTTGGGCACGCCTCCCGTATGGGCATGCAGGTCGATCAGGCCCGGGAGCACATACATGCCGGACGCATCGATTTCGCGCGTGGCGCCGTCCGGTCTGCCATCCGGATCTATGTCCGCAAGCGGGGCTCCGACGCTTGCGATGCGCGTGATCGTGTTGCCTTCGATGACGATGTCTACGGGACTGCGGGGCGGAGCCCCCGTGCCATCGATCATGGTTGCCCCGCGGATTATCAGCCGCTCGAAGGGCCCCTCGCCTTCGTCCGGGCGCCGGTCCGGCGCACCTGCAACGCCATCCTGGGCCGATGCCAAGGGCGCGGCGGCGAGGGCTGCCGCCAGGAGACTGCAGAGCAGGGCAAATCGGCCGACAGGCATCAGATCTGCGAAAACGGCGTGGGGCGAAGGATGATGTCCGATATGTTGGAAACGGTGTCAGCGTACTGCGGATCGTCCCGCAGGCTGATCCAGTCAGGATCCGCTATGAACGTGGCCCAGGCCTCGTCCCGCGCCTGCATGTGATCAAAGGAAAGCATGTAGGTCAGGTTGGGGATGCGTGGCCCAAAAAGAGTCTCCCCGAAAAAGACAGGTGTGAGGCCGGTCTTGCGAAAAATGGCTATCTCGCCGCCCCCGTTGAACATGTCAATCTTCTTTTGCCCGGCGCGTTCGCTGTGACTCTCATAGACACGCAGCTCGAAAATCCGTGATTCCGCTTGCGTAGGCACCTCTATGCGGGGCATGTCCGTGAAGGCCACAAGGAGCTGCCGCTCCTTGCGCACGTATGCCGGATCCGACAGGGGCGCTTCCAGGAATGCCGCGCCGTCGCGGCGGTACGCGGCATCCTCGAGCAGACGTGCCGGCGTAGCCAGCACGGACTCCAGCGAGTCGTGAGGCACGAGCACGAACAAAGAAGGGCGCGTCGGACCATACGCAACCGTAAAGACGCCGACCGGGCCGATGCCCAGTCTGGAAAGAGCCGGCAGCGCCACGTCCCGGTAGAAATCAGCCACCCTGCTCCGGCGCGCTCCGACGTGTGTATGAAACTCCGTAAGCTCGAAATACTGGCGGTCCTCTTGACGCGAGCCCGGTGCGCCGGCTGCAAAAGGTACCGCCGCCGCGGCAGTGGCCATGAAAGTTCTTCGTTTCACGTAGGTCGTGTAGATTGTGGACGATATTGGACCCATAAGTATAAGGCTGGCGCCTCTGCGTGGCAAAGCGGACAGGCGCCGGATGCACACCTAGCCTGAGACGCATGCAGACTCTGGTTGCGGACGGATGCGCCATCTTTGAGGCTGCGTTGCGGAGCGTGCAGGCGGACAGGCTGATGGCGGGTCTGGACCTTGCGGAGGTGGCCGGGAGCCCGCTGCGGAATTTCAGGCGGATCCGGGTGATCGGAGCGGGGAAAGCATCCATGGCCATGGCCGGCGCGCTGGAGCCGCTACTCGCGCACGGTGACGTCGCGGGCCATGTAGTAGTGCCGCACGGCTACGCTACCACCTTGCCGAATATGCTGCGTTGCCCGCAGCTCGTGGAAGTAGAGGAGGCCGGGCATCCCGTGCCGGATGCCGCAGGGCTGCGCGCCGCGCGCCGCGCGCTGGAAACGGCCCGCTCCTGCGGCTCGGAGGACTTGCTTGTCGTGCTGCTGTCCGGCGGTGGGTCGGCACTCTGGTTTGCCCCGCTGGTGCGGCCGGAGGCGCTGCAGGAGGTCACGCGTCTGCTGCTGCGCTGCGGCGCTGCCATTGACGAGATCAACTGCATACGGAAGCACTGCTCTCGCATCAAGGGCGGACGGCTCGGTCTGGCTGCCAGGCCCGCCACCGTTATAACACTGGCGGTCTCGGATGTGATCGGAGATAGCCTTGCGGTCATTGCCAGCGGCCCCACCGTGCGGGACCCGTCGACCGCGGAAGAAGCCGTCGGCGTGGCCATGAAATACGGAATCTGGTCACAAATGCCGCAGGAAGTCCGCGTGGCCCTCAAGCGCGACCTGAACGGACGCCCCGTTCGGCAATCCCTCTCGTCGCTTGAGCGAGCCGTGCTTCTGGGCAGCAATTCGACGGCACTGCGAGCGGCTAGCTTAGAAGCGCGCCGGCTCGGCTACGAACCGCAGATTCTGGCCGGCGCCTTGTCCGGCGAAGCGCGGGTGCGTGGTGCGGAGATCGGACGCAGGACTGAAGCTTCACCGGCTGGCACCTGTTTGCTCTGGGGAGGCGAGACAACGGTCACCGTGCGCGGCACTGGCCGGGGCGGGCGGAATCAGGAACTGGCCCTGGCGGCGGCGGTCGCGTTGGACGGCTGTGGCACACGGACCTTGGTGCTCAGCGGAGGCACGGACGGCATTGATGGCCCCACCGACGCCGCAGGTGCCTGGGCCACCCCGCGTACCCTTGAGCTGGCGCGCCTGCAGGGCCAGAGCGCAGCGGATGCCCTGGAGAATAACGACGCATACGGTTTCTTTCGATCCATACCGGGATTGCTGCGCACCGGCCCTACCCATACCAACGTTATGGATATCGTCGTAGCCCTAACTTGTCAGAGCTCGTCTTAGCCGCAGGCTCTTCGAACCATCATGGCCAACCGCCTAGCCGATTCCGCCAGTCCGTATCTCTTGCAGCACCGGGACAATCCTGTCAACTGGTGGCCCTGGTCACCGGCAGCCTTCGATGCTGCACGCTCGCGCGATGTACCAGTGTTTCTTTCCATCGGCTACTCCACATGTCACTGGTGCCACGTCATGGAACGGGAATCCTTCGAGGATCCGGCGGTCGCGCGCCTGATGAACGAGGCCTTTGTCAATATCAAGGTGGACCGCGAGGAGCGGCCGGACATAGATTCCGTGTACATGACCGTGTGCCAGATGCTCACGGGCAGTGGCGGCTGGCCGCTCACCATTGTCATGACGTCTAAAGGTCGGCCGTTCTTTGCCGGCACGTATTTTCCGCGCGAAAGCCGGTTCGGGAGAATCGGCATGCTGGACCTGGTACCGCGCATTCAGGAATTCTGGCACGAGCGAAGGGAGGATATAGACCGCGAGGCCCTCAGGCTTGCGGGTAACCTGGCTGCGACGGCAAGGGCGGACATGGGCGCTGAGATGCCGAGTGTGCAGACCATGACCAAGGCCTACCACCAACTAAGGAGCCGCTTCGACGTGGAACGTGGAGGGTTTGGGTCCGCACCAAAGTTCCCTTCGCCCCACGGCCTGATGTTCCTGCTCCGGTACTGGCGGCGTACCGGTGAAGCCGATGCGCTTCGCATGGTGGAGGTCACGCTGCAGAAGATGCGCATGGGCGGCATTTTCGATCAGGTGGGCTTCGGCTTTCATCGCTATTCGACGGATGCCGAATGGAAGCTCCCTCATTTTGAAAAAATGCTCTATGACCAGGCGCTGCATGTGATTGCGTATGCCGAGGCCTACCGGGCGACGGGGAAGCCGCTCTACCAGCGTGTTGCAAGGGAAATCATTACCTACGTCCTGTCGGACCTGACGGGACCGGAAGGCGGGTTTTACACGGCCGAGGACGCGGACAGCGAGGGACGCGAAGGCAAGTTCTACGTGTGGCACCAGCACGAGCTAGAGCAGGTCCTGGACAAGGCGCTGTTCCGGTTCGCGGCCGAGGCTTTCAGCGTGCGCGAGGAAGGCAATTTTGCGGACGAGGCTACAGGCAAGCTCACAGGCGAAAACGTATTGTACCTGACGCGGAACGCGGACGAAGCCCGTCTGGAGGAAGCGCGAACGCAGCTCCTTGAAAACCGCAAGCGCCGCGTA
This sequence comes from uncultured Rhodothermaceae bacterium, assembly GCA_964639665.1. Lineage (GTDB taxonomy): Bacteria > Bacteroidota > Rhodothermia > Rhodothermales > Bin80 > CAZXEU01. The sequence goes on along the minus strand of CAZXEU010000213.1, from coordinate 77,319 downwards.
CGTCCTGGCAAGGACGACAAAGTGCTCACCGACTGGAACGGCCTGATGATTGCCGCCCTGAGTGTCGCCTCGCGTTCCTTCGAAGAGCCGCGGTACGCCGCCGCGGCATGCCGCGCGGCGAGGTTCGTGCGGGACAACCTGACCCTCTCCGGGGGGCGCCTGCTTCATCGCTGGCGACGCGGTGAGTCTGGCGTAAGCGGCATGCTGGATGACTATGCATTCTACGTATGGGGACTCCTTGAACTCTACGAGACCACGTATGCAGCAGAGTATCTGGAGGAAGCATTGCTGCTGGCTACAAGGTGCCTGGAGCACTTCTGGGACGACGCCAGAGGTGCATTCTACCTTACGGCTGATGACGCTGAATCGCTGGTTGTACGCCCCAAGGACGCATACGACGGAGCCTGCCCCTCTGGCAACTCCGTAATGATGATGAATCTGTTGCGTTTGGCGCGCCTCAGCGCCGACGCGCAGCAGGAAGAGCGTGCGCATGCACTAGTGCGGTGCTTTGCGGCCGCGATCGAGGCCCACCCGTCCGGGTTTACGGCCATGTTATCGGCGCTGGACTTTGCGCTGGGGCCGTCTTTTGAGGTAGTAATTGCCGGTGATCCCGATGCGCCCGACACCAAGGCGATGCTGCAGAATTTGCGAAGGCACTTTCTGCCGCGGAAAGTGGTAATGTTGCGACCGGAGGGCAAGGCACCGGACGACCTGACTCGCGTAGTGCCGGGCCTCGCAGCGTACAAGAGCCTGGAGGGAACGGCCACGGCTTACGTCTGCCGGTCCCTTCAATGTGATGCTCCTACGACAAGCGTTGAGCAAATGATAATGCGATTGGCGCATGCGTGATGTCTTTGTGATTGCTGCCGTCCGGTCGCCGATCGGACGCTTCGGAGGAGCTCTCAAGGACTGGTCCCCGGCGGATCTTGCCGCGCCTATCATGCGGGAGGCGGCCTCGCGCGCAGATCTCGCTGCTGCAGACGTGGATCTGGTGGTGTTCGGCAATGTCTTGCGCGGGGGCCACGGCCAACTTTTGCCGCGCCAGGCAGCGTTGAAGGCAGGATTCCCAGATTCGGTTGACGCGGTGGCGCTCGACATGGTATGCGCTTCCGGCATGATGGGGATTATTACGGGTGCGGCGCACATTCGCGCGGGCGATGCCGAGATAGTGCTCACAGGTGGAGTGGAGTCCATGTCGGGCACAGGATTCTCGGTCTCTGCGGAGGCTCGCGACAAGCTGCAGTATGTGCCCGGCGGCACGGATCGCGTTTCCGACATGCTCCTGGTGGATGGCCTGACCAATCCACTTTCGGGTGCGTCCATGGGAGAGGAGGTGGAGCGCCTCCTGGAGCAGACGGACGTTTCGCGAAGAGACCTGGACGAAGTGGCTGCGGTCTCTCACCGGCGAGCAGCGGCGGCAGCGGCAAGCGGGATGCTCGACGCCGAAATCATTCCGCTGGCAAGGGATGGGAATACCGTGCTGGCAACGGATGAAGGAATCCGTCCTGATACCAGCATTGAGAAACTCGCCCAGCTCCGAACTGTGTTCAGGAAGGATGGACTGCTTACGGCCGGCAACAGCAGCCAAATCAGCGATGGAAGTGCCGCGCTTGTCCTGGCCAGCGGGGAGGCCGTTCGGGCGCTTGGCCTGCAGCCCAAGGCGCGCGTCGTGGCAGGGTGCTGGGTGGGCGGCGAGCCCTGGAGATTCGCCGAGGCTCCCGTCGCCGCAGTGCGTCGCCTGCTTAGCCGAACGGGCATGAAGATCGCGGACGTGGACCTGTTCGAGAACAACGAGGCTTTCGCGGTCAGCAACATACTGTTTGGTCGAGGTCTCGGAATCTCACAGGATCGCCTGAACGTGCATGGAGGGGCAATAGCCTTCGGACACCCCATAGGCTGCTCGGGAGCCCGCATCCTGGTGACGCTACTGCAGGCACTTCGCACGCACGGCAGTGAAACGGGTGTTGCTGCCATTTGTCACGGCACGGGCGGTGCGGCCGCCGTAGCCGTGGAGCGGATCTAGCGCATTCCGCGGTTAAGACCCTGCCGGCTAGGCAATTTCGATTGTGGTTCCGGATCCGCCGAAAGAACCGCGCTTGCGGCCTTCGAGGGGCACGCCTCCTTTCGTGCGGCAAGGGATATCTCTCGGCTTCCGAAGGGCACCTAATTCGGCGGCTCTGCGTATCACAGGGCTATGGATTACCGGAAAAACGCATGCGCCGACCGCGTACCATAAACGAGGTTCGGGAAGACTTCCTTGCTTTCTTCCGGGACAAGGGGCATGAAGTGGTTCCGAGCTCAGCGCTGGTTCCCCACGGCGACGCGTCCCTGCTGTTCGTGAATGCGGGGATGAACCAGTTCAAGGACGTGTTTCTGGGCTCCGGGCGCCGCAATTACGTGCGCGCCGTTGACACGCAGAAGTGTCTGCGCGTTTCGGGCAAGCACAATGATCTCGAGGAGGTAGGGCACGATACCTATCACCACACCTTTTTCGAGATGCTTGGCAACTGGAGCTTCGGCGACTACTTCAAGGTGGAGGCAATAGCGTGGGCCTGGGAGCTGCTTACTGAGCGCTGGGGCCTGGATCCGGGCAGGTTGTATGCGACCGTTCATGCCGGGGACAAGTCTCTCGGGCTTGGCGCGGACAATGAAGCGGCAGAAGTGTGGAAGCGCCAGCCTGGATTGCCGGAGCACCACGTCCTCTACTTTGGATCCAAGGACAATTTCTGGATGATGGGCAACACGGGCCCGTGCGGTCCCTGCTCGGAAATCCACATCGATTTGCGATCCGAGGAGGAGCGGCGCCGTGTTCCGGGGGAGCAATTGGTCAATGCTGACAGCCCTGACGTCATAGAGCTCTGGAATCTGGTCTTCATCCAGTTCAACGCCGTAGGAGACGGATCCATTGATCCGCTGGCTGCCAGGCACGTCGATACCGGAATGGGACTGGAGCGCCTGGCGGCCGTATTGCAAGGCAAGAGCAGCACCTATGATACGGACGCGTTCTCGTTGCTCTTCCGAAAGATTGCGGAGCTGTCGCCTCTGGATTACGTGCATGACTATGACGACATCCGAGACCCGAAACTGGCGCCGAAGGTGCGCATCGCCAAGCGTGTGGTGGCGGATCACATCCGGGCCATCGCATTCGCTATTGCCGATGGCGTGGTGCCGGGAAATATGGGCAGGGGCTATGTCATTCGGCGCCTGCTACGGCGCGCGATCCGGTACGGTTACCAGTTCCTGGGATTTCGAGAGCCCTTTCTGCACAGGCTTGTGCGCACGGTAGTCCTTCAAATGGGGTCCCAGTACGCAGAACTTGTCACGCACAAGAAGCGGATCGAACAGATGGTTCAAGCCGAAGAGCGCGCGTTTCTGCGTACGCTGGGGAATGGCATGAAGCTGTTCGAGCGAGTTGCGCCCTATGTCCGGGAGCTGGCACAATTGACCAACGGTCACCGGCGCTCGGCGCTGGAACGCATCGGCGGAGATGCGAGAATGATCGACCTGTTGGAGAAGGCATACGGGAGCCGGGTGCACCGCTCAAGTCTGCTGTCCCAATTCGCGGGCGTGGCCGCCGAGAAGACGGTTCCCGGAGAGATAGCCTTCCTGTTGCACGACACGTACGGTTTTCCGGTTGACCTGACCGACCTAATGGCTCGGGAAGAAGGGCTGAGCGTGGACCTGACCCGGTATTCCGAGCTCATGGCGGAACAGAAGAACCGCGCCCGGCAGGACCACGCGCTCGGCGTACGCATCGACCCGGAAGATGCCGCCTTTCTGAAAATGCACGCGGCGGAACCATCGGACGATACGGTCTGGCAGCGCGTTTCGGCCGGCGACGATTCCGAATTCCTCGGCTACGAGGCCACCCGAATCCGCGGGGCAAGCATCCGCCTGTTGCGGCTCAAACGCCCATATATTGTAGTCCTGGACCGCACGCCGTTCTTTGGCGAGAGTGGCGGACAGCAGGGAGATCGCGGCATCCTGCGCATCGGGGATCAGGAGATCCGGGTTGTCGATACCCAGGCTGCGGCCGGCCGGATTCTCCATGTCACGGAAACGCTGCCCGTGGCGTGGGATGCGCCGGTGGAAGCCGTCGTGGATGCGGCGCGCCGCGCGCGTCTTGCAAAGCACCATACGGCAACGCACCTCATGCACGCGGCCCTGCGTGAGGTACTTGGCCCCGGAATTGCGCAGAAGGGGTCGCTGGTGGCACCCGATCATCTGCGGTTCGACTTCAACCACCACGAGCGCGTCTCGAAGGCCGACTTGCAGCGCATCCAGGAATGCGTTAATAAAATGGTACAGCGCAATGTTGCGGCAGAGATCCTTACGGACGTACCCTTTTCAGAAGCGCTGGCGATGGGAGCCACGGCTCTGTTTGGGGAAAAGTACGGAGACAGGGTGCGAGTCGTGACGTTTGATCTTGCCTTCTCGGTCGAGCTCTGCGGAGGTACACACGTCGACGCCACCGGAGAGCTCGGACTGTTTTTGTTTCGCTCGGAGGGATCCGTTGCGGCGGGCGTGCGGCGTGTGGAGGCTATCGCCGGTCTGGATGCCCTCACCGTGGTGCAGCGGGAATTTGCGGAGCTCTCCAGGGTACGAAGCCACTTTCATGGACTAAGGAATTCCAGCGACGAGCTGGTGGCAGACCTGGTCAGCGAGAATCGAAAGCTGGCCAAGGCGATGGATGCCCTGCAAAGGGAGCGGCTTGAAGCACACCTAGACCCCCTGGTCTCTAGGGCCATTCTCGCGGCCGGGGTGCGCCTTGTCTCAGGCCGGCTGCCGGAAATGGACATGGAAACGCTGAGGACGCTTGGAACCTCGCTAAGGAGGCGGATGGGCGAAAATGCCGTCGGGTTGCTCGGCGCGGCGGATCCATCCGGAGACAAGGCCTATCTCGTGGCGGCTATATCGGACGACCTGGTCCGGAGTGGCCTCAAGGCCGGCAGGCTGGTTGGTGATCTCGCTCGCCGCATGGGTGGAGGAGGCGGAGGAAGGCCAGAGCTCGCTACGGCGGGCGGAAAGGAGCCGGAACGCCTGGACGCGGTTCTCGACGCGGCCGGGGAGGTTCTCGGGAACATGCTTGCCGGCTAAAACCTCCGGCTTCCGGAGGCGTTTGCATGGGCACACGGAGGGGTGCCGGAGCGGTCGAACGGGGTGGTCTCGAAAACCATTGTAGGCTCTGCCTACCGGGGGTTCGAATCCCTCCCCCTCCGCATGTCAGAGTCTGTCCGGTGCGCCGCGCGCGCATGCGGCCAATGTAGCTTGCCTCGCCTGCTGCGGCTTGCCTGCGGCGCGGCCGTGGCGGGCGCCTTTGCCGCAAGCGCGTTCGTCGCGGCGGCATACGGCCAGTATGCTCCGCTTGCCTACGAAGTAATCTACCGGCCTGCCGGACTGGCGTACCGGGTGCTGCGTAGTCCGCATTTTGACGTCATCTTTGAAGGTGACGCGGAATTGCTGGCGCGGGAAACGGCGGCCATACTGGAGGCCGAGCTGCCGCGCGCACAAGCACGCTTTCCTGGCGGTCACGCCGTGCGAATGCCCGTGGTACTCGACGGATTCAGCGATCGTGCGAGCGGGCTGGTTTCGCCTGTTCCGTTCCGGCAGCAAATCGGTGCGGTTGCCGTCAAGGGCAGCCGGCTTTCCGCCCGCCACGAGTCGTGGATATGGGCCGTGGCACCACACGAATTGGTTCACGCCGCCCACGCGCAGCTGGGTTCGGGCCGGGGAGTGGTGGGAATCGTGCGGCGCGTCGCTCCGGATCTGGCGAGAGCTCTCCAGCTGTGGGTGCCGCCCGGCATCGCGGAAGGAGTGGCAGTCTACCATGAGAGTCACCTGCAGCCAGGTGCCGGCAGGCTCAACCATCCGCTTTTTCAGATGCAATTCTGGGCTGCCATGGCATCACGGCGGCCCTGGACGCTTGCGCAGATGCTTGAGGTACCGGCATTTGCGCTCCCGCCGGATCGCTACTATGTCGGCGGCGCAAACCTTTACCGGTACTTTGCAGGGACGGATGTCATTAGCCGTGCGGCGAGGCTGCACGACAAGATTCCGTTTCTGGGCTTTGGCGTGGAGCTGTGGACGGCCACGGGCGAATTGCCCTTCCGCACCGGACGCCGTTTCAGGAGAGAAATGCGTATGGCAGAGGAAGCTAGGCAGCGCCGGCTTGGGCCATTTACGCAGTCGGTGGCCATAGCGAGCGGCCCCGGTCACATCTATCGCCGTCCCAGATGGCTCGACGGAGGCACGCTGATCGTGCATGCCAGCGGAAATGACCTGCCCCGGGGTCTGTACCAGCTCGATGCCGAAGGCGGCAGGCCGAAGCGGCTCAGCCTGCAGTCGCTCCCGGAGGACTACCATTACAGCTTGTCGGAGGACCGGGATGCCGTAGTCTTTTCCAGGTACGTACGCGACCCGCTTGCACACACCAGGCTTGTGGCCGACGCATTCCGACTGGATCTCGAGAAGGATAGTGTTGCCAGGCTTTCAAGAGGAGCACGCATTCATTCACCTCTCCAGATTGAAGACGGACTGTGGGCACTGCAGAACACGGGCCAATTCAACCAGTGGGTCCACGTCTCCTCCGCCGGCGCGATAATGCCGGTCACGGCCGCACGGCGAACCCTGTTCGTGCAGCTTGCAAGGCGCCCCGGCAGCGGCGACGTGGCCGTGCTGGCGCGCAAGGATGGAGTCCAAGGCCTGTATCGCGCCCGGCAGGGGCGGGGACTGGCCATGGAGCCTTGGCTGTTTCTTCGGGACGCTTCGATATTTGATATCTCTTGGAGCGCGAGCGGCGAATTCCTTCTTCTTGCAGCCGATTTGGGAGGCGTGGTAAATGTCTTTGCACTGGATGTGGAAAAGGATGCCCTGGCGCAGCTTACCAACGTGCCGTACGGGGCTTTTGAGGGCGCGGTGTCTCCCGACGGACGCAGGCTCGCTTTCGTGGAGGCGCGGCACGAGGGTGCTGACATCAAGATCGCGCCGTTTTCCCCCGGGAGGGGGCGCATCGTGAGCCCGGCCGAGCGCCTGCCGCTATCCGACATTCCGAGTCTTGACGCGCCTTCCAGGGCACCTGCCCTGGCGGGCGGTGTCATTGAACGCTACCGCGCAACCCGGCACATGGCCCCACGCATATTTTTCCCTCTGGCGCGCTACCCGGTGATGGAGGATCACGGCGGTGATTTCCGTTTGGGGTTCGGCGCCGGATTGGGTATGCAGGGCGGAGACCCGCTGCAGCGCGCTGCCTATGGCCTGGAAGCGATGTACCAGTCTGGGAGGTTGTGGGGCGAGGTGACCGCCCGAAGCGCCCTTTGGCCCGTGCGCATGTCAGTCACCGCGTTCGACAGACTGTCTACAGTAGTAATCAGGGAGGGTGGTGGCTCGTCAAGGGCCCGTCGCCTCGGGCGCGAAGAGGTGGGAGTGCAACTGGACTTGAGGCTGCCGCTCGTGCTGCGCGACAACGTGCGTCGTACGACACTCCTTCTCGGTGCAGGTATTTCGGCATTGGGAGAGCGAAGATTCGATGCGGCGGGAGCTTCGACGCCAGTCCGCTCTGCGGACGGAACCTCTCATGGTGTATTCCGCTCGCACGTGAGCCTGCTTTCGGCGGCATCGCTGTCGCACGGTATCCGGTACAACCGGGCAGACCTCCTGCCGGCGGCCGGACTCAGGCTTACCGTATCGGGACTGTCGGATCTGTGGGCGGAAGCATCAGGGAACAGGCATACGATACTGGCGCGGCTTTCCTGGCACCGGGCGATTGTGCCGCGCTGGAACCTGGCGCTTCGCGCACGCGCAAGTCTGCTGGCCCAGAACCGGGGTGCCATCTTCAGCTTGCGACAGCTGCTGCCCAGGGGAAACGAAGATGCCTTTCTGGGACGGGGAATGTACTACGGAGGGGATGTGGAGGCGGTGTTGCCTCTCTGGCATGTCGACAACGGCTTCCTGATCGTTCCCCTGTACGTGAAGGCTGTATACGCCTATGGCTTTGCGGAGACGATGCGGCCCGCTTCGCCTGGTCGGCAAAGCTGGCAACAACTGTCGGCCGTGGGCGGCGGGCTGGGGCTGCAATTGCGCCTTTACTACCAGCTTGATCTCGATCTGCGTATGGGCACTACCCTGGATCGCGACCATGGATGGATTACGTTCCGCTAGGCCGGAAACCGCTCGCTTGCGCCTCCGGTATATGTGCAATGCCCCTTAGAACCATGCGTACCATGCGAATTGCGGCGGCATTGCTGATGCTGTGTGGTCTGGCCAGCGAGGTCGGTGCCCGCGAGTTTCTCTGCTCCGTGAGCGTGAATTACCGGCAATTGCAGGGTTCGAGTTTCACGCATCTGGACGATCTCAAAGAGCTCGTTGAAGACTACATGAACAAGAGCAACTGGACGACGGACAGTTTCCAGCCGGAGGAATGGATCGAGTGTTCGATGCAGATCGTTTTCCTGGAGGCCAGGACGCAGACCTCATTCCGGGCGCAGCTCATCATTACCAGTACCCGCCCCATTTACGGCACAACGGCGAAAACGACGGTACTTCAGATTAATGATGAGAGCTGGGAATTCTCGTATGCGCGTGGCACGCCACTGGTGTTCGAGGTCGAGCGCTATGATGCGCTGACGTCCGTGCTCGACTTCTATGCCTACATTATGCTCGGGTATGATTATGACTCATTCAGCGAACTGGGCGGAGAGGCGCATTTTCAGAAGGCAAAGCGGATTCAGCAGCTTGCCGACTCAAGAAATGCTCCCGGCTGGAGCGCGCTCAACAGGGATCCGCGTGGAGAACTTGCCGACCAGCTAACGGGGCCCCGGTTCAGGCCTCTGCGACAGGCCTACTTTCAGTACCATTTCGGTGGGCTGGATCACTTCACTCAGGATCCGGAAGATGCAAGAGAGGCAGTACTGGCCGTCTTGAGCACTTTGCAGGAGCTATACCGCGAGTTGGCTCGGCAGTACGTGTTTGACATCTTCTTTTCGACCAAGTACACGGAACTGACTGCCGTATTCGAGGAGTCTGACCAGAGCTCCCAGGCTTTCTCGCTACTGGCGGAAGTGGATCCGGCTCACCTGACCAAATACAACGAACTGGTGCAGTAGCGCGTTGTGCATGGCAACTCCTGACACGCCTGAGCCTACGCGTTTCGTCTGAAACCTCTGACATGCAATGAAGACAAAGCAAGCCGCAATTATTGTATCGGTCGCCGCCCTTGCCGTTGTGCTGACGGGTGTTGTGCTGATTTCGGGGAAGGCTGCCGATGAGACCGTGCTCGTTTACAAGACACCCACGTGCGGGTGCTGCCAAAAGTGGGTCGACCACCTGGATGATGCAGGATTCGACGTGGAGGTCCGCAATTTGACCAGCCTGGCGGCCATAAAGAACGAATTGGGTTTGCCGAGGCAGTTGGCATCCTGCCATACCGCCATCGTTGACGGATACGTCATTGAAGGCCATGTACCGGCTGTGCACGTGCAGCGACTACTGGAAGAGCGTCCCGCCGTCAAGGGCATTGCCGTGGCGGGTATGCCGATTGGCTCGCCCGGTATGGAGGGCCCCAATCCGCAGGCTTATGATGTCGTTGCCTTCGACGCGGAGGGCAGCACCAGCGTGTATGCGCGCGTGACCCCGGAAGCTTCGCGGTAACCGGTCCATGGTACTTCCCATACGACTCTTTGGTGACCCGATTCTGAGGGCTCCTGCCAGGGAGGTTGCCGGTGTGAGCGATAAGGTTCAGGACCTTATCGACAACATGGCAGACACGGTAAGGGCTGCGGCAGGAATCGGTCTGGCCGCGCCTCAGGTGGGTTGCAGGGAGCGCGTCATCATCGTGGATTTGAGCGCCGTGGAGGAGGATTGGGGTACGGAGCCCATGGTGTTGATCAATCCGCAAATCCACTGGGAGAGTCCGGAAGATGCGGAATTCGAGGAAGGCTGCCTTTCTATTCCTGAAATCCGGGAAATGGTAGTGCGTCCGGCCCGCATACGCCTGAGCTACCGCGACAGGGCATTTGTCACACGGGAGATCGAGGCCGAGGACTTGCTCGCTCGCGTAATCCAGCACGAGTATGATCATCTGGAAGGAGTGCTCTTCATTGACCTGATCAGTCCGTTTCGGCGCAGCCTCTTGCGCAGGCGGCTGCGGGAGATTTCCCGTGGCGAAGTGGAGGCCGAGTATGCGGTTGCTGCAATGCAGCGATGACAGAATGAGCCGGGCCGGTCTCTTGGCAGACGCGATTACGAATCCGGGTGGGTTGCGACTTCTCACCTGTCGGCTTTCGGGGCAGCCTATCTCGTTAGCTGTTCTCTTCGTTGCATGCCACCTTGTAGGGCCTACCGCGTCTATTTTCGGCCAGTCCGTCTGGGACAGCTCCGAAGAACTTCCGCAGCGCATGATGCAGCTTGTGCTGCCAACCGGAAACGATGCGCTATTCTCGAATGACGGGCCCGCGTTTTACCAATACACGGACCGGAGAATGCAGCCGGGCATCGCTCCTGCCTGGCAGGGCGGCAAGTACGGCTTCGTGCGCAACTTTCGAGTAACTCGCCACGGACCCGTATATACCAGGTTTCATGAAGGCATTGACATAAGGTCGGTAGAGCGTGCCTCGGAGCGGCAGGAGCCGCGGGACCTGGTGCGCAGTATTGACGAAGGCGTCGTTGTCTACGTAAACAATACATCCGGACAGTCCAGTTATGGCAGGTACGTGGTCGTGGAGCACTGGTGGAGTGGATCACCCTTCTACAGCCTCTATGCGCACCTCGGTCGCATTACCGCCAGCATCGGGCAGAATGTAGAGCGCGGGCAGGCCTTAGGCGTGATGGGTTACAGCGGCGTCGGCATCAACCGGCGACGGGCCCATCTCCATCTGGAAGTGAACCTGATGCTCAGTCGCAGCTTTCAGGACTGGTACGACGAGTATTTCGACGAAGACGACAGGAATCATCACGGGATCTATAACGGCATGAACCTTGCCGGGATGGACGTAGCCGAGTTGTATTTGCAGGCCAGGCAGGATCCCTCGATGTCTATCCGGCGGTTTCTGGCCGGCCAGGATCCGTTCTTTACGGTTACCGCTCCCGCCGCCGGAATGCCGGACATGCTCTGGCGCTATCCGTGGTTGTCGCCTGATCTAGAAGGTTGGTCTCCAATGTTTGGACCCCTGGCGGATTTTGGCTCCGCTTGGGAAATAACCTTCTCGCGAAGCGGGCTGCCTCTACGCTTTGAGGCCTTGGAGCATGAAGTAACGGAAACCGAGGTTCGTGTCTTGAATCCATCTCCCATGCCGTACCAGTACGTGACCAACGGGCTTGTCAGGGGATCTGGCAATGAAGCCTCTCTCTCTGTCTCTGGACGCAGGCATGTCTCCCTTCTATTGCGCACAACGCCTGATCTTCGCGGTACTTCCTGGTAGCGTTCGAGGCGGTATCGGCGCGCTCCTTGCTGCGCTTTGGGTTTTTGCGCACACCGGCACGGCAGTCCTGGCGCAGGAAGCCCGACTAGTAGCCGGCACGGTTGCAAATGCCAGGACGGGCAACCCGATAGAAGGCGCCACCGTGGTGCGTGTGGGCACGCTTTACGCGTATGTTACGGGTGCCGACGGCCGATTTGTGCTTGGACCGGCGCCTGTGGGGGCCTTCGTGATAGAGGCTTCCGCGCCGGGACACAGGACTTTGCGAATGGAAGTGGAGGGAGACGGCGAGCTTGCGATTGCGCTGCACGCCAGCACCGACAGACTGCGACCTTCGGAGCCGGCGCTGGGGAGGCACTTGCTCATGCCGTCCAGGCCGCATTCTGCTGGCCATGCTTCCCGTCGCTTTGCCGGTGCTGGCACGGCCATGTACCGTGGCGTCAGCGTATCGTCCCAGATACGCGGCTTGTGGAAGGATCAGGTTGGCATCCTCGTAAATGAGGTGCACCATGCGCCTTCGCCATATTCCGGTGTGGGTTTGTACGCGGTTGCGCCCGGCGACAGGGTTTACGTGGTTCCGGGGCCCAACGCATTGACGTGGGGCCCCGGCTTGCTCGGTGCCGTACGGATTGCGTCGGCCGCTCCTGAAACAGGGAGCGTCACGGCATCCTATGAATCCGAATCTGGGTCCCGGAATGCGAGCGTTGCCGGGGCCGCCAGGCGGGGCTCGGCCATGTTCGTGCTGCGCGCGGCCTCCCTTTCGGACCACGGGTCTCAGGCAAGCCAGTATGTACCGGGCAGCGGCAGGTTGAGGTTTGTCGGTCCGCGGCTGATTCTGTCTCTGCCAGGTGGTACGGAGCTAGCCGCTGATGCAGCCCTGGCATCGGAAGGCGAGGCCGGTACTCCAGGCGAGGAGTGGCGCGGCCACGTCTCTGGTTTGATGCGCCGCGCCCGGCCCGAGGGGAAGGTGCAGGAGTTGTTGCTGTCGGCCGGTTGGCAGCGCACTCCAGGTTCGCTGGGCCTGCAACGGCGGGGCGTGTCCGCAGGGGTGCTCACGGCGCGTGCGGCGGCACTGGTGGCACCGGTGCCGCAATGGTCCATGGAGGTGGGCACGGACCTGCGGCGCACATCGCCGCTTGCCGTCGACCAGGATTGGCAGCTTGTGGAATCCGGGCTATTCGCGCGCAGCGAAATCAAGCGCTCGCGCCTGGTCCTGGATGCTACTGCCCGCCTTGACGTCGTTCATGCCAGCCTGGCTTCGCTGCCACGAACCCGCGGATTCGCCAGTGCGGCCCTTGTGGCATCGGCTCCGTTGCAGGATGACTGGGCGATAACTCTAGGGGGTGCAACGGCCATGCGCACGGTTGGCGTTCGGGGATCACGAAGCCTCCCGTGCGCAGATGGCCTTGCAGGCTGCGATTCTGATCGCGATTCGGGCGCGCAGCTTGCCACAGAGCGGGTCTGGCAGGCCGATTTCCTCGTGCGTTTCGGCGACCGCCCGTCCGGGACGGGCGCCGGACTCTTTGTCCGGCGCCTGCGCGGCCAAAGGCCCCTCAACCCGCTCATCCCGGATGAGGCAATGGACAGAGAGGTAACACTCTGGGGGGCAGAGGCATGGGCAGACGGATCCGTACTGGAACCTGTCCTTAGGGCTAATGGGTCGGCAGCGTATCTGGCCGGCTACGACCACCTCGCGGGAGGCCCGGCCTACGGCGTACCGCCTGCCTCGTTTGCGGCAGGACTGGAGGCGACGGCGCCGGGTGTGCCGATACGGGTCGGAGGCACCGTCCATGGAGCTGCACGGCGCGGGCAGCAAGCGGCGCGGCCTGTTGAACAGGAGCCGATTCCGTCCTACATCACAGCAGACGTGTGGGTCGAGGCGGATTTGCCGGGCCGGATTCGGGTGAGAGTGACCGCCGTGAACCTGGCCAACAGGCAGTACCGGATGGAATATGACAATGCCCGATCGCTGGGTTTTCCCCTGCGAGATCCCGGTCGCGCGTGGGAGCTTGGCCTGTCCCGCGGTCTCTAATTGCAGAAGGCTGCTGCCATGCGCTGCGCTGTTTCTTCGAAGGGCCGAAACGAGCAGCCGAGTTCGTGGACGGCCCTGTTGTTGCTGTACTGGTAGCACTGGGCGAGGTTGCGAACCAGGACGCGCGTCATGTTGGCCGGCCTGCGTGTTAATGCAGCCCAGCCCTCTGCCGCGGTAGCGACAGCAAGTGCCAGCCATGGCCGCAATGCCCTTTGCGGCTCGGCAACGCCCAACGCCCTTGCCAGAGTGCCGAAGATGTCCCGCCAGCTCAGGTTCTCGGATCCGAGGATATAACGGCGGCCGCATGTGCCGCGCGTCATTGCCCTGATGTGCCCGGCAGCCACGTCTTCCACGTCTACCACATTGGTGGCGCCCACCGGTGCCATCCGGACCCACCCGGACTGTACAAGCCCTGTGAGCCGCGTCGTGTTCTCACCCGGCCGTCCGGGTCCGAAGATTACGGACGGATTGACCATAACAGCATTTAGACCTTCGGCAATACCACGGTGGATTTCGAGTTCGGCTTCGTGCTTCGATATGGCATAAGGCGTATTGAGCCGTGATCCCTGCCACGGCGTATCCTCGGTACGCAATGAACCCGGATTCGGCGCCTGTCCCAGCGCTGCGATACTGGATGTATGCACCATGCGCTGCACGCCGGCCGCGAGAGCGGCATTGACCACGCAGGCCGTACCATGGACGTTGGTCAAGCGCAGCCTGCCGAGCACACGGGCTGGACCCATTACGACGGAAGCCGCCGTATGGTACACACGGGATACGCCTCGCATGGCAACGGCCAGACTCTCCGGATCGCGAATATCGCCCACGACATGCTCTACGTGGCCGGAAATCTCGCCCAGGAGGTCCAGCTTGGAATGCGATCGCCTGAGAATGCGGACGTCGGTGCCAGCCGTCACAAGTTGACGCGTGACTACGGAGCCGACGAAGCCTGTTGCTCCTGTAACGAGAGAACGCACGCTGAATCAGGGAATGCGTGGAACGGTCGCATCTTCCGACGAGAATTCTACCAGAACGGCATGCTTTGTAACGGCATCGCCGGGCGCTACGCGTACGGCCTGCACAACGGCGTGGCTGGAGGCACGCAGCTCATTTTCCATTTTCATGGCCTCCAGTACCAGTATTCCTTGGCCGGGTTCTACCGCCTCGCCTGCTTCCACATGCACGCTCAATACCAGGCCCGGCATCGGTGCAACGAGCGCAGCCGTCGCAGGTGCCTTGGACTGCGAAGCTTGAAACCTGTCCAGAATGCGGGCCCTCGCATCCTGAACGGACACCTCATACAGCACGTTTTCGATTGTCACAGGGACGATGTTGCCGTTTGCACGGCCTATGGCAACGGAGTAGCTTCGGCCGTTAAGGAGCAGGCTCCAGACGGCGCCTGCTACATGCACGAGCGACGCATCTGCCGCAGCATTATCCAGTTCAATGCCACCGTCGCGCACAATCAGGTCAAACTGCTCGTCCTTTATGCGGACTGAGAATCGGCCTCTGGCTCTGATTGCCATCCAAACTAAGTACAACGGCTGGAGTTGACCCAAAGGTAAGGCAAACCGGCCGTGTGTTGGCCAATTGCCCATGGAATCGGAATCTATAATGGCGAAGACAATACGGGTGGTGACCCTGGCGGCGATGCTGGGCGGATTGGGGCTCTCGGACGTTCGGGCCCAGCCCGGAACGCAGGAGCTTTTTGCGCGCGTCATGTCAAATGCGCGGGAGATGCGCCTCCACGAGCGCCCCTTTGATAGTATCCTGCAGGAAGTCGGCCTCCATTTCCTCGGATCAACATATGCAGCTGGTCTGCTGGATGTGTCTGAGAAAGAATTGCTGGTAGTTGACCTGACGCGCTTTGACTGCGTGCTCTTTATTGAACACGTTCTGGCGCTTGCCCAGGGCGTTGCCGAGCGCGACTTCGCATTTGCCTCGTTTGCCCGTCGAGTGGAGAAGCTTCGGTACCGAAACCAGACGCGTGATGGCTACTGCAGCCGGTTGCATTACTTCACCGAATGGATTTCTGACAACCATGATACCCTCACGGACATTACGGCCGAAATCGGTGGAGTGGGCTATGAGAAGAGTCTCACCTTTATGTCCGAGAATCGGGAAAGGTATCCTCTTCTTGCCGCGAGTGACAGCCTTTTTCGCGGGATCCAGTCCATTGAGGCTTCACTCCGTGGAAGGGAGCTCAATCATGTACCCGAGCAGCGCATCCGCTTGGTATACGACCAGTTGAGAGCGGGGGACATAGTGGCCATGACTACGCACATCAAGGGCCTTGACGTGGTGCACTCGGGAATGGTATTCGTGCACGAGGACGGTGGTGTCGGCCTGCTGCATGCCTCACCTAATGGCGGGGTAATCGTGTCGCCGGATCTGGCTTCCTATGTACAGGCGCAGGCTTTACAGATTGGCATTGTTGTAGCTCGGCCCACTGATCCGCGCGCCGGCGGATCGTGAGACACTACCCGCCCATAGGGGAAGCCGAGGGGAAGGCGGCGCAGGTAGAGGCGATGTTCGATGCCATTGCGCGGCGTTACGATGTACTCAATCGCCTGCTGAGTTTCGGCCTTGACACATACTGGCGCCGAAAGGCGGTAGGACAACTCGCATCGCTGGCACCGCTGCGGGTCCTTGACGTGGCAACGGGCACCGGAGACCTGGCGCTGGAAGCCGCCCTGCAGCTACAGCCGGACCTTGTCATTGGCGTGGATATATCCACTGCCATGCTTTCGCTTGCACGCACGAAGGCCAAGCGCCGACCGCTCGGGTGCAAGATTGTGTTCAGGCATGCAGACGCGGGGCAGCTGCCCTTTCCGGAGCGTCATTTTGACGCGGTAGTCGTGGGATTCGGTGTTAGGAATTTTCAGGACGTGCAGTTGTCCCTCGCAGAGATATCCCGCGTGCTGGTGCCGCTCGGCCAGCTGGTTGTGCTCGAGTTCAGTCGTCCCGGGCGATTTCTGGTACGGCAGGCTAGTGCTGCCTATTCACGCGGCGTCCTGCCGCTTGTGGGGCGCGCCGTTTCGAAGGATCGCGGAGCGTACCGTTATCTGCCGGACTCGATTGCCTCTTTTCCGTCTGGTGAACGCTTTCTTGACCTGATGCGAGGAGCCGGCTTCACGAATTTGTCCTGCCGGCCTCTCACCTGTGGAATTGTTTCGCTCTACAGCGGATGCAGGCCAGGCAATTCAGTCCCCGTCTAGGACACCCTGGCGAAGCTTGGTAAGGCGGATCTCATTGGTATCCCCCTTGATTTGATACTGTACGTCGTCCATCAACCGGCGCATGATGTGCACGCCCAGACCGCCGGCCTTGCCCCGCCTGGTGAGCGCCCGCACGTCGGGCTCTTTGTAGCTTCTCTCGTCAAAAGGGATGCCCGAGTCTCGTATCCGAACGGTAATCTGCCTGTCATCTATGCGGAGCATCAGGTCGAGCTCGTGCCCGGGCTCGTTTCGGTAGGCATGCTCAATTACATTGGCGCACGCCTCATCCACCGCTTGCTTGATCTCCGATACGACCGCGTCCTGGACACCGGCATTGGCCAGATGACCAAGTACGAACTGGCGCACCTTCTTCAGGTGGCGCGTCGAGCTCGGAATCGCCAGGTTGTGGACAAGAGCAGACACGGCGTATTCGGCTAGTTGGCTTCCCCGGACTTGTGCTCAAAGAGCCCCACGGCCTCGTCTTCACTGTCCACAATGTCGAAAAGCATGGGGAATCCGAGCAGATCGAATACGTTAAACACTTTCGGTTGCAGGGCGGCAATCTTGATGTCTCCGCCCTTGCTTCGAATCTCTTCTATGAATGCCATGAATACGCCAAGGCCCGCGCTGGAGATATACTGGAGACTGCTGCCATTTACGACAATCCTGTAGTCGTGATCGTCCTTGCACTTCTGAATGGCTGCCTCCAGCTCGGATGCTGTGTGAGCATCCAATTCCCCGTGCAGGGACAGCACTCTGACGGTGTCTCGCTCCCGGAATCCAACTGAAAAATTACTCATGTTGCATTTGAATCTAGTATGCAAAAGGCCGCAGGGCAGCCTCTAATTTACGGCGTATGTGCCATGTCGGATGCACTCATCCACTTGATGACCAGGAGCGTCAGGTCGTCTCCATACGTACTGCCGTGTTCCACGAAGCGGTCGATATCCTGCAGCAAGGCGTCGCGGATGGCGCTTGCTTCTTCCTGCCTTTGTTGCTTCAGAACGGATAGGCAACGTTCATAGCCGTACTCGTCGCCCTGACCGTTTCGCGCTTCGGCCAGACCGTCTGTAAAGAGGGCAAGAACATCTCCCTTATGCAGTTTCAACCTCTCGACTTCCAGGACTTGCTCGAATTTACCCGTCTGGTCCAGTCCAAGTCCCAGTCCGGCCGTTCGAAGGAACCGGCCCTCGCCGGTGTGACTCACCAATACAGCCGGGCAGTGTCCCGCCCGCGCCAGAGACACTTCCCCACTGCGTACGTCTAGCAATCCGTAGACTGCTGTAATGAAGACATTCCTTTCCAGGCAAGGCCCAATTGAGCGATTGAGGTGGCAAAGGAGCTCTCTGGGCTCGGGGGCGATGCGCACTAGTGCATTGAACGCACCCTGCAACTCGGCCATGTAGAAGGCGGCCGAAGTTCCCTTGCCGGACACGTCGGCAACGATGAATGCCAGTCGTCTGTCAGGAAGCTCGGCGTAATCGTAATAGTCGCCTCCTACCTCGAACGCACTGATGCTGGATACAGCCGCGGACAGCCCGTTGACCGCGGGGGCGGTTTGAGGCATCAGCTTTTGCTGGACCTCACGTGCGATGGCCAGTTCGCGCGCCTGGCGTTCGCTGCTGATCTGTTCTTCAAAAAGGCGAGCATTCTCAAGGGCCAGCGCGGCCTGCGTAGCGTACATGCTTACGGTTTCCACGTCATCCTTTTCGAAGCCGTTGGCTGTTTCCTTCGCAACGAACAGAACGCCGAGTACCCGATTGCGCGCTGCCAGAGGCACGGCCAACAGGCTTCCGATGCCGTCCCGAGATTTGACCCGGATGCGATGGTCGGAATGCGCTTTTTGCAGCAGGACGGGATCGCCCGCGCCAGCCACCTCCCGGTACAACGCGCTTGTGTCGATTCTGGACAGCGCTTCAGGCGTGATTTGCGCTGTCGCCGCAATGCTCGGCTGCAGCGTACCCGAGTCGAGATCTGCCATGGCAAGCCATGAGGCGGAGGCCGAACCGGCTTCGATGGGAGAGGCTGCGATGGTATTCAGCAGCTTGGCAGGATCAAAGACTTCCTTGACCAGATTGGCCATGGACTGCATTGCTGCCATTTCGTCCGTCCTCCTCTGAAAGTCCCCTGTAGTGGGAAGATGGAATAGAAGTGACAGGATCGCAGTCAGGCTGTACAGGATACCGAAGAGTCCGACCAGAATAACAAAGTTTGCCAGGCCGCCGCTGTAAGCGTAGAGGTACGCAAAGTAGCTTTCATTGCCTAGGGTTTCGCTGGCCAGACCTTCCGACCCAAGAGCCATGTCTCCAATATTGGGTCCGACGACTGTGACAGCCGACAGCAGCGTCAGCAGCAATATCGAAAGCAACATTGTAACAGCCTTGTCCCGGAAAGAAAGCCGGACGACCCATGAAAGGCGAATGCAATTCACTGCCATCAAGGCAATGATGCCGACAAAGAACATGTTTTCAAGCCATTGCGGCGGGGGCCCGCTGACCCAGGCCGCTGAACGGGTATCCCAGACTATTGTCCACAACGTTGCGGCCAGGATGCTGCCGATCATCAAGCGCCAGATCAAAAGGCTCTTTTTGGAACGCCGATAGAGTATCAGGCCGCGGAAGCGCAGCAAAAGGAAAAAGCTGAATGCTGCCGCAATCATTGACAACACTACGGCACTGATCGCTGCGGGGACGTTAAGCGGGGTGCCGTCCGGGGTCAGTCCGCTGGGAACGAATTGCAGCACGACCGCGGTAAGCACAGTGCAAATCAGGCCTATTACGAGTGCATGCCAGAAGGACTGTACGGGCGAGGCCTGGCGGCTGCCAAAGCCGATGTAGAAGAGCAGCCATAAAGCCAGGAATGCAAGTGATACGCAAGTCTGGTACAGAATCGCGGCTTGCTTGGACGCACCTCCTTCATTCAGGAAAGAGACTAGAAGTGCAATGCCAGCCACGTTGCCGATGAGAAATAGCACAGACAGCAGACTGCGCGTCACCCACCGATAATGATTCGCCATGCCGGCGAATGCCCGGTATAAGCTGCCGAATAGATCGGACAAAACTGGAATCGCCTGAAGCAGTATACATCTAACTCTTTCCGGCACCTGATTGTTACACCGGGCCGGTTTCAGGTGAAAGCTATTCGGCTTGTAGCCTCCGAACGCATGCGGGTAACATAAGTGCGCTGTTGGTCGTAACAGAAACGGATCCCGAACAACGATACAGGCAATCATGAATGGCAAGCAGGCCATTGTCAGAGTGCAGTTGGGCCTGCTCTTGATGCTGGCTGCCCTGGTCGTTTTTCGGGTCATGAGGGGACCCGCGACGCCAAGTGGGCAAGTCGTGTTCGCGAGTCTGGATGACCGTGAGCTTCGGCACGCAGCGTTTGCCACGGACGCCTCCGTACCTGTCGTGATTCGTGCATCGGGCTCCTTCAATAGCCGTGGTCCTGAGGGTCAGCTGGCGGCCTACGCATGGATGATCCGTCGGTCGGACCGCAGCTTGGTCTGGAGCATGAACTCGGGTAACGTTGAACCTGGCCGTGGTACGTTGGCACACGTGAGAGATGACACGCTTGTACTTGGCCAGGGAGAATATGACGTGTATTTCGCCTCTTTTGGTGTTCCGTCCAGGCGAAGAGGGTCGCAGCAGTGGAGGCGGGACCGGAGGCATTGGGAGTTTGTGCTGAAAGCCGTTGACAGGCAAGCTCCGCTGGCTCCCCTGGTCGGAGCGGGCGCCGGCGGCACTGAAGCTCTGTGGCGGGCGGCCCCGCTGGAAAATGACCAGCGGATTGAGCGGTTCTTCCGTGTGCAGGAGCCTGTCTTGCTGTCGGCATATGCGATCGGCCAGATCGAACGCAGGCCCGAGGTCAGGCAGGAGGACTATTCCTGGATCGAGGAAGCCCTGACCGGTCGACGCGTGTGGCAGTTGTCCGACAACGGATCTGAGCCGGCCGGCGGATCCCCGGCCAATCGACGGTTTCGGGGACAGATTGCATTGGACACCGGCTATTACCGGGCGGTGGCCCTCACGGGGCAAAGCCATGCGTATGACGCCTGGGTAGGCAATCCGCCGTTCGATCCTGGTGGCTGGGGGCTTACGCTGTCAGGTTCGGACCCGGCGGCAGTGAATGCATTCGATCCTTGGCAGGTGCGCTCCCCTCTGATCAGCCTGGTAGGTGTCGGAGACGATGAAGATGTCAGCGAGTGGTTTGAGGTCCACGAACCGACTGCGGTCGTAGTGTATGCCCTGGGTGAAATGACGGGCATAGAAGACCGCTACGACTATGCCGAGCTCGTGGATGAGACGCCCGGAAGGACTCGGACCATTTGGAGCATGAGTTGGCAGGGTTCAGTCCATGCCGGCGGCTCGCGCAAGAATCGGCGGGAGGTTGTGTTTCTGTCTCTGGACCCCGGCCCCTACATGCTCCGGTACCGGTCGGATGGATCGCACTCCGCCGAAGACTGGAATGCAGCCCGGCCCGACTTTCCGGAGCGGTGGGGCGTCACGCTTTTCGCCCTGGATGAGGCGCTTGCGGAAGAAAATGTGACAGTAGGGAGGGCGCTTGACACTGCTCCTGCAGCGCGTGCGTCAGGCGCCACTGTGACAGAATCCGTCAGCTGGACGCGGCTTGAAGGGTCGGTACGAAGATCGTACTCGTTTAATCTGGAGCGTCCCGCCCGGCTTCACATCCGGGCAACAGGAGAGATATCTGCCAGGAACCAATACGATTACGGGTGGATCTTCAGCGCCGACCGTGGCGAGCCGGTTTGGGAAATGACCTACGACAACACCGTGCCTGCCGGAGGCAGCCAGGACAATCGCAGGTTTGACGGAACCGTAGAACTCGAAGCCGGGCAGTATATCCTGTATTTCGAAACGGACGGCTCCCACCACTACGGTGAATTCGAAGGTGCTCCGGACAATCCCGAGGAGTGGGGTCTGACACTTCGGTTTGAAGGGGATCCTCCGTGAGAGACTAGTTGTCCAGGCCCTCATTGCACGCGCCTGGTGAGCCTGACATGGGTAGAGCGAACGCTACCGCCAGGAAAGCGAAGCTCTTCAGCCCAGGCGACAGTGCCTGGAACTGCACTTCGGTGCTCTGCCGAGTAGCACAGATCGGCGATAAGCCAGTTGGACCAACAGGTGTCCGATTGCGTCATCCACTTGGTTACGACAGTCTGACCGTCTCCGCAAAGGTTAACGGTGGCCAATAGCGGAAGAAGCCGGATGAGGAGAATCGCCGCGATCGACATAGGTACCAACACCGCAAAAATCCTGGTTGCGGACGTCGCCTCGAACGGTCACCTGCAAATCCTGGCGGATGAGGAACGCAGGATCCGGTTCGGCAAGGGCGTTGATGCTACCGGCACGGTACCCGCGTCCGCGCTTGGTCGCCTTCGTAGCACGTTACTGGATTACCGTGCACTGGCAAAGAGGCTTGGTGCCGAGCACACCGTAGTGGCCGGCACGAGTGCCTCGCGCGACCTGAGGCGGAGTATGCGCCTGTGCGAGTGGGTAAAGGCTGAAACAGGGCTGGACTTCGATGTTTTGACGGGAAAGCAGGAAGCTGTCTGGAGCTTTCGAGGAGCTCTGACAGGTCTGCCAGACTTGACCGGGCCATGCGTCACGGTGGATATCGGCGGAGGCTCAACAGAAATGGTAGCGGGGCACGCCGACGGCACTGTGCAGGCGTGGCAAAGCATGAATGTGGGCTCGACCCGGCTCACGGAACGGTTCCTTATCTTGCAGCCGCCGCGACCGGCAGAGCTCCGGCGCGCCGAGGAATTCATACAGAATATGCTGCGGCATTGCGAAGTTAAATCCGGAGAAGGACCCCTCATATGCGCCTCGGAATCGCCGCGAATCCTCTCTAGCCTCCTGAATGAGGGCAATGCCGGAGGGCACGGCGGATCGGCAGTTCTGGAGGCCGCGGACGTAATCCGAAGCAGCGGGCGATTGCTCGGCATGAGTCGTCAGGAGGTGCTTGCGCTGGATCCACCTCGCATGCGAGGCCGCGAGGACATATTTCCGTCCGCCGTGCTGATACTGGCTGCCGTTCTCAGGCATTACAAACTGTCCCGATGCCTCATCAGTCCACACAGCCTGCGCCACGGATTGGTTCTGCGGGCCGCAGGGCAATTCTCAAGCACGGTGTGAACGTGGACCGGTGCAACAGCGAATCTACGCCGAGGCAGGCATGACCAGAAAGGGGGTACTGCGCGCCTTAAGCACGGTTGTGGACCCGGAACGGGGACACGACATCGCCCGGCTGGGCATGGTGAGGGATTTGCAGGTTGGAGACGACCAGGTAAGCTTCACCGTGCATGTGGCCAGGCCGGGCACCCCGTTTGCGCGTAAAGTCTCGAAGCTCTGTCAGGAGGCCATTGCCGCATCCTTCGGAAAAGAGGTGCGGGCGAACGTAACGGTGGTCGCCGGATCGTCTGATGCGCGGATCAAGATGGGTGCCAGGCAAATGATAGCCGTGGCGTCCGGCAAGGGAGGCGTGGGCAAGAGCACGGTGGCTGCCAATCTTGCGGTTGCGCTTGCAGGGGCCGGATTTCGAACGGGGCTGGTGGATACCGACATTTACGGTCCCAGCGTGCCCACGATGTTTGGCGTGGAGGGACAGAAGCCACGCGTCAACGCGGAGCGAAAGATCGTTCCGCTTGAGCAGCACGGTGTACGGGTGCTTTCCATGGGGCTTCTGGTAGACAGTTCGCAGGCGGTCATTTGGCGCGGCCCAATGGTTTCAAGCGCGGTGCGCCAATTCCTCGGTGAAGCCGAGTGGGGAGATCTGGACTTTCTGGTGCTGGATTTGCCCCCGGGTACGGGAGATATTCAGCTTACTATTGTTCAGACTGTAGCGCTAGCCGGAGCGGTCATTGTCTCAACGCCCCAGCGTGTGGCGCTCGCCGATGCCAGAAAGGGTGTGTCCATGTTTGAGAAAGTCAATGTGCCGGTGCTGGGAATGGTGGAGAATATGGCCTATTTCGAACCTCCCGACTTGCCGGAGCGGCGCTATTACTTATTCGGTCAGGGCGGCGCACGACAATTGGCTGACGAATTGGGCGTCCCGTTCTTGGGAGAGATTCCGCTTGAACAGCGCGTTCGGGAAACCGGTGATTCGGGTTTACCGGTGGTTGTTGCGGATCCGGAGAGCGCTTCAGCCCGGGCTTTCAGGAGCGCGGCTTCGCGGCTGGTGACTGCGTTGGCCGGTCGCCCCGAACCGCAACCCTCGCCGCAGATAGAGTACCGTTAGCCGAGAAGGGTGCCGCCCGGTCCCGGCTGCGCTGATCTTTTTCATGGTGCTGGTGTTACAGGTTCAATGACCGGTAGCAGTGTGACATACAGCCCGACTACGGACCCGGATCTGCGACAGCAAATTGAGCAGGGCCTGGATAGCATCCGGCCGTATCTGGCAGCGGATGGAGGTTCCGTGCGACTTCTCCAGATCACAGAGGACTTCGTCGTTGAGCTGGAATTGCTGGGTGCCTGCGGTTCATGTCCAATGAGCACGATGACCTTGAGGGCAGGCATTGAGCAGGCTCTCAAGCATGCGGTCCCACGGATCACCCGTGTTGAGGCCGTAAACAGCTACGGCCCCTACTAGGAAGGGTGCCGCGTCCGGCAATCGGGCGTGAGGCGTAGCCTGAAAAGGCGCCCCGGCCGTGTCGTATCCTTCCATCGAAAGCAAATCGGGGGCTGTAGCGCTATATTTCCGGTGAATTGGCTGCGCTGCACGGATCCCTGGATTCGAATTCCCGGTAGGCAGCGCAATGAGCTAACAGTTACTCGGAGGTACGCAATCATGCCGGCTCGTGATCTCAGGTATGCCTGGATTTGCTCTTCTGTTGGTATTAGCATCTTTTTCGGGTTGGCCTCGCCTGCGGCCGCCCAGCTTGACTTTGCGCTGCAGGTTGGCAGTCTGAAGAATCCGTTTACCGGTTCGACGGCACCTACCAGAATACTCACGTTTCAGCACGCGGCGCAGTGGCAGTACGGAGATACGTTTTTCTTTATCGACTGGCTCGATGACACGAACGCCGACGGATTCAACGATGTGGAATTCTACGGAGAGTGGTATCCCACGTTGAGTTTCTCCAAGATTCGGGGCTCGTCGGTAGGTGCAGGCCCGGTAGCGGATATTTCGGTTATCATGGGGCTCAACTTTGATGCGGATGCTGACGTCATCAAGTATCTGCCGGGGGGTCGCCTTTCCTGGAGCGTGCCGGGTTTCGTGTTTCTGAACACGGACTTTACCGCGGTAATCGATAGAAGCAACGGCGTCGATCAGGGCGGGGCACCTACTACGTCGAACGGCTTCATGTTCGATGTGAGTTGGCTGTATCCGTTCTCCGTTGGAAGCCAGTCGTTTGCCTTTACCGGCCACGCTGAGTACATCAGCGCCGTGGAGAACGAATTGCAGGCTGACGTGAATGCGTGGATTCTTGCCCAGCCACAATTGACATGGGATCTGGGCGCCGCGATGGGGTCTGCCGGTCACCTCATGGTTGGCATTGAATTTCAGATCTGGCGAAACAAGTTGGGCACGGACAACAGCGAATACGTGCCGCAACTGCTGGTCGTTTGGCGAGTCTAGGCCTGCCGGCTCCGCCCGGAACACGGCGTGGAACCGTGGCCTGCTGTTGCATGGCCAACTGGCAAAGAGTAGATTAGCCGCTAGTTCTCTGTCGAAATCAGTTGTGGCGACCGAGAAAGGTGTTGCGGGATGCGGGACTAGCCCCGCCGCCGTCATCATTAGACCAATCGGGACATGAACACTGAAGCTCAGTTCGTTTTCAATACCTTTTCGTTCCTGATTTGGGGCGGATTGGTCATGTGGATGGCCGCGGGTTTTACCATGCTGGAATCCGGCTCGGTCCGCACCAAGAATGCCTCTGTCATTTGCCTCAAGAACATCGGCCTGTACTCCATAGCTGGCATCGCCTTCTATCTGATCGGGTACAATCTGATGTATGTGGATGTGAGCGGATGGATAGGTAAGATCAGTCTCTTCTATCACTCCTCGGCCGAGGAGCTTGCGCTACTGGGTGGCGACGACAGCGCACTGGAAGCCGTGCTGGGCAACGGCTATTCAGTGATGTCCGACTGGTTTTTCCAGATGGTATTTGTTGCGACGGCGGCCTCCATTGTTTCCGGATCACTGGCAGAGCGCGTCAAGCTTTTGCCATTCTTTATCTTCACGTCCGTGCTTACGGCCATCATTTATCCGCTTGTCGGGGCCTGGACTTGGGGAGAGGGTTGGCTGTATGAATTGGGATTCCAGGACTTTGCAGGCTCGACCATCGTGCACGGCGTAGGCGGCTGGGCTGCACTTGCGGGAGCCATCGTAGTCGGGGCCCGTCACGGCAAGTTCAGGAAGGACGGCAGCGTTCGGGCGACGCCGCCGTCCAGCGTACCGGTTGTCACGCTGGGCGTGTTCATCCTGTGGCTCGGCTGGTTTGGGTTCAACGGAGGTTCCCAGCTGGCGCTCGGCAGCGCTGTCGACGCGGTTTCCATGGCGAAGGTGCTGGTGAATACCAACCTGGCCGCCGCTGCCGGCGTCATGACGGCGCTTGCGGTATCACGCCCGATCCTTGGCAGATTCGATCTGTTCGCCGTGCTCAACGGAGCCATCGCCGGACTTGTGGCTATTACGGCAGGTCCAGCCATGACGAGTCACTACCTGGCCCTCATCGTGGGCGGGGTGGGAGCCGTGGTCTGTATAGCGTCGATCCGGCTGCTTGAGAAGTTTCACGTCGATGACGTGGTGGGAGCTGTGCCTGCCCACCTCTTTTCCGGGATCTGGGGAACGCTTGCGGTGAGCTTTACCAGTGGAGGGGACTTTCTGGTGCAGCTGCTGGGTGTCTGTTCAATCGGCGTGTTCGTATTCGGCCTGTCCTTCGCGCTCTGGAAGATCCTTGCCAGGACCACTGGCGTGAGAGTTTCGTTGCGCGTAGAGAGACTGGGTCAGGACGTTGCGGAGCTCGGCATAGACGCCTACCCTGAATTCGTCCTTGTGCCGGAGGATTTCGGCGATGAGGATGAGGAGGCGTCGTAGAGGACTGAGCGCGGCTGTTAAGGGCATTTCTTGCAGAAAAGCCGCCGGCTAGAGGTTGCTACCAGACGGGGAAGGCGCGTAGAGCGTCAGTCGTTGGCGCGTCCGGTAACCGATTTCCTGCGCGTACGATCTGGCCCTAGGTGGCGTTTGGCGTTGCGTCGCGGGAAGGCCAGTCAATCCATACGCCGGGCCGGTCGCGTACAGTCACGGCTCGCCGGAGCCGCCGCCAAGCACGGATTCCATGATACGGCACCACGCCGAGCAAGTACGGCGCTGGTTTGGCAGCAGGAGTGTACCCTTCACACACAGGACTTCAGGCGGTCCGCCCAGGGTACCGGAGGCAGGACCCTACATCTCGTTTAGCGCACCCTTTCTCGATTTGCGAATCGGAATGATCTGGTCAAAGCCACTTATGCTGAATATCTCGCGGATACTGTCCTGCATCGAACAGAGGATTAGCTTCCCTTTTCGGGCATGCAGCTTCTTGGCCGTAATGAGCAGAACCCGCATGCCGGAACTGCTGATGAACACGAGCCGGCTGAAATCGACGACAATCTGATTCTCGCCGTTCTCCACATGACCAATGATCACGTTCTCAAACGAGCGGGCATTGGAGCTATCTAGACGCGCAATGGGCAGCAAGACCAACGCCGTACCTTCGCGTTCTTCCAAGACTTCAATTTCCACTAATGCACCTCCGATAAAGTTTGGGTGAAGCCGAACCGTCAAGCGGTTTCGGGGACTAGATCGTATTCCAACTGGAGCCGGTTCCGATTGTTGACGAACGCATATGAAATCCGATCTGCTTGCTGCTTGATCAAGTGCAGGCCCAAACCTCCGATAGGTCTGGCATCCAGTTCTGAAGTGAGATCAGGATTGGTTTCCTGCGTAGGATCGAATTCTTGACCGTCAGACTCAACTACGAGCACCACGGACTGTTTCTCCACATACAGGCAAATGCCGATCTTGGGCTCCACAATATCGCCGAACTCGCCATGGATTACAGTGTTCGTGATCAACTCTTCAAGCGCGAGATTGATCATGAAGTTCATCTTCATGGAAAGATCGTGGGCTTCGCCGAAAGTTTCCACCATCTCAGCCAAATTGCGGAGTTCGGAAAGCCGCGCCTGAATGGATATCTCAAGTCGGTCAGCCATATTAAGCAATGTCGTTCTTCCGGTGCAATACGAGGCAGGTCATGTCATCCGCCGCCGGGGCGCCGGTCGCAAAGCTGCCGATCGTGGTCCAGACCTGATTTACGATCTCTTCGGGAGAATGTCCGCCGGTCCCGTCGATGGTCTCTTCGAGACGCTCCCGTCCAAAAATCTCTCCCTCGATGTTGACCATGTCCGTGAGACCATCGGTATACAGGAAAAGCGTCTCTCCCGGTTGCAGTACGGTTGTGCCACTAGAATAAGGAAAGTCCTCCATTAAGCCCATTGCCAGTCCGCCGGTTGGCGGAAGCGTCTTTCTTAACCCGTTCGACCCCAGAATATACGGCGGCTCATGTCCTGCGCTGACATAATCTATGGTGCCATTCTTGAGGTTGACCATGGCGAGGAACGTAGTTACAAAAAGCCCCATGGGGTTCTGGCTGCACAGGCGTCTGTTTGCCTCGTCGGCAATCGCTGAAATAGTCTCGATGCGCTCGGCGACGGCAAACTTGACGGCAGCCTGGGAGGCAGCCATAAAGAGTGCTGCGGCTACTCCTTTGCCGGACACATCTCCGATAGCCACGAACAGCTTGCCCTCTTCCGGCTCAAGAAAGTCCACGAAGTCACCGCCGACGCGCTGGGCGGGATTCATTCTGGCGCACGCAGAAAACGCCTTGATCTGGACGGTGCCTTCGCGAACCAGCGCGGCTTGCACGATCTTGGCCATTTCGAGATCCTGATTGATGGCCTCCTGCGCCCGCCGAAGCTTATGGTTTGAGGTCTGCAATTCCTGCGTGCGCTCGGATACCAGTGTCTCCAGAACCTCCTCGCGGTTGAACACCTGGGCTGACATGTCCAGAAAGACGCGGGCAAGACTGCCAATTTCATCGCTTCTATTGGCAACAGGCTCCATCAGGACGCTATCGGGTTGCTCACCGCTTTCCACTTCTCGCGCAGCTTCGGCTATCACCTCAATCGGACGCGTCAGGAGGCGCGCACCGAAGAATGTGGCAATGGCGGTGAGGCTGAGCAAAAAGAGGGCAATCATGGCCGTTCTGCGCGCCTCGGCCCTTACGGTCTCTGCGATGGCATCGAGATTGACGAAGAAGACCATGCCCCCGATTAGTATTTCTCCCACGTTGATTATCGGTGACGCGGCCCAAATGCCGCGCTCCTGCGGAGACCGCAACGCAAGTCTGGCAGCGCTTACCACGTGCTCCTCCTGCATCGCTTGGTCGAGCAGAGGCATGACGGATTCGGGGATGTCCCGACCGAGAGCCGACTCCTCCTCACCCGATTCGGCCTGGTAGCTGGCAAAAGCGGCCAGTTCCAGGGACTGGTTGTAGATCCACAGGCCGCGTGGCAAGCCGTTTTCGACGGCTACCCTCGCTTCTTCTTGGTATACGCTATAAAGCAGATTGCCCGAGCTGCTTTCGATCGGAATACCAATCTGGATGATTCTGCCGCTGCCGGGGCGCGCAGAAGTGACATACTTGTACATCACGGTGCCCCTTTCATGCATGGCGGTGCCATGCTCGATCAGATTAAGGGTACCATCCAGCACGGAATCCAGCTCTGCCGCGTGGGCCAGCGTGGCACGCAGCGAATCCCCGGGATCCAGGCTCGAGTACAGGCCCGCCCCACGTGCGTCCGTAATCCGGATCTCTCCCATATCCGAGATGGCAACAAGCCGGGCAAGCGCCTCGTCAATCCGGCTTGCGCTCCAGCTTGCGTCCTCGGCGGCCCGGATGAAATGATCCAGCATCAGGCCCTCGGTTGCCAACTGCTGGCCCAGGATACCCTCTATAATCAGCGAGACATCAGCGCGCCCCTCGGAAGAGATTCGTCGGAGGATCTCCTGCTCTCCGGCTTCCAGCTCGTTTCCGACCTGGACAATTCGGTGGTGGTCCACGCCGCCGACTCCGACGTACTTGAACGTTCTGCCATCGATTTCCCGGACTTGGGCAGGCTGGGTGATGACGGCGGCACTGTCGGTAGGCGTATGCAGCAGCGAATAGAATTTCGAAGCCTGTGGCTGTACCGCGGGATCGGGGCTAAAGGCGAAATACCACAACTCTCCGGCATCGGGCCCCGTGGCATAGCGGACATTGGTCAGGTAGGCGTATGCTTCCTCATCCGTAATCCAGAATTCATCAAGGACGGTTTCGTCAATCATGGTTGTAAGGATGTCTACAACCCGTGTCGTGTCATATCCGGCCTCGGCAGCCGCCGCAACGAAGTATGCGGCTATATGGCCCTGGGCCGCCATGGGACCGTTCAGCGTTGCGTCGATCGTCCGAAAAACGTTGGCAAGCGAAATCTCGCCCTTGTCCGCCAGATTGGAGGCAAGCAGCCCCGCGAGCTGCTCGGCATACTGCTGCGCCTCGTCGCGCAACGCCGTGGACGTCTGATAAAGCAGCGTTACGGAGGTGACTAGAACCGTAAAGAGCAGCAGTGCAGACGTGGCAATGAATACGCGCGGGGCAAGACGAAGGCGTTTCATGACCACAAACAATACAGGTTACAGTTGGTCGCAGCTGTTTCGCGACCCAGCATACGGGTAGATCATCAACCTGAGAAAATACGACAAAAGATTCAACGCGCGTAGTACGAAGGCGCGCATTCTGAATCGGTTGCGGGCATGTTACCGGGCTCGGAGCCACTAACAGGTGGACAAGATGCGCCGCGTCTGCGCGCATTATCCGAGCTTAGGCGGGTACAGGCTCCCGGCACAGAGCCTGATTTGGATGCCGGACGCCTGCAATAGCCGCTAATGGCTCGTGAGCCGCTTCCAGGCGAGGTACGCCATAAAGCCGGTGGAGACGCGCAAGGCCTCCTCGTCAATGGTAAAGCGCGGCGTGTGTAGCGCATGCGGACAGCCGACCCCCATTTGATAGAAGGCGCCGGGCACCTCCTGGAGGAAGTAGGCGAAGTCCTCTCCTCCGAACCAGAGCTCTGCCTCCCGGGTGTTGCCGCGCCCAACGTAATCCTCGGCCGCCTCGCGAACGAGCCTTGCCTCTCCGGGATCATTAAATACGGCCGGTGGCCCCGTGGCGATGTCGACCGCAGCCTCGGCGCCGAACGTTCGTGCCGCATCAGCAGCAATGCTGCTTATGAGATCGTGCGCGCGAAATCTCCATTCTTCCTGCATCGCGCGGAACGTGCCCTCTATATGCACCGCGTTTGGAAGAATGTTCGTGGCGCCGTCTGCCGTCATGTTTCCAAATGAAAGCAGACTCGGCACGTCGGGAGGACAATGGCGACTGATGACTCCCTGCAGCGCTACCACCGTATGGCAGGCTGCCAGCATCACGTCGGACTGGAGCAAATGGGGCTCGGCCGCATGTCCGCCCCTGCCCCGGACAGTGATCCGGACCTCGTCGGCGGATGCCATGAACAGGCCTGGACGAATGCCGATCGTACCCGCAGGGAGGGCGGGGAAGACATGCTGCCCGAACGCGGCAGCCTGCCCGTGATCCAGCACGCCGGCCCGGATCATCGCCTGGGCCCCACTGGGTAGACGCTCTTCGCTAGGCTGAAATATGAACCGCACGCTGCCGGGTAGCCCATGCCGTAGACCGGCCAGGACCATGGCCGTTCCGAGGAGCGAAGACGTGTGCATGTCGTGTCCGCACGCATGCATCCGACCAGGACTTTGCGAATCAAAATCGAGGCCGGTCTCTTCCGCAATCGGCAGTGCGTCCATGTCGGCACGCAGCAGTACACAGGGGCCAGGCAACTGCCCTTCCAGCGTTGCCGCGATGCCGGTTCCAGCGATGCCGCTTTGCAAGGAGAGACCCAGGGGCACCAGCGTATCGCGCACAAGGCGCGCGGTTTCATGCTCCTCGTAGGCGAGTTCCGGATTCCGGTGGATGGTCCGGCGCAGCCGCACAATCTCGGGGAAAACGTCGTCAGCTGCAGCCTTGATGCGGTCAAGCATGGAGCCGTGAGTTATTGTTCACAGGCGTCGATCGGTCCCGCGTTCTTGCGGTTCGCACATCGGGCCTACTTGAGTTTCCGCCGCTTGTTCAGGTAGGAAAGCAGGGCCGTGCCGTACGATTTCGCAGTATCAAGTTCCACAAATTCCACATTCTGCTCCAGGCACCGGCGCCGGAATCGGGCACTGAATTCCTGTGCGGTGCGAATGAAGGCTTTTCGGAGCTGCGCGGGATGCAGCGACATCTCTTCCCCCGTTTCCATGTCACGAAACACCATTGGTACGTTCTCGAAATTGAAGTTGATTTCGGTATCGCCTTCGAGAATGCGAAAAACGAGTACTTCGTGCCCCCTGTGGCGGAGGTGGCGCAGCGCCCGCACAAGATCTTCGGCGGCGCCGACATTCTCCATCAGATCCGTGATCACGACCACAAAGGAGCGGCGGTGGATCCTCTCTGCCACTTCATGCAGGGCGGCCGAGGCGTGCGTCCGCTTGCCTGCAGAGGGCAATGCCGTAAAGCGTTCGAGCTCGACAAGAATTCGCCGCAGATAGCTGGCCGTACATCTGGGCCTGAGCAGCGTGTGCACTGATTCGTCGAACCCGATGAGTCCCGTGGCATCGCGCTGCCGGACCATGAGGTAATGCAAGGCCGCAGCCAGGTATGCGCCGTAAGCCAGCTTGGAAAGGCTGCCGGTGCGCCGGTAGCGCATGGAAGGGGAAGTGTCAAGAACCACGTAGTGCCTCAGGTTGGTCTCCTCCTCATACTGCTTCACGTAGTGGCGGTCTGTCTTGCCAAACACCTTCCAGTCCACGTGGCGAAGTTCGTCGCCGGGGTTGTAAGGGCGGTGTTCGGCAAATTCCACGGAGAAGCCGTGGTACGGACTTCGGTGCAATCCCGTAATGAATCCCTCCACGGCAAGCCGGGCCCTAAGGTCCATGGTCTTGAGCCGCGAAATAACGTGCGGGTCAAGATACCTGAGTGCGCTGTCCTGGACGCGGGGCATGAGTTTTAGTTGAGCGACGAATGCCGGGTTCTACGGGGCCCGGGCGCTGGGTTCCGGCTGTTGCGCAAAGCGGCCCATACGCATACCGCGCGCAAAATGGGTAATTTGGCCGCATGGATTCGCGGGACCTGGTCAAGGCTCAGCTCATGGACAGTGGCGATCTGGATCGCATGCTGGCCCGCATGGCGCGGCAAATCGCGGAACAGATGGATTTAGAGGCCGCCGCCCGCACCGCACTGATCGGCATGCAGACGCGAGGCGTCTACCTGGCGCGGCGACTGCAGGAGAAGATCCTGCAGTTTGAAGGCATCGAATTGCCACTCGGCATCCTTGATGTGACCATGTACAGGGACGATTTTCACAGCCGTGGGCGGACGACTTCCATGCGCGCCACCCGTATCCCTTTTGATGTAACTGACCGGCACCTGGTGCTGATTGATGATGTCCTCTATACGGGCAGAACGGCCAGAGCGGCCATGGATGCGCTGATGGACATGGGCAGACCGGCGTCTATCAGGCTGTTGATCGTCGTGGATCGCGGATGGCACGAATTGCCCATAAGAGCGGATATCGTCGGGCGAGACGTTCCGACCATCCCGGGCGAGGAGGTCCGCGTGCGGGTGCAGGAATACGATGGCATTGATGGCATCTGGCTCGTGCAGAGCCCGCCGGAGGCACGCGGATCCGAAAACGAAACCCTGCATTCCGGGCAGTCCTGATGGCACATCCACGGCCGGCACCAATTCAGTCCTTGAATTCCCGTCATTTGCTGGGGCTGGAAGGGGTCAGCGCCCAGGAAATACAATTGATACTCGATACTGCCCGGGAGTTCAGGGAGGTGCTGGAGCGACCCATACCCCGGGTACCGACGCTCAGGGGCGTGACCGTCGTCAACCTGTTCTTCGAACCGTCCACCCGCACGCGGATTTCGTTCGAGCTCGCAGAAAAACGCCTTTCCGCGGATACGGTCAACCTTTCTTCCACGGGATCATCGGTGGTTAAAGGAGAAACGCTAAAGGACACGGCGAAAAACCTCGAGGCCATGAAAGTGGACATGGCCGTAGTACGGCACCACTCGCCAGGCGCCGCCCATTTCCTGACGCGCTGCGTTGACGCCCAGATCATCAATGCCGGAGACGGAGCTCACGAGCATCCGACCCAGGCACTGCTGGACTTGCTGACGATTTCCGAACATCACGCGTCCTTTGAAGGACTGGACGTAGCCATCGTCGGTGACATTGCGCACAGCCGGGTTGCGCGGTCGAATATTTGCGGCCTGCGCACGATGGGCGCGTCCGTCACGGTGTGCGCTCCCAGGACGCTGCTACCCGTTGGCATGGAAGACCTTGGAGTACGCGTAACGTGCCGGCTTGACGAAGCACTAGAAGGGTGCAGCGTAGCCATGGCCTTGCGGATGCAGTTCGAGCGTCAGGCCTCCAGCCTTGTGCCGAGTGTGCGCGAATATCACGCGGGCTACGGCATCAAACAACAGCATATGGAGCGATTTCCAGACCTGCTGGTGATGCATCCCGGGCCGGTAAACCGGGGCGTGGAGCTGGCATCCGAGGTAGTGGATCACGAGCGGTCCATCATCCTTGACCAGGTTACCAACGGCGTGGCGGTGCGCATGGCCGTATTGTATCTCCTGGCCTCCCTGTCCCGGTCCTAGGGCACGACGACCTCGCACATCGGCTCGTGGATGCTGCGGGTCCTGTCGCGAAGCATGCCGCCGGTGCGATCGTGTATGACAGCCTGGATTTCTGCTACGATGGCATGCGCGATTTCCTCCGGTGTCTCGGCACCGATGTCAAGCCCAACCGGTCCAAACAGACGTCGTTCCTGCACGGCAGGCAGGGCGCCCTCGCAGGATCTAAGCTCATCCACCAGCCTGGCAGCCCTGTCGCGGGGACCAAGGAGCCCGATATAGGGCACATCGCTCGTCAGCAGCGCCTGCGTCAACGCCTTGTCGCGCTTATAATTGTGATTCATTACGACGGCTGCGCAGCGCGCGTCCGGACTTACATGCTGCAACAGCTGATCGGGGTGCATTACAAAGGCGTATGCGCTGGCGCCTGGAAAGGCTTGGGCGGGGTCGGCAACGGGCTTGGGGCCAATTACTATCACATCCCAGCCCAGGGCTTCGGCCGCACGGGCCACAGGAGCTACGTCGTGGCCGGTGCCCAAGAGCAGTACGCGGACAGTCGGCAGGATTACCTCAAACAGCAGCTCAAGGGATCCCGACTGCTGAATAACATGTCTGCCGTACTCCAGCACGCGCAAGGCCTCGTCACTTGTGACAGGCACAGCGTCAGCGTCGCCTTCGACCTGGCCGTCTTCCCAGCACACCAGCCTGTGACCAAGCAGTGCATGGTCTCCGCCAATTATGTGCACCACCACACACCGCCGGCGGTTTTCGTGGCACCGTCCGGCTATTTCCAGGGGGTCGATCCGTTGCCGGCCAGGAAAGGGCTCTATGAGTACGTCAACGGTTCCGTTGCATCCCGTACCGAATCCCGATATCTCATCGTCGTCCATCATGTCGAAGGAGGCAACTTCCACGTGGCCGCGCTCGAGGATCTTGCCGGCCCGAATAGCCACTTCTGCCTCCAGACAGCCGCCACTGATCATGCCCATGTGGCTTGTGGCCGGACCTACAAGCATGCGTGCGCCGGGCCTGCGGTATGTCGAGCCACCCACGCGAACCACCGTGGCAACCGAATACGCGTCACCGCTTTTCCTGAACCGTGCGGATGCCTGAAGCATCCTTTGCATGTCGGTCATGGCGCAAGCAGTATCGGTATGACGCAGCACCGGTTCTTGCCACGGGCAGCAAATCGGTCCAGCGAGGTCTGGATACGGTGAAGCATATTGAAAATATCCCGAGTATGCCCTATTTACAGTCAGGAAACAGGAGGCCCGTTCCCCCCAAGTCGCCACGTTAAACTCTCTGGAGGCGAAGTATGACCCAAAGGATTCAGGTGACCGTCAACGGTACAGCCCACGAGGCCGAGGTAGAGCCCCGTACCTTGCTGGTGGATTTTCTGCGTGAAACTCTGGGACTGACAGGTACACACGTTGGGTGCGACACCAGCCAGTGTGGCGCGTGCAACGTCCACATGGACGGTGCGTGCGTCAAGTCATGCACGGTATTCGCTGTGCAGGCTGACGGCTGCGAAATAACCACGATCGAGGGGATGGAGAATGGTGAACTGCATCCGCTTCAGGCAGCTTTTCGGGAGGAGCACGCCCTGCAGTGCGGATTCTGCACGCCTGGAATGATCATGGCCGCAGCGGATCTTCTGGAGCGCGAGCCGTCGCCAAGCGAAGGAGAAATCCGGCATGCCCTGGAAGGCAATTACTGCCGGTGCACAGGCTATCACAACATTGTTCGTGCGATCCAGCGTGCCGCGGCCGCGACCTAACTCCGCTCTTCGGGAATTGCGCCGGGATCCACATCCATCCTCACGTACGGAAAAATGTCAGACTATATCGGGAAGTCCGTAAAGCGCGTTGAAGACTACAGGTTCATAACCGG
Organism: uncultured Rhodothermaceae bacterium; assembly: GCA_964639665.1. Classification (GTDB taxonomy): domain Bacteria; phylum Bacteroidota; class Rhodothermia; order Rhodothermales; family Bin80; genus CAZXEU01. The sequence continues at coordinate 40,966 of CAZXEU010000213.1, read as the reverse complement.
GCGTGGTACCTACACGGATGACATCGTGCTTCCGGGCATGACTCATGCCTGGATAGTGAGAAGCCCGTATGCGCATGCGCGCATCAAGACCATCAACGTGGAGACCGCGCGCAGCCAGCCCGGCGTGGTGGCCGTGTTTGTCGGGCAGGACATTGTGGACGACGGCATCAATCCGATCCCTACCGGTTGGCAGATTGGCCCGGACATGAAGGAGCCGCCTCACCACACCCTGGCCGTCGACAAGGTGCGGCATGTCGGTGACGGAGTTGCCGTCATCATAGCCGAGACGCGGCAGGCGGCGCAGGATGCGGCGGAGCATCTCGAGGTGGACTACGAACCGCTGCCTGCCGTCGTTGGCATGGAGGAGGCCTTGGCAGACGGCGCCACGCTGGTGCACGAGGACGCTCCCGGGAATCTGTCCTTTGCGTGGGAGCTGGGCGACAAGGGGGCGGCGACGGCGGCGCTGGATGCCGCTCATCACGTTACGTCGTACGAGCTTGTAAACCAGAGGCTCATCCCCAATGCTATTGAGCCCCGTTCGGCTATTGGTCATCACAATGCGGCCACAGACGAGCTGACACTGTATACCAGTTCCCAGAATCCACACCTTATACGACTGTTGCTGTGCGCGTTTGTCACAGGGCTCCCTGAACATAAGGTGCGTGTGATTTCCCCGGATGTCGGAGGAGGCTTTGGCAGCAAGATATTCCACTATCCGGAGGAAGTGCTCTGCGCCTGGGCGGCGCGCAAGACGAGCCGGCCGGTGAAGTGGACCGCCGAGCGGAGCGAGAGCTTTGTGACGGATGCGCAGGGACGGGACCACGTTACGAAGGCCCGTATGGGCTTCGACGCCGATGGCAAGATTACCGGGCTTATCGTGGATACGACGGCCAACATGGGGGCCTATCTGTCCACTTTCGCAGGAGGTATTCCTACGTGGTTGTACGGGACGCTACTCGCGGGGCAGTATACTACCCCGGCCATCTACGTACACACAAAGGGCGTACTTACCAACACGGTTCCGGTAGACGCGCTTCGGGGCGCTGGCAGGCCGGAGGCAACCTATCTTCTCGAGCGCATGCTCGACATAGCGGCCGGTGAGCTGGGCCGGGATCCGGCGGACCTGCGCAGGGCCAATTTTGTGCAGCCTGACCAGTTCCCGTACACCACGCCCGTCGTGCTTCAATATGACAGCGGCGACTATGAAGCGGCACTTGACAAGGCATTGCAGATGGTGGGATACGAGGACGTTCGCGAGATGCAGAAGAATGCCCGTGCAGAAGGGCGCCTTGTGGGTATCGGTTTTTCCACGTACATCGAGGCCTGTGGTATCGCTCCGTCGGCTGTGGCGGGAGCCATTGGCGCGCGGGCCGGACTCTATGACAGCGGGATGATTCGCGTGCACCCGACCGGCAAGGTACAAGTCTATACGGGCGTGCACTCCCATGGTCAGGGTCATGAGACCACCTTTGCACAACTGGTGGCGCACCATCTCCAGATCCCGATGGAGGACGTGGAGCTTGTCCACGGCGACACGTCGCAGATTCCGTTCGGAATGGGGACATACGGCTCGCGCAGCCTGGCCGTAGGTGGCAGTGCCGTCTACAGAGCCCTTGAGAAGGTGCTGGACAAGGCCCGAAAGATCGCAGCCCACAAGCTTGAGGCAGCCGAAGAGGACCTGGAATACAGTGGCGGGCAGTTCACCGTGGCGGGAACGGACCGGTCCGTCGGATTTGCAGACATTGCCCTGACGGCCTATGTGCCGCACGACTATCCGATCGAGGAGCTGGAGCCCGGTCTCGAGTTCAACGCCTTTTACGATCCCAAGAATTTCACCTTCCCGTTTGGCGCCCATATTTCCGTTGTGGAAGTGGATCCGGACACGGGCGAAGTGGAGATTCTCCGCTATGTGGCTGTCGATGATGTAGGAGAAGTGATAAACCCCATGATCGTCGACGGCCAGGTTCACGGGGGCATTGCCCATGGCATTGGCCAGGCGTTGATGGAAGATGCGGTTTACGATGAGGACGGTCAGCTCGTTAGCGGCAGTTTCATGGACTATACCTTGCCGCGCGCGGCAGACTTGCCGATGTTTGAAGTAGACCGCACGGTGACGCCTTGTCCTCACAATCCTCTCGGGGCCAAGGGTGCTGGCGAAACGGGGACCATTGCCGCCACGCCCTGTATCGTCAATGCGGTCTGCGATGCTATTGGAGTGCGTGATATCGCCATGCCGCTGACTCCCGAGCGCGTCTGGCGCGCCATTCAGAGTGCAGGCAGCTGATAGACCTGTTAGCCCGTTTAACCACTGAACACCGACGTCAAATGATTCCCAGCGCCTTCCAATACGTTCGCGCCAGTTCCTTAGATGATGCTTTGGCCCGGTTGGCTGGCAGCGCCGATGCCGTGGTCCTCGCAGGTGGCCACAGTCTTATTCCCGCCATGAAACTGCGGCTCAATGATCCGTCTTTGCTCGTGGATATCTCGCGCCTGGACGAATTGCGGGGCATACGCGTGTCGGGTTCCTCCCTGGTTGTGGGAGCGCTTACAACGCACCGGAGCGTTGAGACTTCGGGAGACGTCAGGACCCATTGCCGCGTCCTTGCCGCCGTGGCTGCGGGAATCGGGGATCCGCAGGTTCGCAATCTCGGCACTATTGGCGGCAGTTTGGCCCACGCCGATCCGGCGGCCGATTACCCGGCCATCGTCCTGGCGCTCGATGCCACGATTACGGCCCGCGGCCCTTCGGGAACGCGCAGCATTGGAGCAACGGACTTCTTCAGGGGTCTGTTCGAAACGGCGCTTGCTCCCGGAGAATTGATTACCGAGGTTGCCTTCCCTGTAATGGGCCCGGGTGAAGGTGCCTCGTACTCTAAGTTTGCAAACCCGGCGTCCAAGTATGCCGTGGTCGGAATCGCTGCCTGGGTGGCGCTGGACGGCCAGGGCGTCTGCTCCGATGCTCGCATTGGCGTTACCGGTGCCACCGCACAACCGCATCGGGCACAAGATGTGGAGGCAAGGCTCCGCGGAACGCGCCTGGAGGCGGCTTCCATTGCCGCTGCATCGGATGGATTCTCCAGCGCGGACAGCATGTTGACCGACCTGGGAGGCAGCAGTGAATACCGCGCACACCTTTGCTCGGTAATGGCCCGGCGCGCGATAGCGGCGGCGGCGGCTCAAGCTTCGACCTAGCGCAGGGAGTGCAAGACCTCGGCCTGTGCGCCGCACGGCCTCGCAAATGTTATTGCGGGGGTGCCTCCGGTTGTGAGTAGCAGCGATGAGATGCGAAGGTTCTCTTCCATCGCGGAAGTGCAGCAGGCGTTGCTGGCCGAGTCATACATCGCCGAGCGGGGACTGGCGACGACGCTCCACCTTGCTCTAAGGATGGGACGCCCGGTATTTCTGGAAGGAGAAGCCGGGGTAGGAAAGACCGCCGTAGCAGAAGCCCTGTCCAGGGTACTACAGGCACCGCTGATTCGCTTGCAGTGCTATGAGGGGCTGGATATCAGCTCTGCGGTATATGACTGGAACTATGCCCGGCAAATGCTGGAAATCCGTTTGCTCGAGGCATCCGGAGCAGTAGACAAGCGCGAGGCGACGCGGGAGATATTCAGCCGCGAATTCATGATCCGAAGGCCGCTGCTTAACGCTATTGACTTTGATGGCACCGTGCCGCCTCTTTTGCTTATAGACGAACTGGATCGCGCGGACGAGGAATTTGAGGCCTACTTGCTGGAATTGCTCTCGGAATTCCAGGTCACGATACCCGAAATCGGGACTATCAAGGCCCGGGTTCCGCCGGCCATCGTCATAACCTCCAACCGCACGCGGGAAATCCACGACGCCCTGAAGCGCCGGTGCCTGTACTACTGGATCGACTTCCCGGACCAAGCCAAGGAGCTGCAAATACTCAGAAGCCGGGTCCCCGGCGTAGACAAGGCACTTGCATCACAGGTGGTCGCGTTTGTCCAGGAGCTGCGCGGGGCGGATCTGTACAAACTTCCTGGTGTAGCCGAGACCCTGGACTGGTGCCAGGCGCTTGTAGAACTATCCTGCACGAGGCTGGACGGCGAGACGATCGACGACACGCTGGGCATCCTGCTCAAATACCACGACGACATCGGCAAGGTAAGAGGCGAGGGAACCCGCAGTTTTCTTGCCGCTGTGGACACGCGCTGACGGCCCGGCTTAGGAATATGCCATCTTGGGGCCGGCGGCCCTGATCTCCGGCGGGCTGTCCTTGGCGTACGATTCGAAATTCTCCGCGAACAGTCGGGCGAGCTTGCGGCTGGCCTCGGCATAGGTAGTGGGGCCCTGCCAGTTCTCGCGAGGATCGAGGATCTCGTTCGGCACTCCCGGACAGCTCAACGGGACGGCAAAGCCGAATACGGGATCTTCCCGGGTCTCAACAGCCGCGAGCGAACCGTCGTGAATGGCATCAATGATGGCTCGTGTGTGGCGAAGGTGCACGCGCTTGCCGGTGGCCAATAGTCCAGTATTGACGAGCCAGGTCCTGGCCCCGTGCTGCTGCATCTTCTCTGCCAGGAGCTTGGCATATACGGCCGGATGCCACACCAGGAAGGCGGCGCCGAAGCATGCGGAGAACGTAGCCCGGGGCTCGGTTACGCCCATCTCGGTGCCTGCGACCTTAGCCGTGTATCCGCTGATAAAGTGGTACATGGCCTGTTCGGGCGTCAGACTCGCTACGGGAGGCATGACTCCAAATGCATCGAAGGCAAGGAAGACAATGTTACCTGGATGCCTGCCAACACACGGCACCTTGGCATGGGTCATGTGCTCTATTGGATAGCAGGCCCTCGTATTTTCCGTGATGGTGGTATCACCATAGTCAACCTGGTGCGTGTAAGCGTCGAACCTGACGTTTTCGAGGACGGCACCGAAGCGGATGGCCTGATAGATTTCGGGTTCGTGTTCCGCCGACAGGTCGATGGCCTTGGCGTAGCAGCCGCCCTCGATGTTGAAGATGCCATCCTCGCTCCAACAGTGTTCGTCGTCGCCGATAAGCTGGCGTCCAGGATCGGCGGAGAGCGTCGTCTTGCCGGTTCCCGACAGCCCGAAAAACAGCGACACGTCCCCGGCCGGCCCTTCATTGGCAGAGCAGTGCATGGACAGCACTCCGCGCTTTGGCATCATGTAGTGCATGACCGTAAAGATGCCCTTCTTCATTTCTCCCGCATACTCGGTCCCGAGTATCACCATCTCCCGGTACTCCAGGGAAATGTCGATACTGGTCTTGCTTGACATGTAAGTCGTGTGTTTGTTGGCAGGAAACGGTCCTGCGTTGAATACCACGAAGTCGGGATCTCCGAATTGCACCAGCTCTTCCTCCGTGGGCCGAATGAGCATGTTGCGCATGAACAGCGCATGGTAGGCCCGCTCGCAAATGATGCGGACCTTCAGGCGGTAGCGCGGATCCCAGCCCGCGTACGCGTCAACCACATAAAGCCGCGGGCGCGTGTTCAGATAGTCCTGGGCCCGCTCGCGGTTTATGTGGAACGTATGCTCATCGATGGGAAGATTTATCGATCCCCACCAAATTTCTTTTTCGCTGGCCGGGTCCTTTACAATGCGCTTGTCGGTTGGGCTGCGTCCCGTCTTCTTGCCCGAGTAGATGACGAGCGCACCGGAGCGCGCAATGGCAGAACCGACATCATTTCGGATGGCATCCTCGTATAGCACGGCAGGTTCTACGTTGCGCCGGACATCGGTGACCTCGATCCCGTGCTGCTGCAGGCTTACTGTATGTACCATTGTTCCGATGGATATGCTTGGAAAAACTGTCGCGGGTTGCCTGCAGGCAAGCCAATGTGGGGAGTGGTTGAAAACAGGTAGGCACCACTAGCTCGAACTAGCGGGCCAAGCTGCGGTGCCGCGTGTTGGATAGTCGCGAAAATCACCGGCCCGAGCCGCAAATCTTAGCCGGGACGCGGATTGTGATCGATGCCTAGCGCCAGGATCCAGTCGCATTTCTCCGGTCCGCACGCGGCGTGCGATGCTATTCGTACAGCGAGTCGATCTCGCGCGCGTATTTCTCGCGAACTACGCGCCGCTTGACCTTCATAGTGGGCGTAAGCTCGCCCGTTTCGATGGAAAAGGGCGTACCCAAAACCCGAAACTTCTTTACCTGCTCCCAGGGTGGGAGCTGTGCATTTACCTCCTTTACGATGCCGTCCACCAGACCGCTTACGGCCTCCTGGTCAGAGGCGGCGTCGCCCAGTTGCTGCTCCAGGGCACTGGCATCGGGGACAATCAGCGCACCACAGAACTTGCGATCGCTGCCGATTACCACGGCCTGCTCAATGACAGGGCTGTCGCAAAGCGCAATCTCGATGGGAGTGGGAGCAATGTACTTGCCGGTGGAGAGCTTGAAGAGCTGCTTCTTCCGGTCGGTTATGTACACGTGCCCATCCTTGATGTGGCCGATGTCGCCCGTGTGGAACCACCCGTCATCGCCAATTGCCTCCGCAGTCTGCTCCGGCATCTGATAGTAGCCCTGCATGATGTTTGGTCCGCGCGCGAGTATTTCGCCGTCCTCAGCGATGCGGACTTCCACGTCTTCCACTACAGACCCGACGGATCCCGGGCGCAGATCGCCACGCTTGCTCAATGAAATTACCGGTGACGTTTCCGTAAGCCCGTAGCCCTGGCCGCAGTATATGCCTATGGCGTTGAAGAAGCTCATCGTGTTGGGGGACAGGGCTGCGCCACCGGTAGTGATGGCCTCCAGATTGCCGCCGAAGACCTTTGTCCGGAGCTTGGCATAAACGAGACGGTCGGCCAGTCTGTGTTGCAGGCCCGGGTGTCTTTTCATCACGTCGTACTGATTGGCGAGCGCCATGGCCCAGCGCATAAGTGCGCCCGCCACGCCTTCCGTGGATTCGGCGCGATTCATGATGGCCGCATGGATCTTCTCCAGCAGCCGGGGCACAGAGGTCATGTGTAGCGGTCGCACGGTCTTAACGTCCTCGGCGATTTCGAGGTGGTCTTCCACGAAATAGACCGAGCAGCCAAGGTACATGTACATGAATGTGGCCATCCTCTCCAGGGAATGGGACAGCGGCAAGTAGGACAGCATTCGTCCGGGTGGATCGAAGGGCAGGCGGTCAGCGGTGGCAAGGATGTTGGAGGCGATATTGGCATGGGAAAGCATGACGCCCTTGGGCACACCGGTCGTGCCGGACGTATAGGAAAGCGTCGCCAGGTTTTCCGGCCTGACGGCTCTCGTGGCAGTTTCCACCAAGTCGGGGTCGGATGAAAGCCGCGTCCTGCCGAGAGCCAGCGTCTCTTCATAGGTCTTCATCCCGGAAGAAAAGGCCCCGCGTATGCCGATCGTAGCCACCAGTTCCTCCGCGCTTTCTACGTGGGCCTGGACACCTGCATAGAGTTCCTCCGTGGAAACCACGTAAATGCGGGCCCCGGCGTTATCCAGGATATAGGCCACCTGGTCAGGAGGTTGCGTCGTGTAAATGGGAACGGACACGGCTCCGAGGCGGAGTACCGCCTGATCCACAATCAGCCACTCCGTGCTGTTTTCCGCGTGAAGCGCGATGCGGTCCCCGTGCCGGATACCCAATTCATGGAGTCCTGCTGCAAACTCCCGGATCTGCTCGCGGAAGGTATCGGCTTCCGTTTCCAGCCATTCACCGCCTCGCTTTACGCTGACGATAAAATCGCTGGACTTGGACAGTCCGGCATCAATCAGATCGGGAATGCTGGGATAGGTCTTGCTGTCGGTCATGTCTTGACGATACGATATGTGAGCGGTGCAGTGAACGTGAACGAGCGCACGGAACGGCCTCAAACAGGCACGCAATTTACTGCGCAGGAGCCATCATTGGCACCGTTGGAGCATAAGGTACGTATGAGAAAAAGAGGTTTCACATGTCTGCAGCAATCAGCTGTACGGCGCGCTAGGTGCCTGAGTGGAAATGAGCCGGCAGTCTCGCGCCCGGTGTCTCCGTGACGATCCACGATCCATTTGGGCCAGTGCAGGAAGTGGGTGGGCACCTCGCCGCTCACATTGTGTCATTTGCCTCTGCACTTCGCAGACTTGGCCTGCTGGTCGGATCGCAGCAGATTGCTGATGCAGCCACCGCCATTGACATCCTGGGGCTGCGGAGAAAGGAGGATGTGCGGCAGGCATTCTCCTGCACGTTTGTGAGCCGGAGCGAGGACCGGGATATTTTCGACTTGGCCTTCGATGCATTCTGGCGCGCACAGTCCGGCGGCATCGCGCTGCCCGGCCTGCGGCCGGCGCAGCCCGCTCCGACCCCCAAGCAGCTGTCAAGAGTCCTCGATACGCTGGGCAGCAGCACCGATGCGGAACACAGAAAACGGTCCCGCCAGCTGCGGCCGGATGCCACGCTGACGTACAGCGCGGTGGAAGCGCTTCGCAAGAAGGACTTTGCTGCCTTTACGCCACGCGAGCTGGAGGAGGCTGTAGCCCTCTTGCGCCGGCTGCGCTGGAGGGCGGACATGATGCCGGTACGCAGGCTGAAGACCGGCCCGGAAGGGCGTCGATTCCACCTGCCGTCAACACTCCGTCGAAACCTGGGCAGGGGAGCAGAAATCCTTGAGCTCGGCAGGCGCGGCCCCATCAGGCGTATGAGGCCCATCGTCGTGTTGTGTGACATAAGCGGATCCATGGAGCGCTACAGCCGCATGCTACTGCATTTCATGCATGTCGTGACGAGCGGTTTTCAGCGCGTGGAGAGCTTCGTGTTCGGTACCCGGTTGACGCGCGTTACGCGCTTTCTCCGCGTGCGAAATGTTGACGAGGCCCTGCAGGTCGCCGCGAAGGCGGTCGATGACTGGGGCGGCGGCACACGGATCGGGGAATGCCTCAAGGAATTCAACTTTCGCTGGCTGAGGCGCGTGCTGCGCAGCAGCGGCGTGGTTGTCCTGATTTCTGACGGAATAGATCGCGGAGATCAGCGCCTGCTGGCGGATGAAATGGCAAGGCTGCGGCGCAGCTGCCATCGCCTGATGTGGCTCAATCCGCTTCTCGGCTACGAGGCCTACCAGCCGCTTACTCGCGGGATGCGTGCGGCATTACCGCACGTTACGGATTTCCTGCCTGTACACAATCTGGAGGCGCTGGAAGGGCTCGGGCTGGCGCTGCGCGGCCTCGTGTCAGGGAAAGGGTGAGGATGCGGGAGCGGCGTGGGCATTGCATGTAAGCTGCGGCAACCCGCCCCGTTTCCATGCGTTGCAGCGTCCACACAGACTGGTGTGATGCTGACCCACGTAAAGCCGGCGGGCGGAGTGCAAATGGTAGACGTGTCTGCTAAGGCACGGACGGAGCGCACAGCCGTGGCTGCCGGTCGCGTCATCCTGGGCGAGCCGGCATATCGGGCGCTCGTGGGCGGATCCATATCGAAGGGTGACGTGCTCTCTGTGGCGCAGGTGGCCGGGATTTCGGCCGCCAAGCAGACAGGTGCCCTGATACCGCTTTGTCACAACGTATTCATTTCCGCAGTTGATGTCGATTTTGCCCTTGACGAGAGCGGCTTCGCGGTCGACGTTCGGGCAACAGCCACTGCGGTGGGAACAACGGGCGTGGAAATGGAAGCGCTGGTGGCGGTATCCGTCGCGGCGCTCACGATCTATGACATGTGCAAATCGGTTAGCAAGGCCATTCGCGTCAGCGACATACGACTGCTTTCGAAAACCGGTGGCAGGTCCGGCACGTACCGTCTTGCCTCAAGAACCACTTAATCCCTACTTGCCGTGGACAATCTCCTGAGTCTGGGCAGTGCCCTGTTCATCATCCTGGTGGTGCTGGGCCTCCTCATGCTGTTGTACTTCATTCCGGTCCGCCTGTGGATTACCGCCATTTTCTCGGGGGTGAGGCTGAAGCTCTTCCGGGACCTTGTGGGCATGCGGCTGCGCAGAGTTCCGCCTGACCGCATTGTGAAGCCCCTCATCACGGCTCACAAGGCGGGCATTGCCGTTCATACACCGGAGCTGGAAGCACATTTTCTGGCTGGCGGGAACGTGCAGCAGGTGGTAAATGCCCTGATTTCTGCGGACAAGGCCGATATTGACCTGCCATTTGAGCGTGCAACGGCAATCGATCTCGCTGGCCGCGACGTATTCGAGGCTGTCCAGGTCTCCGTCAATCCGAAAGTCATCGAAACACCGCCCATTTCTGCCATAGCCAAGGATGGTATCCAGCTGCGGGCCATTGCCAGGGTCACGGTGCGGGCCAACATTGAACGCCTGGTTGGTGGAGCAGGAGAGGAGACCATCATTGCGCGCGTAGGGGAAGGAATCGTGTCGACCATCGGCTCTTCAGCTTCCCACGCGGTCGTGCTGGAGAACCCCGATATCATTTCCAAGACAGTGCTGTCGAAAGGTCTGGATTCCGGGACGGCTTTTGAGATCCTCTCCATCGATATCGCCGACGTGGATGTCGGCGAAAACATCGGTGCCAAGCTGCAGACCGACCAGGCGGAGGCCGACTTGCAGGTGGCCCGAGCGAAGGCTGAGGAAAGAAGAGCCGCGGCGGTTGCACGGGAGCAGGAGATGGTGGCGGCGGTCCAGGAGCAGCGCGCGCGCGTCGTCGAAGCCGAAGCGCTGGTGCCGACGGCGATCGCCGAAGCGTTTCGGAACGGCCAGCTCGGTGTCATGGACTATTACAACATCCGCAATATCCAGGCGGATACGCAGATGCGCTCCTCGATCGGTGGTGGTGAAGAGGCACCCTCCGATCTGTAAGGCTGTCCCATGGCTGCTAAGCAAACCCAGGCGGACCAGCTTGCGGTCTTTGCGGCCCTTGGAATCGTGGCTGTGACGCAGCAGCTTGTGCAGGCTGCTCAGGCGCGCATACCCGGGCTGGATACGGCTCTCGCGGCCGAGGAAACACTGTGTCTCGCCGTTCAGGCTACGCTATGCGCCCTGGATGCCGGCGTTTCTCTGGCTGAAGCGCGTAGTTCGGAAGTACTTAGAAGCGTCCCCTCGCTGTATCACGATTACCTCCTGGGTGCCGCCGCCCTGGTTACGGGCGACCATGCACTCTTGCGGGAAAGCAGCCCTTTCAGGTCGCGCCTTGAACGCCGCCAGGCGTTCTATGCCGCCCATCTTCCTGCAGGCGAACTTCCCGGACGGGAGTTGCTGCGGGACAAGATGGAGCTGTGGATGGGGCGCATCAGTCCTCCCGGATTGCCGGATGCTCCGTCCGAGCGGCTCGAAGGGATGGCCGGCGTGCGCACGCTGGATACCCATGTGCGTCTTGTACGCGCCTTCAGGCGCCAGCTAAGGAGTCGCGGATAGCCGCGTTATACGCACGGCGCCCACGCGATTGGCCGTAGACTGCAATACCACGAACCGGTAGCCATCGAATTCAAACTCGTCCTGCGGCTTGGGGATGGTCCCCAATCGCTCCAGGACCAGCCCGGCTACGGTTTCATAGTCGCCGGTGGGGAGTCGAAGGTCATACTGTTCGTTGATGCTGTCTATTTCGGCTCGCCCGCTGGCCCGGACAGTATTTGCGTCGATCCGGCGCATCACGATATCCTCGGAGTCGAACTCGTCCTGGATGTCCCCGAAGAGCTCCTCCAGCAGATCCTCCCGGGTAATGAGTCCGGCGGTTCCACCGTATTCGTCGATGACTATAACGATGGACGAATTGGTCTCGCGAAACTCCTTGAACAGATCCTTTGCCGGCTTGGACTCAGGTACAAACTTGACAGATCGCATCATTTCGGTCAGAGAGGAAGGCTCTCTGAAAAGATCATGAGCGAAGGCGATGCCAACGATGCTGTCGATATTGCGGCGGTAGACCGGCACCTTGGAATAACCACTCTGGATGCAAAGTCGTCGGAATTGCTCCACACCGGTCTGCTCGTCGACCGCCACGATTTCCGTTCGCGGTGTCATGGACTCCTTTACGCGCTTGGCGTGCAGGTCGAACACATTGGTGAGCAGCTCGGTCTCGTCGTCGTCGAGCTCTAGGGAGCCGCTCTGCATTCCCTCCTCGATAACCAGTTCGAAGGCTCTGCGCGGAAAGTGAGAGAACGGCTCGGCATCAGCCCGCAGAAGGCGTACCAGAAACTGCGAGGTCTTGCCGGCCACGTCAACCAGTGGCATTAGCAGCCTCTGCAGGATGGCAAGAGGCAAGGCGAGCACGAAGACCACGCGGTCCGCCAAATCGCGCGTGATGGTCTTGGGAAGGATCTCGCCGGCGAATAGCACGATGGCGGCTGCGATGACGGACTGCAAGACGAGGATGGCAAGTTCAAGTGCACCGGAAGGAATGGCAAGCCGTGTCTGCAATAGATACTCAAGCGGTGCATGCAGATACACCGCCATGAGTGTGGAATAGACCACAAGTGCAATGTTGTTACCGACCAGGGTCGTAGTGAGAAACGTCGCAGGCTCCCCGAAAACCTGCAGGATGTAGCGACCCACCCGGCCACGCTGTCTGGCCTTTACCTCGACTCTCAGCCGATTGGCGGCAACGAAGGCGATCTCCGACGCGGAAAAGAAGGCGCTGAAGATTAAAGCAAGAATGATGACGGCGAGCGCCATGCGAATCGGTCCCCCGGGCGAAACTGCAGCCTAGCGGCCGTGTACCCGACGGCGTGTACGGTCGGGGCTTCCGGACAGCAATTCGTCCTCGATGTTCGCCAACAGGCTGTCCGCGGTGCCGAAAATGCTCTCCATTTCACCCACGGAAGCCTCCGTCTCCTCTACCTCATTGAGGAGCAGGTTCAACTGGTAGGTAATCTCGTCAGGATTGCGAAGCGTCAGTGACTGTTCGTGTATGTACTTGATCACATCTTCTATTGTGGCAACCTGGGCTTCAATGATCTCCATGCTCTCGAGACTCTTCCGGAATCGATCCAGCCTTTGCTCGATGATTCTCAGGCGCCGCGCCTTGATGGCCCGAACGCGTTCGGAATCGTCCTCCATGTCCTTTCGCAGGTCCTCTATCGCCTGCAGCAACTCCTCTTCGCCCGTGCGCAGGCTGTACTGATCATACCGTTCCTTCTGGCAAAGCAGCGACAAGCATGAATCCAGGAGTCCGTCGATCTTCTGCTTGTGGCTCTCCAGCAGACCCTGGGAGGCATAGCTCAACTTGTTATAGTTTGCGTCTATCTTCTTTTCCAGGTCCCGCAATCGAAAGTACCGCCGCTGATTGTGCCGGCTCAGCGAATTGTACTGTTCCTTCTGCGACGGCGGCTTGGCCTTCTGAGCTGCCTTCTGCGACCGTATCAGCCGTCTGAATCGCTCTTGGCGCGGCACGTAGCCGAGAGCCAGAAGCTCCAGCGCCATCGTGAAGAGCAGTATGGAGTTAAATGCTGTGGAGCCGACCGGGGCAGGCAGAAAGCTGAGACCGAATGCACAGGCCAAAGCCCCGATAAGAAACGTCAGATTCCAGGGATGCATAAAGGCTTCCCTGGTGTAGTTGATCCCCCGATCACTCATGGCGCAAGCGGTGGCAGCAGAAGGGGTGCGTGACGGCGACTGCCCCGCCGTTCGCTAGGATTGCGTTCGCTCTCTTCCAATCGTCTTGGCCGGGATTTCCTCCTCGGCTTCCGGTTCACCTGCTTCGGCGGAAGGAGCCTCATTCTGCAGGCCCATTTCGAGTTTGAATTGCTTTAGCAATTCGTCGGCCTGGTAAGATTCGGCATCCTCTTCTAGACGGAGCGCCTGGACATCCACGGAATCGAGTGCCAGTTCCATTCGTGCCTCGCCGCGGGCGGTTTCCTGGTCAATGCGCCGGATCATTTCATCATGTGTCTGGTCGATGCCGCCGACCTCGAATTGCTCCAGCGTATCAGCAACCTCAGCCTGCCATTGCGCACGCTCGTGCGCCCGGAGTGCGGCCTGGGCCTGGTCTATCTTACGCTTCCGCTCTCTCATGAAGGCCTTCTTGACCTGCTGCGCCTTTTCGTAAGCAGCTTCCGCATATTGTAGCTGTTCCGTCGATTTGGACAACTCGTCCCGTGCCGACTGAAGCCGAATGGCGTGTTGCTTGGCCAGATCTTCGCGCTCACCCTGCAAGGCGGCCTTGACCTTGGACGTCAGGCCTTCGACCTCTGCTCGGCATCGGCGCTGCTCCTTTTGCAACAGAATCACGTTTGCCTTCACAGTGGCTATGTTCTCATTCATCTTCGGAATCTGGTCATTCAGCTCCCGCATGTTCTGCTCGAGAATGAGCCGCGGATTTTCCATCGCGGATATCGCTCCCCCGAAGATGGAGCGCATGAGTCGCTTGAAGCGTGACCAGATTGACATGGGTCTGCGTGGTTACGTACGTCCTGTTCTTCAATGTAGGCAAATTCCAACGCTTAATCGCCAGCGAAAGATGCGCTTGCCGTACGCGCGACACGGGACCTCCATCCGTCGCGAGAGAGCCGGTCCATTAGCAGCGGTGCTGCCGCAGGCCTTTCTTCGCAGAAGTGGAAGGCCGAGCGAACTGCGGCTACAAAATGCGGGACCTGTCGCAGTTTGCGCGTGTACAGGCTGGCCAGCAGGCCGCCTTCCTCTACGAATTCTCCGGGCTTTGCGTGAAGGACGATACCCGCATGGGGATCCACGTCCTCTTCCTTGACACCCCGACCGACGCCCATCTGGTTGGCCGTAACGCCGATCATGAGGGCGTCAATGCCTTCCACGTAGCCGCACGCATCCTCTGCGGCCCGCACCTCAGCCTGGGGCTCGTAGCTGCCATAGGACCCGGGAGCTACAATCACGGATGTATCTCCGCCCTGTGCTTCGACAATCTGCACAAACTTTTCGAATGCCCGGCCTGAGGCAACAGCCTCGGTCGCTATTCTCAGCCCGCCTTTAAACGAGGCCGCACAACCGGCAAGGTGGATCATTTCGGCGGCAAGCGCCATGCTGACTTCCATTACGTCAGGTTCGCCTTCTCCCCGGAGGCACCGGACGCTCTCGGCGACCTCTATCCAGTTGCCAACAGCGCGGCCGAGCGGCACGTCCATCCTGGTCATCCAGGCCACGGTCGTGGTACCAAACCGTTCACCGATTCCAACGAGCATGTTGGCCAGGTCGCGGGCTTCCTTTTCCGTGCTCATGAAAGCGCCGCTTCCGGCCTTTACGTCGAGCACCAGTCCGTCCAGTCCCTCTGCGAGCTTCTTGCTCATAATGGAGGCGGCGATGAAGGGGATGAAATCGACGGTAACCGTGACATCCCGCAGGGCGTACATATTCCGGTCTGCCGGTGCAATTTCCTCGGTCTGCGCCGTAATTACGGCCCCGATCCTTTCAAGCTGCGCTGTGAATTCCGAGATCGAGAGATCGGTGCGAAATCCCGGTATGGCACTCAGCTTGTCCTGCGTTCCTCCCGTGTGCCCGAGGCCACGGCCCGTGATCATGGGTACGTAGACTCCGCAAGCTGCAGCCGTCGGGGCTACGACCAGGGACAATTTGTCGCCGACACCGCCCGTGGAGTGCTTGTCAATCTTGCATCCCTCGATCTGGCTGTGGTCCAACAAGACCCCGGAATTCAGCATGCTCTCCGTGAGGGCCGACGTCTCGGTTTCGTTCATGCCGCGCAGATAAGCCGCCATGAGAAAGGCGCTCATCTGGTAATCGGGCATCGTGCCCTGCGTATAGGAATCTATCAGGCCGACAATTTCTTCGCGCGTCAGCGCAAGGCCGTCACGCTTGGCCGTTATCAGTCTAAGTGCGTTTATCATTTACCGGCTCCAGCACGGCCGGCACGAAGGCGCGGCGAAGCCCTTACGCAGTCAGCCGTTTCCGGTTAGCCCCCGGTCTTGCGGCCGGCGTATCTGCGCTGGAATTTCTCCACGCGTCCAGCCGTGTCCACATACTGTCGCCTACCGGTATAGAATGGATGGTTGGTGCTGTCCACTTCTGAGACATATTTTTTCTTTCTCTGCATGGTGGACCGGGTCTGAAACTCCGTGCCGTCCGCCAGGCGAACCGTAATAATATCGTATGCAGGATGGATGCCTTTCTTCATGACTCGAGCGAAAGCAGAAAACAGACCGACACTACTTGTACCTAGGTTGGCGGTTCCCCCGGCTCTAGGTTGGCGAGCTCTGCCTCGGCGCGCACGATCGTGTCTCTTAACTCGGCGGCTCGCTCGAATTCGAGGTTCTCTGCGGCCTCCAGCATCTGGACTCGCATCTCGGCGATGAGGTCCCTCTTCTGATCATCGGACAGGGTGCGCAGCAGGCGGATTTCAGCGGCTGCCTTCAGGTTGGATTCCTTTTCGAGGTGGCTGGCCCTGCTTTCCTGGGCCGGCACGTTTTCCTCTGCAATCACCGTGCCCTTCAGGATTTCGCTGCGATCCTTGGTGACCGTGCGGGGAGTGATGCCATGTTCCCTGTTGTATGCAAGCTGCTTGGTACGCCGGCGACGAGTTTCGTCCAGCATGCGCTGCATCGAGCCTGTGACCTGGTCGGCATACAAAATGACCTTGCTGTTCACATTGCGGGCCGCGCGCCCCGCCGTCTGGATCAACGACCTGTCACTGCGAAGAAAGCCTTCCTTGTCGGCATCGACGATTGCCACCAGGGACACCTCTGGCAAATCCAACCCCTCGCGCAATAGGTTTACTCCAACCAGCACGTCGAAAGAACCCAGGCGGAGGTCCCGCAGCAACGCAACCCGGGTAAGCGCGTCAATATCCGCGTGCAAATAGCGCACGCGAATGTCGAACGATTCGAGATAGTCCGTCAGGTCTTCCGCCATGCGCTTTGTCAGCGTAGTAACCAGCACGCGCTCATTCCTGGCCCCTACAGCCCTTATCTCGTGCAGCAAGTCGTCGATCTGATGCTTGCTCGGGCGCACTTCGACGGTTGGATCGCAGATGCCGGTGGGCCTTATCACCTGCTCCACGAATACGCCTCCGCTTTTTTCCAGCTCGTAATCTCCCGGCGTGGCACTGACATATATAACCTGCCTCTGGCGCGCCTCGAATTCATCAAAGGTCATTGGCCGGTTATCGAGCGCGCTTGGCAGCCGGAATCCATGTTCGACCAGTGTCAGCTTGCGAGCCCTGTCTCCGTTGTACATGGCACGTACCTGCGGGATCGTGACGTGACTCTCGTCGACGATGCACAGGAAGTCATCCGGGAAGTAGTCCATCAGACAGTAGGGCCGTTCCCCGGGGGCTCTGCCGGTTAGGTGCCGGCTGTAATTCTCTACGCCTGAGCAGTACCCGAGCTCGCGCAGCATTTCCAGATCAAATTGCGTGCGCTGCTCCAGCCGCTGAGCCTCCAACAGCTTGCCGCTCTCTCGCAATGCTGCCAGTCGCCACTGGAGCTCTTCCTCGATCGATTCCAGGGCCCTTTCCAGTTGCTCCTCCGGTGTGACGAATATCTTGGCCGGGTAAATGGTAACGATATCCTCGTCCTGGTACGTCCGACCGGTAAGTGGATGGATCGTGCTAATGGCCTCTATCTCATCGCCCCAGAATGAAATCCTGTAGGCCCGGTCTTCGAGATACGCAGGAAATACGTCCACCGTGTCGCCGCGGACCCGGAAGGTGCCGGGTCCGAAGTCTTCACTGCTGCGGTTGTAATAGATGTTCACCAGTTGGCCAAGCAGGCGGTTGCGCGAGATAACCTGAGCCGGCCTTATTTGCACGATTTGCGAGCGGTATTCCTCCGGCGAGCCTAGCCCGTAAATGCACGAAACGCTGGCTACCACAATGACGTCCGGCCGCCCGGAGACCAGGGCACTGGTGGCCCGAAGCCTGAGGCGGTCGATCCGGTCATTGACCCCCATGTCCTTTTCGATATAGGTATCCGTATGGACGATGTATGCTTCCGGCTGGTAATAGTCGTAGTACGAAATGAAGAATTCGACAGCGTTATCCGGAAAGAATTGCCGGAATTCGGCGTACAGCTGCGCCGCCAGCGTCTTGTTGTGGCTCATCACCAGCGTCGGCTTGCCGGCCCACTGGATGACATTGCTGACCGTGAAGGTCTTGCCGGATCCCGTTACGCCCAGTAGCGTCTGGTGCCGGTCTCCCCGCTCCAGGCCGCGCGTCAGTTCCTCAATGGCCCCGGGTTGATCGCCGAACGGAACAAACGGGGCTTGCAAGCCAAAGGCACGGCCGGGTGGGATTGATGACATCGCATCGGCGTCAGGGTGCAAGGTGAAACCTTCCCGCTTTCACCAAGGTTGCAGCACGCGTTTCGAGTATGCACCGCGTCATCTTCGTTCGACGCCGTTACGGCAATGCGGCCTACCCTCATCGTGTTCGCTGGCATAGCGTCTTTGGCCGGCGCCGTGACCGAAACACTAGCCTTCCAGTTTGATCCTCCGCCGGCGTTCGAGGAGGTCTATGCCCGCGTCAATAATCTGCTGGGATCTCCCGTACCGGCAGCAACTTACGGATCTACGGCTTGGGGAGACCTGGACATGGATGGGGATTTCGATCTCGTTGTCAGCGGCAACACGGGCAGATTCGAGAGCCCTGTACCGGTTCTGGAGATATACTTCAATGAAGGCGACTTTGCGACGCAGGACATCGACACGGCCGGCGTGGTGCGGGATGCCTTTGTAACGGTGTATCGCAGATCTGAACCGGTCGAGCGCGAACTCCCCGTTTGGCTAAGCGCCGTGGCCCTTTCGGATGCAGACGGAGACGGCGATGTTGATCTGCTTGCGACAGGTGTTACGCCTTCCGGCGAGGCATTGACCCAGGTGTACATGAACCTCGGTGAATCCGGCGGCAGGTTGTTCAGGGGATACGTTACCCTGCCGGGTGTGCGGGACGGCGCGGCTGCGTGGGCGGACTATGACAATGACGGAGATCAGGATTTCCTGGTAGCCGGGACCGCAGATGACGGCAGCGCCATGGCCAGACTGTACCGAAACGACGGTAGCGGAGGATTCAGCCCGGGCCCAGAGCTGCCGGGCATGCACGCCGCGGCCGTGGATTGGGGAGACTACGACGGCGACGGGGACCATGATTTGGTGATGACCGGCATTCTGGAGCCCCAGGAATTTGCCACGCGACTTTATCGCAATGACGGAGGCGGCATCTTTAGGGAGGTCGACATGCGATTCCCGGCACTGCTGTTTGGATCCGTGGCCTGGGGCGATTTCGAGTCGGACGGGGACCTTGATCTGCTGCTCGCAGGTGGCAGGTTGCACCCCTTCCTGATTGAGGGCGATTTCGCCATGTATGAGAATGTGGGAGGCACCCTGGTTGCGGTTGACGTCCAGGTAGAGGACCAGTTTGTGGGCGCGGCGGCCAGCGGCCGGTACCGGGGAACCGCAAGCTGGGGTGACTGGGATAATGACGGATTCCTGGACCTCTTCCTTGCCGGAGCGGAGAGTGTTGCCTCCCGGCCTCAGGTGCAGGTATACCGGAGCGCGGGACTAAAGCGGTTTGCGGCCCACGCTGGGCAGCGCTACACCATGCCGCCGTTTGCGGGAGGCTATTTCAGCACGACTGCGTGGGGCGATTATGACGGCGACAATGATCTGGATGTGCTTCTGCTCCGGCAGGAAGACCAGACTGGCGCCATACGTCTGGCCGCCATGCGCAACTACCTTCCGGGCATTCGTACCAACACCGTACCCGAGCCTCCGGACAGCATGTCCGCCGTAGTTTCGGGCGGCGGCCTGGTGACGCTGGCCTGGACGCAGGGCCGTGACAGGCAGACGCTGGATCGCGCCTTGACGTACAACATCCGGGTTGGAACTACGCCCGGAGGATCGGATGTCATGTCGGCGCTCGCCAACCCCGATACGGGTCGCAGGCTGATTTCCGGTTTCGGCAACGCCGGCGCAAACCGCGAGTGGCAGCTGTTCGGTCTCGGGCCCGGAACGTATTTCTGGAGCGTTCAGGCCATTGACAATGGCCTCCAGGGCTCTGCCTTCGGCCAGGAAGCGACCTTTACGATACCTTAATCCAGTCGATAACGGCTATGCGACTAGCACTTCTTACAATCTGCGCCGCGAGTTTTTGCATTTGGACCGCCCATTCGTCTGCGGGGCAGGTGATGCAATGGGAAGATTATGAACCCGTATCAACGCTGTCGGTCCAGGAGAATCCCGTGGTGCGGGCGCAGTACCCATTCGTGGATGTCCATGCTCATCAGCGAAGCATGGGCGGTGCTTCCGAGGAACGCATCAGCGGGCTTTTGGCCGATATGGATGCCATGAACATGGCGGTCATGGTCAACTTGAGCGGCGGCAGCGGAGAGCAGCTCCGGCGCAGCGTCGAAGCCTCCGACCAGCTTGCGCCCGGCCGGATCGTGCATTTTGCCAACATCGATTTCAGCCGCGTTAGCGAGCCCGGATTCGGTGAGGCGGCAGCAGCACAGCTGGAGGCTGATGTTGGTAGCGGTGCCAGGGGACTCAAGATCTTCAAGAATCTGGGCATGTATGTGGTTGACGCGGAAGGAAGCCGCGTTGCCACGGACGATCCGCGCCTGGATCCCATCTGGGCCAAGTGTGGTGAATTGGGCATCCCGGTTCTGATTCATACTGCAGACCCTGCCCCGTTCTGGCTGGAGCAGGACCGATATAACGAGCGGTGGTTCGAATTGAAGGAGCGCCCGGGGCGCAAGCGGCCGCCCGAGCCGACCTGGGAGGCGCTGATTTTGGAGCAATGGAATGTCTTTCGCAAGCATCCCGGTACCGTTTTTCTCAACGCCCACCTGGGCTGGATGGGCAATGATCTGGGCCGGCTGGGGGCAATGCTGACCGAAAACCCGAATGTCTATACGGAGCTCGGAGCCGTGGTGGCTGAGTTGGGCCGCCAGCCGGTCACAGCCCGGGCATGGCTCATTGAGTTCCAGGACCGCGTGCTTATGGGCAAGGACTCGTGGGCTCCGGAGGAATACCACACGTACTTCCGCATTTTTGAGACGGCAGATGAGTTCTTCCCGTACTATCGCAAGCGCCACGCCTGGTGGCGCATGTACGGGCTGGATCTGCCGGATGAAGTTCTGCGAAAGATCTATTACAAGAATGCGCTGCGCATTATTCCGGGGCTTGACGCGTCGCTGTTCCCGGACGACTGGAATCTGGCCGCCGTCGATGCGCCGGAAAGTCGGCTGAGCCCGTTGCAGCTTGCCCGCGCCAGGGTCGGTGACGGTTACGTAAAGGTGCACTACGGCTCGCCACGGAAGCGGGGAAGGGAGATCTTCGGCGGCCTTGTGCCCATGGGCGAGCTGTGGCGCACCGCCGCCAACGAGGCTACGGAGATTACGCTAACAACCCCGCTTCGCGTAGCGGGCCAGCTATTGGCCGCAGGCACCTATTCGCTATTCACTATTCCCGGGCCGGAAGAGTGGACTGTAATATTCAACCACGGCCTCGGCCAGGACGGCACGCAGGACTACGATCAGGCCCAGGATGCCTTGCGGGCTGAGGCGCCGGTCGAGCTGCTGGACCAGGTGCACGAGGCCTTTACCATCGGATTCGAGCCTGAAGGATCGAGTGTGCTGCTGGTCATGACCTGGGATCGGACGAGAGTGAGTATTCCGCTGGAGGCCGCCCCTTGATGCGGCCTGTGCGAAATTGCCGGTCGGCACTACAGACGGCTGTGCTGCTTGCAGCGCTGGCCACTTCGGCAAGTGCCCAGCCGTTTACCTTTACGCTCGTGGTACCGGACCTTCCGGCGCTGGAATACGGCTCTATTACGTTTGCAGATTTGGACGGAGACGGAGTCCTGGATTTGCTCGGAACCGGCAATTCAAGCAACAATCCGCCCTATGTTCCTACGGCGTATCTCGCGTGGACGGGCAGTGAATTCAGAAGGGGCAGCGGTACGCTGTGGCGGGCATTTGACGTCAGGCCGCTGGCGAGGGGCATTTGGCTGAGTCAGGTAGCCTGGCTGGATGCTGATGGGGACGGGGTACTGGACTTTGTGGCAACGGGGGCGGCAGGCTCGCTAGTGGGCACCACGGATGAGCCGCTGGAGGGCACAGCCATGCTCTACCGGGGCAATGGCACGGCGTTTGTCGAAGCGGAATCGGGAATTGCCGGGGTCTACAGCGGTATGGTGGCACCGGGCGACTATGACAATGACGGCGACGAGGACCTCTTGGTGGCGGGCGTCGCGGCAGCGGGCACCCACTTGACCCGACTCTACCGCAACGAAAACGGATCCTTTGTGCCCGATGACGTGGCGCTGCCTCAAATCGCATTCGGAGTTGCCAAGTGGGTGGATTATGACAATGATGGAGATCTGGATCTAACGCTATCCGGCGCCGAGGACACGGGCCGTTTTCGAACGGTGCTGTATCGCAACAATGGCTTCGGCGACCTGGCAGACTCAGGCGTGCAATTACCAGGACTCGCCTTTTCCTCGCTGGACTGGGGCGACTTTGACAATGACGGTGACCCGGATCTGGTGCTCTCCGGATCCAAGGTGGGCACGCATCAGCCGCTGGTGCCGGTGACGGAGGTATATCGCAATTCCGGAGGCGGCTTTACGCGTTTGGAGACGGAGATCAGGCCGGTATTCTACGGTAGTGTTTCCTGGGGTGACGCAGACAGCGACGGAGACCTTGATCTGCTGGTGGTGGGAGCCAGGGATGTCGCCAATAACCGTTCGGGCCGTGTTTACCGGAACGAGGGGGGGCGCCTTCAGGCCTGGCTTCATTTGCCGGGATTATCGGCCTCATCAGTGCAGTGGGGAGACTATGATGGCGACGACGACCTGGATCTGGTGATGGCGGGAAGCAGCCGGTCCGTTCGTCCGCTCATTCGGTTGTACAGAAACGATTCACAGGGCGTAAACACGCCTCCGGGCCCGCCGAATGGGCTGCGTGCCGCGGTATCCGGCAGAAGCGTCGTGCTTTCGTGGGAGGCTGCAGCGGACGAAGAGACGCCTGGCGCGGGCCTTTCGTATAATATCCGCGTGGGTACGGCTCCCGGGCTTACTGACGTCGTATTTGCGGCCTCCAATCCGGAAACCGGGCGCCGAAGGCTTGCAACCCGCGGCAATGCTGGCCAGGGACGGCAATGGCGTCTGAATGGGCTAGCCGGCGGGACTTATCACTGGAGTGTGCAGGCCATCGATCACAGTCTCAAAGCCTCAGCATTTGCGGACGAGGGCTCTTTCTCGGTGTCAGCGAGTCACGGTCTCCACACGGCAGTTGAATCGGACGCAGTTCCGGAGTTTTCCCTAGAAGCCGTATATCCCAATCCGTTTAGCAGATCTGCCTCGGTTGCATTTACGATACCGGAGCCGGGACCGGTGACCATTGAGGTGTTCAATGTCCTTGGATCGCGTGTGCGATTGCTCCTCGACGAGACGAGGCCAGCCGGTCGGCACACGGTGCAGTGGTCCGCGGACGATGCACGCGGCAAGCGCGTGGGGGCGGGCTTGTACTTTGTACGGCTAAGAGCCGGCGACCGTACCCGTGTACGCCGGGCCGTATTGGCCCGCTAGAGGCTTCTTATTTGGCCGCGAGTGCCTCGGAATCGAGAAAGGAGAAATTCGCGCTTATGAAGAGTGCTTCGTTTTCAGCGTGGGCGATTCCAACGCCCGCTGTAACGTAAAGCTGGCTCAGCAGGTTGGCGCGGTGGCTGGGACTGTTCATCCAGCTCGTCAAGGCTTCGGCGACTATACCCTAGCCGCTCTTCCATGTGAAGTCGTACGTCTTCTTGCCTTTGCCGCTTGAGCGCACGCGGAATTCCGAGTAGCGGTGGGTAAGCAACAGATTCTCTCCTATACCTCTGAGCGCATAGGCCCCCGGTTTGCGAAAACAGGAATGCCAGCGTCCACGGCCTGGTCTTCCGGCTCCTGCCTGCGGGGATTTGTGTGCCCGAAGAATGCCTTCCGGGCCACATGTTCCTGCTGTGGCATTCGGCGAGACGAGCAAGGCTGCCGGACCAGTCAAGCGGAGCAAGCCCGTTCTCGAGGCGCACTGCACTGATCCGGTTGCGAATGGCACGAGCCTAGCGCTCGGTGTCCACTCGAGGCGCCAGGTCCGTGGAGCCCGCGGGCCACAGCGCTTTACCAAGTAGCGAGGTAACGGCATCTGCGCGGGGGCGGCTTGCCGCGCATCCAAGCAGCATTAGGAAGAGCGCGGCGAAGAGGCATTTCAATGCGTATGGCATGGCGCCGGCCAAATGGGGTGAAGCAGCCTCTGCGCATCTCCGACCGGGACATCCTTAGTTCAGATTCATTGACCACGAAGAATTAATGTAGGTTCAAGCGGCTTCCAGGAAAAAGGCGGGGCACTCATTCGAGCGTCCCGCCCAGTTGCCGCAGCGGTCGCGATGCCCGGAAGCTGAGATCAGCTCACGGGCGTAAGCCAGCCGTAAGGATCATTGCCGGCCTGAACGATATCAAAAAATGCGTTCTGGAGCTCCTCCGTAATGGGCCCTCGCCGACCTGCGCCAACGGTATACTTGTCCACCGACCGTATTGGCGTTATTTCCGCCGCCGTACCGGTAAAGAACAGTTCGTCGGCAATGTAAAGTGCTTCGCGCGGCATGTGCACTTCTTCAACCGTGTAGCCGCGGTCTCTCGCGAGCCGTATCACGGCCCCGCGCGTGATCCCGGGCAGGATGGAAAGACTTGTCGGAGCGGTATACAGCACGCCGTCACGAATCAGAAACAGGTTTTCGCCGCTGCCTTCGGCGACGTGGCCATCCGTACTCAACATTATTCCTTCGACATAGCCGTTGAGCACGGCATTCATCTTGACCAGGCTTGCATTGAGGTAGTTGCCGGCCGCCTTGGCCATCGCGGGGAAGGTGTTGGGTGCCATGCGATTCCAGGAAGAAACCTCGACATCCACGCCTTCTTCAAGCGCCTCCTTTCCGAGGTAGGCTCCCCATTCCCAGACAGCAACAAACGTCTCGACCGGATTGGTCAAGGGATTGACACCCATGTTGCCGACTCCCCGGAACATCACAGGACGAATGTAGCAGGCGGTCAACCCACTGCGCCGAACTGTCTTCAGCGAAGCCTGTTCTAGCGCTGCCTGATCATACGGAGGCTCCATGCGGTGAATCCTGGCCGAATCCACAAGTCGCCTCATATGGCCGGAAAGGCAGAATACCGCGGATCCCTTCGCGGTATCGTAGCAGCGGATACCCTCAAATACGGACGAGCCGTAGTGCAGGGCATGTGACAGCACATGAATCTTGGCGTCGCCAAAGGGAATGAACTTCCCGTTGAACCAAATGTCCGCTCCCATTTATCGCCGCTCGGTCTGAGTTGGCGGTGGTACAACACGCGGGGGGGGATGTTCGGCCTTGCTCAATTGGGATGCTGCCCGATATTCCCGCCTGAGTTGCCGGCTGCGCCACGCGAGCGCTCCGATGGTCCTCAGAATACCAATTCCCGCCCGCACGGTGCCGGAAACCGTTCCGGTGATCTTGGAGGTTCCGATCCGGCGCCGATACGATACAGGAACCTCGGCAATGCGCAGGCCGGCCAGGTGCCCCTTGATTTGCATTTCGATGGTCCATCCGAATGTACCGTCCTGCATTTGCAGCCGCAGCAACGACTCCATTCGAACGGCACGGAACGGACCAAGGTCGCTGTAAGGGGCACGCCAAATCAGCCGCATCAGCGTGCAGGCGAGCCAGTTGCCAGCCCGGGCCTGAGGTAGCAGGGCTCCGCGCTGCGTCTTTCCACGCGTGCGGCTGCCGATTACCAGATCCGCCACCCGATTCCGGATCGGTGCCACCAGTTCGTGCATTTCCTGGGGAAAGTCACTGTAGTCGCCGTCAAGAAAAACCACAATTTCGGCTCCCTGGCTGCGCGCGTGCTCAATGCCGCACAGGCAGGCAAATCCGTAGCCGCGCCGTCTTTCCTTGATCACGGTTGCTCCCGCCGCACGCGCCGCTTGTGCGGTGCCGTCGTCAGATGCATTATCGACGACCACGACTTCCCCGGCAACATCTCGCGGGATATCGGCGATAACCTTCGCGATGGCAGACTCCTCGTTGTACGCCGGAATAATGACTACGACGCGCATACCAGTACCGACGGTCCTATTCGGATCCGCTGGCCGGTGTGCTCTGAGCCAATACTCCGGGAACGTCCGGCCAGACCGGCTTCCAGGTGCGGCTGAGCGGACCTAGAGGCTCCATCGGATTGTACCCCAGCACCCTGATTGTCGAGTCGGCCAGAAGCCACTCGACCGAGAACCTGCCCACGGAACCAAGGAAGCCGAATCCGTTGGTCACGTTAGACCGGGTCCCGGGCTGGGCCAGTACTTCCGGATCAAAGACGCCGCTCGGCTGGACGAATTCGTCGTCGAGAACCGTTACGGTCATTCCCAGACCGGCAAGTGCGACAGACGAGGTCAGCTCGATCTGCTTTGCCAGTGAGTCGCGGTCCCTGAGCAGGTCGACGTCGTACTGCCAGCCGCTCGCTTCCAGCGGACGCTGTACGGGAGGGTAAGGAAGCCGAATATCACGGAAGGTAAAGTCGCTCACCCGGAAAAAACGGTACCAGATCTCGGAAGCGAAGGGCGCCATCGAAAGCCCCTCCATCTGCAGTGACTGGGTAACGACCAGGCGGGATCTGTTGGCAGTTATCAGGAACGTGATCACTTCCGGCAGGATGGTGATGGTGGGCTCTTCCGGCACCGTGGTCTCGGCACTGGTAAGCAGCTCGGAACCACCTGGCTGGACTTCAAGCCGGTAAGTATGCCCCGGGCGAATTCTTAATGGCGAGTAGTAGATAAAGCCGGGAGATCCGTCGGCGTAATACACGAGGCTGTCACGCCACGCGGACGTCCGGCCGTTGGTCAGATCAATGGACCTGACGGCAATTTCCGGCACATCGGCAGACGGCGCAAGCGTCGGACGAATCGGGATGATCCGCACAAACTGCGTGTCGCGCGCCATGTCAAGGGCGCCGAAGAGCGTAACCTGCTGATCACTATCCAGTATCGGCGAGACTGATTCCTCGCAGGCCGCCAGGAGGCCGGCAAATGCGAGCACACCGGCGGTCAATAGGCTCTTGTTCTGCATGAGGAGACTGACGCTCGCTAGAATTCCAGTTTGAGGCCGACGGCGGGAATCAGCGGAAGCTGATTGAGGCGCTCCAGTGTGAACAGATCGACGTAGAACAGATTGGTTCTGTCATACGCATTCGTCGCGCTACCCTGGAGAGTGAGCACAGTCTGGTCCGAGATGGTAATGGCTCTCTCCAGCGAAGCGTCCAGCCGGTGATATGTAGGAAGGCGCCCGCCATAGGGATAGCTGTAAAGAACGCGTGTCTGCCCGCGATCCTGTGTCAGATCCGTGGGTCCCTCCAGGGCGATGAACTCGTCGAAGCCCAAGGCCTCACTGAACGGCAGACCCGAGCCAAACTGCCACCGTACGTTCAGCATAAATCCCGCCAAGCGTATGCTTGCGAGTGCGTTCATCTGGTGCCGGCGGTCATGCGGCGGTGAAAACGCATAGGCGCTGGAGCCGAACCAGTATTCGATCTCCGTCTGTTGCGCCAGGTACTCCACTTCGCTGTACCCGTAATTGACAAAGCCGTAGAACGGCTGTGTAATGATCTCCAGTCTGCTGTCCAGGCCGACTACCGTGCCGTCCGCGGGCTGCAGCCGCGTAGTGAAGCGAGGGAAGGCTGACCACTCCGCAATACTCAGGTTAGACAATTCCTTGTAAAATCCCTCGGCGGCCAGCCGAATCCACGATGCGGGCGAAAACTGGTAGCCTCCTATCACATGGTACGCGGTCGGGACTTCACCGCGCGGCGATGACGTCCACGCAGTAAATACGTCGCCTGCGTCCCGGCGGTCTGTCAAGCCCACGAACTCCTGATGGTAAAGGCCCCCGGCCGCGCTTAACCTGTGAGGGCCCAGATCCAGGGTTACGCGCAAGCGTGGTTCGATGTAGTTGCGTCCCTTGCTCGGAAACGACTGGAACCGCAGGCCGGGCTGCATGGCTAGTCCGCCGGAAAGGTCAAAGTCCAGCTCAACGTAACCCCCTGCCTCGCTTACGAATTCCGTGTCCTCGGTTACATCCTGGAAGAGCCCTCCGAGTGAGCTCTGCAGTTCATTGAGCCGGAAGTAAAGCCCCCACGTAATGTCGGTTGGGCTCGTAAAATGGGTGACGTTTGCACTTACGTTGACCTCGCGGGCATCAGCCGACCTTTCCGGGTCATCCTCTTGCCCGAACGAATTCTGTACGCGGGATGCGGAGAGCAGGATCTCGGCATGGACCGGAATGCGCGTGGGCACAAGCACGTAGCGGCCTCCGACCGCCGTGTTTTCCCAGGTGACCTGTCTGCTGACACTGTCGGCCTCGGCATCGGATTGTGCTCCGATGATTCCCTGATCGTACGACCGGATCCCGGTTACACTGGCCCGGCTGTTTTGTCCGAGTTCCGCGTGAATTTTGCCGAACTGATCGTTGAAGCTGTACGGCAACGGGGTGTCAACGATGCGGCTTGCTCCCTGCTCGATCACCGAGAAACGCCCTGAAAAAAGTGCTGAGACACGCCCGGGGAGGATAGGGCCCTCGAGCACGCCCGCGCTGATAAACGGTGCGGCAGAAATCTCTCCCGAAAGGCGCCGGTTGTTGCCGTTTCGCGTGGAAACGTCGATAACGGACGACAGCCTGCCTCCGTACTTGGCGCCGAATCCGCCGGCATACACGTCAGTCACGTTCAGGATGCTGGCCGGGATCGCGCTGTAGAAACCAATCAGGTGAAACGGCTGGTATACAAGCATGCCGTCCATCAAGACGAGATTCTGGGTGGGCTCTCCACCCCGAATGAACAGCTGGCCGCCCTGATCGCCGCCGGCTACAACCCCCGGCATCGTGACGAGGTAGCTCGCCAGGTCGCCCGATAGGTCCGGCGCTGGGATAAGACTGATGTCCTGCGGGCGCACGGACTGCAGCCCTCCCGTCAGGCCTGCCGCGCCTGCGGCTTCCCGCTCCGCCTCCACGAGGAGTTCATCGAGGTCCATTTGCCCGAATTGCAGCTCGAAATTGTAGGGGCGAATCTCTCCGGCCTCAAATGCAAGTGTATCCTGGTGCACCTGGTAGCCAATGAAAGAGCCGGCAAGGTAGTACTCTCCTGGGGCAATGCCCGAGACGGCATAGAAGCCGTCGCGGTCTGTGGCTCCGCCCAAAAGGGCACCCGCGTCGTTGGTCAGGATAACGTTTACGCCCTGTAGCGGCTGGCCGTCTGCTGCGTCGGTAACGTAGCCGCGGATGACAGCGTTCTGGGCCGTCGCGTCGCTGAACGCTGCCATGGCCAGCAAAGCCAGGGCGAGAATTCGCATGCGCGGAGCACTCCCGGAGTGAATCATCCTAGGCGTATGGGCCGTGGGCGCCACGCATGTAGGCCGACACCACCACTCGGAACAGTGCGACCATGGGGAGATTTGATCGGTCCAGTGGCTGGAAGCAGACTATGCGCAAACGACTTCGCGGTATACTCATTATTGTGGGGCTTGTTTTGTTAGCCTTTGTGATGCGGCGAGTGTTAAATCCGTTCGGCAGCAATGACTACGCCGAGATTCCACACGGCAATCATGTGCACTATGTACCCAAGGACCGGGATCCTTCTGTGCCCATCAGCGCCTTTCCGACCAGCCCTCCCGGTCAGGGCGAACGGCTGTTGCCTAATGGCCGGATAGTGCCCCGCTGATTGCGATTACTCAATCTCTGCTTCACCCGTATCCAGCGACGAGAGGACGCTGCCCATAAGGTCGCTGTACGTGGCTGCATCGCCACGGGCGTACTCCTTGCCCAGGAGCGAATGCTGGTGCAACGCGTCCAGCACGAATTCCATCAAGGAGGCTTTCTCGTTGGCTGATGCACCGGGCACGTGTCGCTTAACCAGCGACTTGAGTCCCCTTATGGTGCCAAGTCTGTCGCGGTAGCGCTGGTTTGCCATGTCCGGATCAATGATAACCGAGTTGTCTGCGGCAAACCACTCCAGTACCGCATTGTACGTGCTGCGGCCATCTCCCTTTCTTGACGGATCCGGGAAATATTGGGCGAATACCGCCTTTACCGCTCGCCCCGTTAGCAGCCTCGCTACATTTTGTGCACCCTCACGCTCGCCTTCATACACCAGTTCCACCTTTCCCGTAATCGCGGCTTCAACATGCAAAAGGTCACTGATACGAGCCGTGGTTTGCGATTCCCCGTTTAGCAGGGCCCGGCGCTCGGCCGTCGAGATGAGCACCTCGAGCGCCGAGCGGGTCAGCCGGGCGGATACACCGGATTTCTGGTCAACATATTCGCTTTGCCGTGCCTCGAAGGCGATCTGCTCCACAATTTCCCGGAAGAAATGCGGGACCGTGACCTGAGGGCCCGCGTCGCATCGCTGCTGCCAGGCTTCCTGCCGCGTTATCGCGATTCCCAAATCAATTGTTGCAGGGTAATGGGTTAGAATCTGGCTGTCGAGACGATCCTTGAGCGGCGTAATGATATTGCCGCGATTGGTATAATCCTCGGGGTTGGCAGAAAACACCATCATGACATCCAGCGGGAACCGGATATTGAACCCCCGAATCTGTATGTCTTGCTCTTCGAGAATATTGAGCAGACCCACCTGGATACGAGCCTGCAGGTCCGGCAACTCGTTTATGGCGAATACACCGCGGTTGGTGCGCGGGATGATTCCGTAATGTATTACCTCTTCATCGGCATACGTTAGGCGGTTGTGTGCAGCCTTGATCGGGTCGATGTCGCCAATGAGGTCAGCAATGGAAGTATCCGGCGTAGCCAGCTTTTCCCCGTAGCGCTCCGACCGGTGCAGCCAGGCCACCGGCGTATCGTTCCGCATGCGGGAGACCAGGTCGCGGGCATACTTGGATACGGGTGCAAGCGGATTGTCGTTAATTTCGCTGCCGGCAACGACGGGCACGAATTCGTCCAACAGATGGGGGAGCATGCGAATCAGACGGCTCTTCGCCTGACCCCGCAGTCCCAGCAGAATTATATCGTGCCGGCCCAGGATGGCATTCTGAAGCTGCGGGATTACCGTGCGGTCAAAGCCAATGATGCCCGGAAAGACTTCCTCGCCACCCTGTAGCTTGCGCATCAGGTTGCGGCGAAGCTCATCCTTTACGGGGTCGACGGCGTAACCAGCGGTTCGCAGCTCGCCCAGCGTCTTGACGTAGGTTGGTGGCTTCTTCACTGTTGCGGAGAGGTTTGGCGCATAATACGACCCAGAGCTCGCTTACGCGGCAGGCCCGCTAAATCTCACAGCAATTCCCTTCCCGCCACACGTACAAACGAACTTCGGGCGTGGGCTCTAGGACAGCGACAGCTATCTCTATACCATCCACGGACGAGCGTATGGCAATGTCTATGGGGTAGAACGACTTTTGTAGCACGGGCTCTCCGTCCAGGAGGATATGGCGCAGCATGCCTGCCTTGTCGTACACGTCGATCCGAAGCCACCCCGGTCGCATATTGAGGACGTACAAGGCTGAATCAAGTGCGGCAGCGCTTCCAGCAACTAGCGGCGCACCGCGTGCCCGGCCTGCGTCAAAGGCCCGGGTGCGGTGAAGCATCGGAGAGTCGAAGCCCGTCAGAGCGAGCGAATCGTAGTCTCCCGCAAGGCTGGGCGGATACAAATCAACGATCGGATAAAAGCCGGAGAGGCTCACCAGGTCTCCCTGCCACATTCGTAGCAGCCCGGCATGACGCCACTGGGATCCTTTGAGCAAGCGGCGCGACAACTCGCGGCCACCGGGGCCGATTCGGGCCAGATATCCCTGCTCATCCCGGGTAACCACCTTCAGGTATAGATTCGCCTCGCCAACCGCAGTGTACTGTAGCGCCTGCCGGGGAATGTCATCCGGCACATGAACGCTATGGGAAGGCGCGTTGTCCACGAGAAACGTAAATCTCCCATTGGACGGGCTGTAGACGATGATCGTATCACCGCGCTGGCCAGCCAGATAGGGTACCTGGAGGTCATCCCACGTTATTTCCCTCGAATCGCTTGCGCTCGCGGCTAAGGCGAAAATGCTTCCGCGTTCGGCGTCTGCGACGTACAATCTGCCATCGCTGCCGAACAGCACGGTGCGCGGATATTCGAGCGCGACATCGCCGAAGCCTGTCAGCGTTCCCATCCGTTGCAGCGTATCTGCGAGAACCCGGCTGGCGATTTGCCTGGAGAGAGAATCTGCAGCCGATACGGCGCGCGATTCGGTTCGCGTACACGAGAACGGAAGGCAGCCGGAGAGCGCAATCGTCGCTGCAAATACCAGCAGCCATGGATTCATGCCGGAGAGGACACCTGGGCCGGGCCGCACGCGTTCACTCCTCAGTGCTGCCGGTATGCAGGCTGATCTCAAGCCGCCGGCCACCTCGAATGACAGAATGTGTGAGTCTGTCGCCAGGCCGGAAGTCGTGAAGCCGGGCTATGTAGTCGTCCAGGCTGGCAACGCGTTCGCCCTCCAGCGCCACGATTACATCATACTGCAAAAGACCGGCAGACTCTGCAGGCGAGCCCCTTTCGACGGACTCCACCATTACGCCCTGCGCGCTGTCAAGCTTGAGCGCAAGCGCTATGCGCTGGGTCACGTCCACGCCGCGCAGACCCGTGAAGTACGACCTGTCCACTGCTCCATTGGTGCGCAATTCCTCCACTATGCGAATGGCCTTCCAAGCCGGCACAGCGAAGCCAACACCCACGGAGCCGCCACTTTCACTGTAGATCGCGGTATTGACTCCGATTACGCGCCCGAGCGCGTTTAGGAGGGGGCCGCCCGAGTTGCCGCGATTAATGGAGGCGTCAGTCTGGATCATGTCCCGGTAAATGCGTCCCGATTGCTGCCCCAGATTTCTCCCCGTGCCGCTTACAACACCTACCGTAACCGTGGGCTGGGCAGCTTCGAACAGGCCAAACGGATTGCCCAGAGCAATGGCCCACTCTCCCACAATGGGGACCTCGTCCGTATGGAACGCGAGGTATGGCAACTCACTGGCCGGGTCTACCTTTACTAGGGCCAGATCGGATGCCCTGTCCGAACCGACGAGCTGCGCATCCAGGGTTTCGCCGCTTGGCAGGGAAACTGTGATCTTCGTGGCATTTCCAGCTACATGGTCGTTTGTGACAATGTAGCCATCGGAGGAGATGAGAAAGCCCGAGCCAAGGTTCTGAACCGGGCGCTCCACCACGCGCGGCTGGAAGAATTGTCCAAAGAACGGATCGCTGAAGAAATCGCCGAGCGGGTCCTGTACGCGCAATCGCTGCACCTCTATGACATTGACGCTGACGATGGCAGGCACGGCCGATTCAACTGCCTGCGTAATGGCATTGCGCCGGCTCGCTGTGACCGAGTCATTGAGTGCGGACAGGGGGTCATCGACCGGCTCCACAGGAGGCTCCGGCAGCGTTGGTTGCCGTTGAGAAGTCTCCTGGCACCCTATAGTTACCAGGGCGAGTAGCAGGAATAGTGGGTGCACTTGTAGCCGCGCTTGTGCCAAAATAGCTTGGAACGAGGCCCCTTTTCTCCTGTTTCTGCCTTTATCGTGCGCTTTTAAGGATGGCACGTGCAGCCATTGCACCTGGAGCGCAGGAGAGTCCGCCGCCGGGATGTGTTCCGCTGCCGCAAAGAAACAGCCCCGGAATGGGTCCGGCATGTCCTGAACTGGAGGACATGGGACGCGCGAGGAGTTGGTCCGGCGCGTGCTCCAGGTGATAGAGGTGGCCTCCGGGAATCGCGAAGTCGCGTGCGATGTCTTGCGGGGTCCATGTGCGCACTGCGACCACACGATTTGCCATACCCGGCGCATGGCGGGAAAGGCGGCGGACCACGCTTTTTTCGAATTCTCGAATGCCGTCTTCGGACAGCGAATAGGGTACGTAGTGGGCTGTTACGGTGACGACCTCGTGCCCCGGCGGGGCCAGACCGGGACATTCCCGGGTGGGTACATAGATGTCCAGCACGGGAAGCGAGGATGCACTTCCGTACTTGACTTCGTCAAAAGCCTTTTCGATCTGCGTGAGTGTGCCACCGGCAATGGCCCGTGCCGAGGGTCCTGCGTCTTGCCATTCCAGCCTTGTGTCAAGGGCGATGGCGATATGGGCCGCTGTGCCACGGCTTCTAAGCAGCATGGCCTCTCGGACGGTCCGCGGCCCCAATCGAGTAGGCTCAATAAGGTCTTCGTAGACGGATTTGGGCGAACACGAGGCGGCGACGACCGGTGCGCGTATGCTCTCCCCACCGGATAGCTCAACGCCGCATACACTCCCTCCGGTATCTGTAAGAATGCGCTCGACCGCATCGCCGGTCCGTATGGCGCAGCCGCCGGCCGCCTTCTCCAGGGCGGCCACGAGAGCGGCTCCTCCTCCCAGCACATGGTTTCGGTTCAGTGCTTCGTACAGCAGCAGATACAGTCCGCCAAACGCGGAAAAGGGTCCACCATACGCATTGGCAAGCGTTGGCACGGCAAGCGCTGCCCGCACGGGTTCGGCGTCGCCAAACTCGTCCAAGAAGTCCACTGTGCTCATAGGTGCAAGGCGCAGAAGCTCCTCCATGGCTTGCCTGCCCAGAAAGCGTAGGGCTGCTGCGTGCCGCAAGACTTTGAGCGTATCCCTCAAACCGGCAAGCTTTGGAAGAGGCCGGTCGAATACACTCGCCAGCCAAGGCCCGACCGAGTTGGTGAAATCGGCGTAGGCCGCGCTTGGCTGAAGCGTTGCATTCGGGCCCTCGTCCGAGAGCACGCAAACCGGGGCACGGCATGGCCTCAGCTTCAGGCCGTGCCGAAGCAGATCCAGCTCGCGGACGACGCCGGCGCGTACCAGGCCGCTGTCGTGGATCATGCCTGCGGTACTGTAGCCCGGAAAAAACTCAACAGGGCTGGCCAGCCCCCCAATGGCGTCGCGTCGCTCTACCACGAGAACGCGCCTTCCGGCACGGCTGAGCAGTGCCGCCGTGGTCAGGCCGTTGTGGCCGGCACCGATGACTATGACATCGAACGATTCCATCCGAGGATTTCCTTTGCGGCCAGTTCTCCGCTGGAGCCCATGATGCCGCCCCCTGGATGTGTGCCGGAACCACACATCCAGAGATTGCGGATGGGAGTCCTGTAACGTGCATAACCGGCGACTGGCCGCTGGAACAGAAGTTGTTCCAGCGCAAGCTCACCGTGAAATATGTTGCCTTCGGTGAGTCCAAATTGCTGCTCAAGGTCCCACGGCGTAAGGACCTGCCTGAACAGGATCCTGTCTGGCAGATCGGGCATGTATTCCGTGAGCGTGTCGACGACGGCATTCCCGAAAGCCTCGCGCTGCGCAGGCCAGCTCTCGGCTCCTGCTGAGAGATGGTAAGGGGCATATTGCACAAAGCACGACAGGATATGCTTGCCGGCAGGTGCAAGTGTCGGGTCCGTCAGTGTAGGGATTACCGCATTGATGAAAGGCCGCCGGGAGAATGTGCCGTACTTCGCATCATCATAGGCCCGCTCGAGGTAGTCCACACTTGGAGCGATGGCAATGTCGCCTCTTAGATGGTCGCCTATTCCCGGCCTGCAGGCGAACTGCGGGATGCCATCCAGCGCGAGATTGACCTTGCCAGAGCTACCCCGGAACTTGATGCGCTTAATCCGGGAGACAACATCGGCGGGCAGATGTCGGCTGGCAACAAGCTTGAGGTAGGTTCGCTTCGGATCCACGCCGGAGATGACGAGCGGAGCCGCGATCTCCTCACCTGACTCCAGCACCACGCCAAGGGCCCGGTTGTCCCGCACCGTGATGGAACGTACCGGTGCCTCAAGCCGCACCCGGGTTCCGCGGGCCATCGCCGCGCGGGCACACGCCATGCTTACGCCACCCGTTCCACCGATCGAGAAACCCCATGCCCTGAAGCTGCCGTCCAGTTCTCCCATGTAGTGATGGAGCAGCACGTAGGCCGTGCCCGGCGAGCGGACGCCTCGTAAGGTCCCGATGATGCCGCTGGCCGCCAGCGGGCCCTTCAGCACCTCCGACTCGAACCACATGTCCAGAAAGTCGGCTGCGCTCAGAGTCAAGAGCTTGAGATTCAGGTTCATGAATTCAGCCCCGCGCCGTTTCAGAGCTCTTGCCATTCTGGCCATACCCAGGAGATCTCTCGGTCGCAGCGAACTTATGTCCGGTGCTGGCTGCTCGATCATCTCCTTGGCAAACTGCCCCATCTGCGTCATCACGCGGCTGAATTCTGGGTAGGTTTCCGCGTCCCGTTTGCTGAAGCGGCGGATTTCACGCCGCGTCCTGTCAACGTCGGACCATCTGGCGAGCGAGGCCTTGCCTTCCAGGGGCTGGAAGGAACACTCCATGGGCACCACCCTGTACCCATACCGGGCAAGCTCTAGCTCGCGTATGATGCGGGGCCTGAGCAGACTTACGACGTAGGACGCGACCGAAAAGGTAAAGCCCGGATACAGCTCCTCCGACACCGCTGCCCCGCCCAATACATGGCGCCGCTCCAGCACCAGAACGCGTCTGCCGGCCTTAGCCAGGTAGGCCGCACAGATGAGGCCGTTGTGGCCAGCGCCAATTACGATGGCGTCGTAGCCGTCAGGAGCCGTCTTCACCCGGATTGGAGGTCTTGTGCGGCGGCCTGTAGAAGGGAGGCTTGCACACGGTCGCCGTAAGTGTATAGGGGATGTGCTCCACGACCAGCTCGCACTGCAGCCTGCTGCCCAGAGAGGCAAAGGGCGCCCGCACGGAAGCGATGGCCAGGTGCTTTTGCAACGTGGGGGACCAGGTGGCGCTCGTCACATAGCCGACCTGGCGCTGCCGGTCCCGGTCCCGGTAAACAGGTACGGACTGGCGCTTGGCGCCCCGACCGACATCTGGCGGAAGGCCGTGTAGCGCGAAGAGGCGCTCCGTTTCCTGCCAGTCCAGATCCAGACCGACCAGTGCCCAGCCCGGTCCAAGCTGCTTCTCCTGCTCGAGAGCACGCTGCCCGTTGAACGGAGCCCGGTCAAGTTCCACGGTCCATCCCAGGGAAATCTCGTACGGCGAGGACATCCTGCTGCCAACCAGTGCGTGCAGCGCATTGTAATACTCGACGTTCTTGAGAATGAGACCCGCCTCAATGCGGCAAACGTCGAGCGCGCCCAGGCCAGCGGGGCGCAGGGCATAACGTTCGCCAGTTGCAATGAGGGTATCCCACACCGCAAGGGCATCCTCCGGCTGCATCCAGATCTCGTAGCCAAGATCGCCCGTATAGCCGGTGCGAGAGATCCAGACGGGCACCCCTGCCAGGCGCATGGGCGCAGTCTCGAAGTAGCGCAGCCCACCGGCATCGCACAACTCCGCCAGAATCGCCCTCGAGGCCGGGCCCTGTAGCGCCAACGCCGCGACGCTTTCGCTGATATCTTCAACCACTGCGCGACGTCCGCGCGTAAAGCGGCTGAACCATGCGTAGCAGGGGTCCGCGGTCGTGACAAGGAATTCCGTCTCGCTGCGCCGCATGACCATCCCATCATCAATCACCTTTCCGTCATCCGTACACCAGCACAGGTAGCAAGACTTCCCAATGGCTAGGCCCTCCACGTCCCGGACCATAACTTGCGAAAGAAAGGCTGCGCTGTCGGCCCCATGGATGCGGTACTTGAAAAGCGGAGTTATGTCCAGCAGTCCGGCAGCCGCGCGGATGGCAAAGTACTCCGCCTCCTGGTGCAGTACGAAGCTCTCGGGCACGGTATAGCCCGACCAGGCTTTCCATTGCATGCTCTCCGTCAGTTCCATTTGCCGGGTGAAAAACGGAGTCTTTTTCATGGCAGTCGCTCGAATCAGTGTCGGCAAGCCGCAGGTCCCGTACGTACCTTGGACGCAAGGTACCCATACGGGCACAGAGATGGATGCAGGGGACATGCCGGCCGCCGATGTGATGGCGAAGCTGCGCGCCTGGAAGGCGGATAGGCCCAGGGCCTGCCTTGCATGGGCACCCGGCCGCGTGAACCTGATCGGCGATCATACGGACTATAACGCCGGGTTCGTCTTGCCGAAAACGCTTGATGCGGTGGCGCGCGTGGCGGCACGGCCAGCGGCCGGCAATGAACACAGAATTGCGGCCCTGAACTACGGCAACGAGGTTACTTTCCCCGTTGGCGAGATGCCAGCGAAGGATGCTCCTTCCTGGTCCACGTATGTCGCAGGAATGCTGCGCGAGTTTTACCTGCGCATGCGCTTTGACATGCCACTGGAAATGAGCATTGGGGGTTCGGTGCCTATAGGCGCCGGATTGAGCTCGTCTGCTGCCCTCGAGATGGCCGTCGCGCTGGCTGTGGCGGCCGTGGCAGAACTGGATCTGGATCCCGTAGACGCGGCCCGCATCGGCCAGTACGTAGAGCACACGTATGCCGGGGTCCAATGTGGCATCATGGACCAGTTGGTATCCATAGCCGGCAAGGCAGGCCACGCACTTTTCCTGGACTGCCGATCCATGGAGTACCGGCATGTGCCTTTGGGTGAGGCCGCCTTCGTGGTTCTGGATTCCGGCGTAAGGAGGCACCTTGCGGCGTCTGCGTACAACGAGCGAAGGCGCCAGTGCCTAGACGCCCTGGCTCGCAGCAGGGACCGATATCCGACACTGGAGGATCTGAGGGACATCAATCCTCCCATGCTGGCCTCGCTGGCGGCGGAGCTTCCCGCAACGCTCTTCTCGCGGCTTCGACATGTCGTGGAGGAAAATGAACGCGTATGCATGGCTGTTGCGGCTCTGGAGGCGGGTGACGTGGACAGCCTGGGCAGCCACATGTATGCCTCGCACGAAAGCCTGAGGGAATTGTACGAGGTAAGCTGCCCCGAACTGGACTTTCTGGTGGATTCGGCCCGCGAGGCGCCCGGTTGCCGGGGAGCACGCATGACAGGCGGCGGCTTCGGGGGCTGCACGGTGAATCTTGTAGATTCCGGCCGCCTGTCGGACTTTGCGTCGCATGTAGGGGCGGCCTACACTCGTGAGTATGGCAAGTCTCCCACGGTTATTGTGGTCCGGGATGGGCGGCAGGCGGGTTGTGTGGCCATCTAGCAGGCACGTAGCATCGTTGCGGACTCCATGACCAAGTCTGGCGCACCCGAACTTGTTGCGGCAGCCCTTACGCCGCTTACAGCAGAGCTTGCTCCGCATGGCGGCCAGCTTGCTGCCTATTGCCGGTGGCTAGTGCATCGGGGCTGCACGGCCGTCCTGGTCATGGGTTCAACGGGGGAAGCAAACTCATTCAGCGTGCAAGAGCGCATGGAGGCGCTGGAAGAACTGCTTGCAAATGGAGCCGATCCGGGCACGCTGATTGTAGGCACGGGTTGCTGCGCGGTGCCAGATACGGTTGCGCTCACGCGCCACGCTCTGTCACTGGGTGTGAGCCGGGCGCTCATGCTGCCACCGTTCTATTACAAGGGTGTAGGAGATGACGGTCTGTTTGCCGCCTTTGACCAGGTTATTCAGCGGGTGGGGGATGACAGGCTAAGGATTTACTTGTACAACTTCCCCGGTATGACCGGCGTACCGTTTACGGATGGGCTCGTGCGTCGCCTCTTGACGCGGTATCCTGTTACCGTGGCGGGCATGAAGGATTCGAGCGGTGACATTGCCGCCATGCTCCGGACCACGCGGTCGTTTCCCGGATTCAGGGTATTCAGCGGTACGGAGCGATACTTGCTCAAGATTCTGGAAGCCGGCGGCGCGGGGTGCATGACGGCGACTCTGAATGTCACGTCCCCGTTTGCCAGGACGCTGGCAAGGAAGGCAAACTCAGAGGCCGCCGTGCGGCTGCAGGCAGAATTGACCGGTTTGCGGGCGAGCATTGAGATCCATCCAATGGTGGCTGCGCTCAAATACCTGGTTTCCCGCATGCAACAGAGGCCGAGCTGGCTGCGCATGCGTCCGCCGCTTGGGCCCCTCGAGCGGCTTGCCGCCGCAAGGCTGGATGCGCTGGTGAACCGGCTTAAGGATCCTTGATAGGCGGAATGCCCGGCGCTCCCGGCCGAGCGAGTCGCCGAACATTTCTCAGGTTCGCAGAGTTGGGCAAATGCACGTCCCGGACAAATTCCATGCGCACGAACGGTCTGGTGTCTGGTGCCGGCAGGCGCCGCCTGTCCGGGTTTTGGGCCGCGCTTGCTGCAATTGGTCTGTGGTCCGGATGCACGACCACAATTCCCGTGCGAACGCTGGACTCGTTGCGTTCAGACAGCGTTCCTTGCTACGATCGCGAGCGGGAATCCGAGACAGCCATCGTGGATACCCATGTCCACTTCAGGCCTTTCGGAGGCGCGGCCATTCCGTTTTCGGAGATGGTGTCCTATTTCGAGCGCACGGGCGTGCTCTTTGCCAACATCTACGGCATTGGTCAGTCGCTGCCCGCGGCATCCAGCTGCACGTATTATCTGCATTGTCCGGGTACGCCGGCCCTTCCAACGCTGAAGAATGACATTGTCAATGCAGTCAACTACCATGGCCACGAGCGTGAACACGTACATCTGACGCTTTCTATGACGTTTCCGGACTTGGCCAGACCCGAGTCCGTGACTGCCGGAATGGAGCTGCTGGATCAGGAATTCCCCGGGGTGTTTGGATGGATGGGAGAGGTAAACCTGGTTAAGCAGGCGCTCTTTGAAAACGCGCACGAGCCTGTGCCGATGTCGGTCCTGGAAGAATGGGCTGGCTTCATGCAGGAGTTGAGGGAGCGTAGCATGCCCCTTTCAGTGCACGCCGATCTCGGCAACGAACACGAGCCAACCAGGTATCTGCCTCTTATTGAAGAGATGCTTCGTCTGTACCCTGACAACACCGTGATCTGGATGCACATGGGCCTATCGAAAGAACTGGTCTCCATGGACCCGACAGCGCACATTGGCATCGTGCGGTCTTTGCTAGATCGCTATCCGAAGCTCTTGGTGGACATCTCGTGGCGCGTCATTTACGACCACTATTTTACGGAGGCAGATTCGCGAGCCCAGTACATTGGATTCTTGAACAGGTATTCGTCGAGAGTGCTGCCGGGATCGGATTTTGTGGCATCGGCGGACAAGAATTTCGAGACGTACCGGACGGAACTGGAGGTGACAAGCGACATCCTCGGCGATCTCGACGAC
>CAZXEU010000212.1:0-11053 GCA_964639665.1 uncultured Rhodothermaceae bacterium | reverse complement strand
CGCTAAGGGAGGTAGTTTGGAAGGCCAACCTTGACATCGTAAGGGCTGGCCTGGTGCATCTGACCTGGGGCAACGTCAGCGGCGCGGATCGGCAGGCAGCGGTTATGGCGATCAAGCCTAGCGGGGTGGATTACGCGGTTCTCGGCGCTGAGGACATGGTCCTGGTTTCGCTTGAGAGCGGGGAAGTGCTGGAAGGCAGCCATCGCCCATCCTCGGATACTCCCACGCACCTGTACCTTTACCGGCACTTTGAGCACATAGGCGGCATCGCCCACAGCCATTCGGAGCATGCCGTCAGCTGGGCGCAGGCGGAGCGCGCACTGCCTTGCCTTGGGACCACGCACGCCGATCACTTTCGCGGGTCCGTTCCTGTAACCCGGCGCATGAAGGAGGACGAAATCCGCAGTGCCTACGAACTGAACACGGGAAGGGTCATTGTCGAGCGTTTTTGCGCAGATGGCATCAGCCCGAAGGACGTGCCCGCCGTGCTGGTGGCGCGCCACGGTCCGTTTACCTGGGGCGAAACGGCCCGGGAAGCCGCCCGGAATGCGATTGCACTGGAGTCCGTGGCCCGTATGGCACTGCTTACCCGTGCCATTGACCCGGAGGTGCGCCCCATGGACCCGCTGCTTCAGGACAAGCACTTCACGCGCAAACATGGCGCGGAGGCGTACTACGGCCAGGGCTAGCCGGGACGTGCGGTCATGCCATGAACCGTGCCCGGCCCGGCCTTTGCGGATTCTAAAGGACCGTTGATCTCCATGCCCGGAAGATGTCTGGATAGCCAGCTACGGGCTCCAGGCCATGTCCGCATCCAGAGGATAAATCGGCCGCCTGACATTGTCGTAGGGCAGGTTCTCCACTACCTGGTAGGCAAAGCCGGGCGTGAGGGCCATGATGGTGCGCGGTGCTATGTCCCTTAGCCCCTGGAAGAGGTATCCCAGCTTGACAACCACAATCTTGTGCGCCAGCGGGTCGATCTCTACTTCTTCGAAATCCTCGGGCGACGTGAAGGAGCGACGCCGGTTGAGCAGCACCAGCAGAATACCGCCGAGGTCCACCACGGCAGGGCGCACTGCGAGCCTGCCCGGTGTCGCTTCCATCTCCTCGGACGCCGTCACATGGCGTACGATGCCACTGATGCGAAGCGGGGAGCCAAAGACCGTGTCGAGCTTGCCGCCAATGGTCAAATCGACACGGGAGCCGACGCCGGCTTGCTCGCAGGCGGCCACGGCTTCCGGATCCACAATGCCGGCCACGACAGCGTCCTCCACGCCGCGAGCCAGAAGTCGCTCCAGCACCAGCGTACCATCGCCGGCGGCACCGGCCGTGGTATTGTCACCCGAGTCCGTAATGAATACGGTCGATTCCGGCGCGCTCAGCGCCGTTTCGATCGCTGCGTCCAGGTAGGCGGTAGGCACATCGAACTCCAGCTCTGCGCGGCGTTGCCAAAGCTCCGTGGCCAGCCGTCGCGCTTCGGACTCGGCGCGTTCGCGGTGCTGTTCATCCCCTGCCACGACTTGCACGCTCATGCCCGCGCGGGGTACGTCGGTCCACGGCATACCCACGAAGATGGACGCGTCGAGCAGTCCCTCCTCGCCTTCGATCGCGGGCAATTGGGCGTATAGCGATGCCAGCGGCTCGACGGATGTGATGCCCTTCTCGCCGGGTATCAGGATAGGGATGTTGATGTGCGCAATGACGGGATGCCAACCTTCCCGAAGAGCCTCCAGCAGCTGCCGCACGGCCCGCAGCCGGGTTTCATCGCCGTCGACATGCGGGGCCGTGCGATAGGCCGTCAGCAGATCTAGCTCGGCGACGAATTCCCGAGACATGTTTCCATGCAGATCAAAGCTTGCGCCAATGAGCGTTTCCGGGCCCACTACCGCGCGAAGGGCCTGGACAAGATCCGTCTGGGCATCGTCATACCCCTGTACATGCATCGCCCCGT
The DNA here is from genome assembly GCA_964639665.1 of uncultured Rhodothermaceae bacterium. GTDB lineage: Bacteria > Bacteroidota > Rhodothermia > Rhodothermales > Bin80 > CAZXEU01. Next base: position 9,102 of record CAZXEU010000212.1, on the reverse strand, counting down.
GCATATCGAGAAATACGCCGTCAATCCGTCCGGCGCCGCGAGCACCGTCCAGAATCTCCTGCTTGAATCCTTCATAAGTTGCACGCTCAACGACACCGAAAGGCGATGCGCTTGCGTGGACCGTTGGGAGAATCTCGACGCCCTGTCCTTCCAGGTAGGCAGCCCACGGCGCGTCCTCCAGCGCGTCTCTGCCTCGCCGAATGGTAAAGTCGTCCGCCGTTGTCAGGATTGGTATGAAGGTGTTCGATTCGTGCCGAATCCCGCCCGTCAAAATGCGGAGCGGGCCGGCAGCTTCCGGGCGGCAGCCGGCCACAAGAAGAAGCAGCGCAATGCCCGCGCAGGCGAGATGGCGATCAGCGATCAGGGTAAAGTCCATAGTTGCGGGCTAGGGAGAAAGGGTGGTCCGGGGCTCTGGCGCTCCGGATGGGTCGCGTATCGGTTCAGAGAGAGGCTCCGTAGCAACAAGAGCGGGCAAATTCCTGCGATTGTGCCGCGTTTGACGCGGATGGCATGCAGGCTTCGTTGTCGGGGTCCGCATCGGGTTGCTGAATGTGCCTGTAATGCATACCTACCGCCTTTCGAATGTCCAGCGCGCCAGCAGCTCTGTGTCCGGATCCGGGATCACGTCCACGACCGGCTTGGCAGTGTTCGTATTGAACTCTGCGGGCGCATGGCCATCAAGCTCTACGTGCATGCGCTCCCTAGTACCATCTTCGAAGACAATGTCAAACGCGGGGGCAATCCGGAAAGCGTACGTGGGCTGCGTCTGCCCCAACGAGATCGCGAGCTCACTTGAGGCACCGTCGAATTGCCACGAGCCATCCAGGAATACAACGCCCCCCTGGTAAAGCCACTGTTCGAAGAACCATTCCAGTTCCATTCCTGAAGCCTCTTCCATGCTGTGGCGGAAGTCATTGGTCGAGGCGTTGCCGTCCTTGTAGGCGGCATAGTAGGTTCTTACGCCCTCGTTGTAGGCATCTACGCCCACGAGTGAGCGAAGCATGTGCAGCACCCAGGCGCCCTTCTGGTAGATCATCGAGCCGGAAACGCTGTTCAGGTCGGGCAGGTGCTCCCGGATAATCCGGAAGTCATAGTCGTCCTCGTAGTATGCAAAGACGCGGTCGCGGGCATTCTCCAGTCCTTCCACGAAATCATCCCTGCCGTACGCATAAAGCCGGAATAGCAGCGTGTAGTAGGTCGCGAATCCTTCGCTGAGCCACAGGTCGTTCCATTCGTACTCGGTCACGGCATTGCCAAACCACTGGTGGGCGATTTCGTGCACAATCACGTGTTGCCATCGCCGGTCACGAGTGCCCGTTACCGAGCGGTCCCCGTAAAAGATCGCGGTAGCGGCCTCCATACCGCCACCTACAGAGTTCGATTGGATGTTGGCAAGCTTTTCATAGGAGAACGGACCGATAAGGTCCGTGAAATAAGCCAGCGCCTGCTTGGTCGGGACAGCGAAATCATAAAACCCGGCGTCGCGGTCCTGTTTATACACCCACGTCTGTATGGACTTGCCGTCGAAGGTATCCACGTACTGAACGGCGAATTCGGCCACGCCGAGCACGTAGAGCCAGGTCGCGATCCGGACGCTGTTTCTCCAGTGCGTCAGACGCATCCCGTTTCCCAGGTCCGTCTCTTCCATGAGCAGACCGTTGGAGATGACCTGGTAGTGGTTCGGAGCGGTCACCATGAATTCGTTGGTGGCCTTGTCGTACGGATGATCAACTGTCGGCAGCCAGTTTCTGGCGCGCGAGGACCAGTTGTCACTAAAGAAGGATCGATCGCCGTGCTTGGTCGGGGCTATCAAGAGGCCCGTGGCCGGAATGCCATGGTATTCGACCGTGAGCCGAACAAGCTCCTGTGCATTCGCTTCTCGCCCCAGATCAATGAAAACCTGGTCGTCCTCGTGCCGAAACGCCAAATCGTGGCCGCTCATGTGCACGCGGTCGACGACCATTCCCCTGTCATCCAATGCGGTCGACTGTTTGACCAGGTCCAGCCTTAGCGTGGAGTGCCCGGGGGCCAGGAAGCGTACCTCCACGGCAGCCTGTCCAGCAATGGAGTCGGTGTCGTCGCTAAGCTGCAATGCGAAGGCGTAGTGCTGCACATCTACGTCCCAGTTCTTAGGATAGCCGTCTTGCACAGGTCCCGGCTCGGCAGGTTGGGCGAGGGCCGGGAAAGCCGGCAGGGCCGCGCAGAGCAGCACGGACACGAGGCAGACAAGGTGGCGGTTGCTCATGGATTCGTAGGCATTGTGCTGAAAACTGCAAGGCAAGCTAAGGAGCCCCTTTCCCTTTGGCAAACCCCTCAGTGTGCGCGCTAGCGCCTGCAGCAGAGGCCCCTGAAGCGAATGCATAGCTGCCTGGTCATCAGCCATTACATTCACGTGCGGTGCCGTGCCGAGGCCCAGGGCAAAGCGGCTCTCGGGCCTCATTGAGTCTGATCCGAATACAATACCACGTGCACGCCACAGTTGGCACGGAATCGTCCGAGCCGGACCTGATCGGCTGCCCTGGCACGCGTTCGCGGAGAGTGCACAAGCCGCGGAGGCGGAATCCTGCGTCGCTGAGGCGTAAATTCAGGGTCTAGCCGGTTTGGGTGACTACGTAATCCCTGCCTCGCAATCAGGTAAGTATGACCAGGACTGGAACCTATCGAGTTATGCAGGGAGCCGGGATCGGTACCGGGGGCGTCCGGAGGGCGGTTTCAACAGCGCCGCTACCAGCGCGTGCGCGCCGCGTCCTGGTCGCGTCGGCTTTGGTGCTTGCGGGCTGCGCAGCGCCGAGGGAAGTGGCGCAGGTTCTTGAGCGCCCTGCGCCCGTGCAGGAGGTCCGTCCTCCTTCGCAAGGTGCAGAGGCGGACTCCCTGGTCATCAGCGTCCCGGACGTGGAGCTCGGCCGATTTGACGGCGGCAAGATGTGGACATTCAGTGATCCGCCCTTCGATTACTTGCTGCAGGAATACGATGTGCAACTGGATTCCGCCTGGTTCGACCGTGCAAGACTCGGCGCGCTGCGGTTTTCGAATTTCTGCTCGGCGTCGTTCGTCTCACGGCGAGGACTGGTACTGACCAATCACCACTGTGCGCGCGAGAGCATCACGGACCTGAGCCGCGAGGGCGAAGATCTGTTCAACGATGGTTTCTACGCCGACTCCGCGCACGCCGAACGCAAAGTGGAGGATCTGCACCTGGACCAGCTGGTCGAGATTCTGGACGTAACCGACAGGGTCCGGTCAGCGAGCCGCATCGTTCGCGGAGACAATGAACAAGTGCGGGCACGCGCTGCCAAGGCAAGCGACATTGAAGAGCAGTTGACCACGGCCGCGAAGGCCAGGGACTCTACGCTGCGCGTGGAAGTGGTGGAGTACTACGACGGTGGGCGGTACGCGGCACACACCTACCGTCGATACGAGGACGTTCGCCTGGTCATGGCGCCCGAAAAACAGCTTGGGTACTTTGGCGGAGACGCAGACAATTTCACCTACCCTCGGTACGCGCTGGACATGGCTCTCTTCCGAGTGTATTCGGAGGAAGGAGCGCCGCTTGAGACAGAAAACTACTTCCGGTGGAGCACATCCGGCAGCAGGGAAGGGGACGTGGTCTTTACGGTGGGTTTTCCGGGATCGACTAGTCGCCTCGGCTCGGTGGCTGGTCTGGAGCACGTCCGGGACCTTGTGGCTCCCGTACGGATCGAGGCCCTGGAGGCCCGAGCGGATATTCTTGTCGAGCACATTGACGGGGAGCAGGATGCAGCACTGCAGAATGCGCTGTTTTCGCTCAACAATACCCTCAAGGCGCAGACCGGTCAGCTCGCGGGGCTGCGAGACGAGGATCTGATGCTCCGTCGCCGCGCGAGCGAGCTCATGCTTCGTCGCGACATTCAGGCAGTCGATTCTCTAAAGGAGGCTTACGGCGGACTCTTTCAGGACTTGCAGGAACTCCAGCTGTCCAAGCGGTCCGGATTTCAGAGATCCCGGGCCTTCATGTATTTTGGCACGACCATCGGTTCGCACATACTGACACGGGCCCTGTACGGCTACTACCATGACACACTCAGGCGGAGGGGTTACGTGCCGGAAGACGAACTGGCCGAGGTCAGGAAGGAGGCGCTGGGCGTGGAGGACTTCCCTGTTGAGGTTGAACAGAGGCTGATTGCTCTTCGGCTGAAGGAGATCAGCAATGCCCTGGGAGAGACGGACCCGACCATAACGCGGATTACGCAGGGAAAGGCAATTGACAGTGTTGCCGCGCGCATTGCAGAAGGGACGGCACTGTCTGATTCCGCCGGCTTTGCCAATCTGCTGAACTCGGGCTATCTGGGAAGCGGGGATGTCACGGTCGAGGTTATCAACGCCTTGGCTCCACTGTATTTTGCTGCTCAGGACCAGGACCGCAGCTTTGTTAACCGCGAGGAGCTTCTGAACAGCCAGATGGTGCTGGCGCGCTTCGCCCTTTATGGATCGGCAGCTCCTCCTGATGCCAACTCGACGCTGCGGATCTCCGACGGTATTGTACGCGGCTATGCCTACAACGGCACTCTCGCGCCGGCCTTCACGACGTATTATGGCCTCTATGATCACTACGTTTCATACGGGGAATTAAGTGAGGCGTGGCAGCTTCCCGGTCGCTGGCAAGATCCGCCGCCTGCTTTCGACCTGGCCACTCCGCTTAACCTGGTAAGCACCAATGACATCGCCGGCGGCAATTCCGGCTCTCCGCTGCTGAACAGCCACCTGGAAGTTGTGGGCCTGGTCTTTGATGGCAATATTGAATCGCTCCCCAACACGTATCTCTACACCGACAGCACGGCGCGGACCGTGTCGGTGGATTCCCGGGGCATGCTGGAGGCGCTGGAACACGTCTACGGTGCGGATCGGATCTTGCGCGAGCTGCGGTCCGAGTAACCCGCGTCCGTACAGCCTGCCCTCAGGTCTGGCTCAAATCGGTCAGCACAGCATCCAGGTCCGATTCGGTCTCCATCATGACCGCATTCCGCGGCAGCAGAGCCGCCTCCGTCTGGAGGGCGCACACGATCCGGCCCGCGCCCTCGGCCCAATCAGCGCCGGCCAGTGCAGGTAAGGACGAGGCGCAGCGAACCAGCGCGCAGGCGCGCGCCAGCGCGGCCATGAGCAGCGAAGCTTCCCTTTCATCGTGCCGATATGGACCGTGCTGCATTGGAAACGGAGAAAGCAGAAGGCCGCCGCGGCGCACGATTTCGAGCATCACGGGGCGAAGGTCGGCGGGAGCCTTGCCAAGACCCATGGGCAGTACAAGTGCCATGGCTCCGCCGCCGGATGGCATGGGAAGTGCGGCGGCGGAACTAGTGATCAAGGGGGCATATCCGCGGTTGAGAATCCTGTCCAGCAGCGCGCGGACAAGATCCGCCTCGCGAGAGTCTCCACAGTAGACGGATACGAAATCGGAGCGCGGCACTTCAATCTGTCCGTACGCATACAACAGAAGAGGTCGGCTGGCCGGCGGCAGGCTGTCAAGCGAAACGGGCCAGTTGGCGGCAAATGCCGACAAGACGTGGATGCCCTTGGATCGCAAGGAGTCGAGTTCTTCACTTGCGGCGCATAACAGGGTCTCCATGGATGATCTGTCGAACAGGGCCGCAACGATGGCACCGGCGTTTGGCGTTCGCTTGATGCGTAGCAGCACCTGTTCCCTGGGAAAGCCTGCCAGCGCCTCGTACGTACGAAATGCACGAAGAAGCCTGGACGCGGTTACGCGCCCTACCCCGTTCATGCTCTGCAGCGCAAGGGCAAAGGTAGCGGTGTGATCCATGGAGCCGGAATATCAACCAATTCTCAAGAGGAAACGTAGAAAGGGACGTCAAACGCAAGCTGGTCAGGGGCTCGGAGATGGCAACTCGCGGAGATGGTGCCGCAACTGGACGGTCTTTGGCCCTTGTGCTCGGAGGTGGCGGTGCGCGCGCGGCTTACCAGGCCGGCGTGCTTCGCTACATTACGGAGAGGCGCCCGGAATTGTCCTTTCCGATCTTGAGCGGCGTTTCAGCAGGCGCCATCAACACGTCGTACCTGGCCAATCACCCCGGGCATGTTTCCCGGGCGGCCGAAGACCTGCTGCAGTGCTGGCTGGATATTTCCAGTGACCAGGTCTTTGCAGCGCAGTCGGCCCTGTCGCTGTACCACCGCATTCTCGGGACGCTTCCGGCAGCTCGGCGCGTAGCCAACGTTTTCCGGCACCTGGGCTCGGGAGGCTCGCTCCTGGATACGAAGCCGCTGGAGCATTTTCTAAGCCGGCATATGAACCCCGATCGGGCATTCCTTTCGGGCATTGCCGACAACGTGGACGCGGGGCGGCTAAAGGCAGCCTGCATCACGACGACGAGCTATTCGACGGGCCAGACCGTGACATGGATACAGGGCCGCGAAGCCTCCGACTGGAAGCATCCCAATCATGTCGGGCGCAACACGCAGCTTACGCTTGACCATGTAATGGCCTCGACATCGCTGCCCGTACTGTTTCCGGCCGTGCGCATTGGCGATGCCTGGTACGGCGACGGGGGCATTCGGCTTACTACGCCGCTGGCGCCGGCCATCCAACTGGGAGCTACCAGCATTCTGGCCATTTCCACGCGATACGGCAGGTCCCGGCAGGAAGCGGACACGCCGTCCGTGGATGGTGCACCACCGCTGGCACAGATCATCGGCATCATGCTGAATGCCATCTTTCTGGATGCGCTTGAGCAGGATGCCACCACGCTGGAGACCATCAACGAACTCCTGGAGGGACACGCCCCAGGCACGCACAGCCGCTTCAGGCCCGTCAATCTGCTGCTTCTCAGGCCGTCCGTCGACCTGGCGAAGCTTGCGGCCAACTACGACTTTGCCAGCGGCGGGGCCCTGCGACTGATCACACGGGGACTTGGCACGGACCAGACCCGGAGCCCTGACTGGCTCAGCATGCTGCTGTTCAACCGCGATTACGTGCATACTCTGATGCAACTGGGATGGGAAGATGCGCGTAGGCAACAAAGTCAAATTGATGCATTCCTTGAACGTGCAGCCGTGTAGCGGCGGAGCCCGAATCTGAAAAGTGCCCTGACGGCTCGACCGCACCTGCTGGTCCTGCTCCTGTGGGCCATGGGTAGCCTTTCGGCAAACGCGCAGCCTGTACGCGGGCGGATCGTGGACGAGCGATCCCTGGAGCCCCTTGCCGCCGCCACCATTCAGGTAGAGGGCACGTACAGAGGCACTATCACCAATGCCGCAGGCAGCTTCGAGCTGGACCTGGACGCCGTGCCCGCCACTTTGCTGATCCGGCACATCGGCTATGCCACGCGACGCCTGGAGGTAGCGGCCGCAACCGGTGAAGAGCTGCTTGTCGAGTTGACTCCGGTTGCCATGGTTATGCAGGAGATTGTCGTCACCGGGGAGGATCCCGCCATCGAGATCATGCGGGAGGTGATCGAGCGCAAGAAGGTGTGGCGGGCGTCGCTGGAGTCTTTTGAAGCCGTAGCGTACAGCCGGTATACGGTCTCCAACGATACGGGCATCGTATTCATTCTCGAGTCCGTATCCGATGCGTACTGGGACCGGGAACGCGGCATGCGGGAGGAAATTGTCGGTACCAGGAAGACGGCAGGTGCGGATCTGGACGGTGATCTCATACCCGCGGCCGGCACGGTGGCCAACCTGTATGACGACAATGTCTCCGTGGCCGGACACCGCCTAATCGGCGTTACCCATCCTGATGCACTGTCCCATTACCGGTTCAGTCTAGAGGCAACGCGCATGATCGACGACACCGCGGTATACGATATATCCGTAGAGCCAAGGACGCGGCTTACCAGCGGATTTCGGGGCCGGGTGTCGGTGCACGGCGACGACTATGCCCTTTTGGAGGCGGAGCTGCAGCCCGGGGAAGCGTTCCTCTTCCCGTACCCGATTCGCTCTCTGTCCGTGACGTACCGGCAGCAGTTTTCCTCCTTTGGAGGACAGTTCTGGCTTCCCGTGGATTTTCGCTTTGAGGGTTCCATGCAGCTGAGCATTAGCCGGCTTTTTCGCTTTCCGCCCATGAACCTCGCGCAGGTATCACGCCTTACCGACTACCAGGTGAATGCCGAAGTGCCGGAGGAGCTGTTTGAGAGCGAGGAGTATATGCGCGTGGACTCGGTGGCGGTAGCGGCTGACAGCGCGCTCCATCGAGAAGGCCTGGCTGTGCCCCTGCTTCCGGCGGAGCAGCTAGCCTACGCCCGCACGGATACGACCGTCTCCATTCTGGAGGCGTTTGAGCCGAGGGGAGCGGCGGCGCGCATGTCTCGTGTAGGTTTTTCGGAGTCCGAGGGAAGCGGGGGCGGCGGGGACCGGCTTCCGGAGTGGCTTAGTCTGGCACCCAAAGTCTGGTACAACCGGGTCGAAGCCCTGCACGCTGGCGCAGCAGCCACGGTGGACGCCGGAGAGCATCTGAGACTCGTCGGCAGCGGTGGCTGGAGCCATGGGCTGTCGGGTCCGGAGCGGTGGTCATACGAGACCAGGGCGCGCCTGAGCTTTCGCAAGCCGCTCAACGTGCGGCTAACGGGCAGCTACCGCGCAGGTACGGCCATCCGGCATGAATCCTCGCGGGTGCCGCGTGGGCTGAACAGCATCGAGATGCTGCTGGGCGGCGAGGACTATTTTGACTACTACCGCAGCGAGGGCTATCGTCTAGCGACGGAGCTTCGTGCTGGGGGCGGCAGGGCCCGGATTACGGCTTCGATTCGCAGTGAAGACCACTCGTCCCAGCGCCGGAGCACCAGCTACGATCTGTTGGGCAATGCCGCCGTGCAGCGCCCGAATCCCGCCATCGGGCCGGCCAGGCTCAGGGCTGTTCGCCTGGGCGCCGTCGTCAATTCGGGTCCGGAATCCTCTCTAGGGCTGACCGGACAGAAATTCGTGCGCGCTTCAGCAGAGCACAGCGTCAGAGGTAGCGATTACACCTATGGGCGCTACGAATTGTCCGCAGAGTGGGCATTGAAGACGGTCGCGCGGCGGCGGCTGCTGCCCGCCATGGCGCATGTCCGACTCCTTGCCGGCACAAGCTCCGGCATGCTGCCCCTGCAGAGGTCGTTTCTGGTGGAGGGCGGGGCT
>CAZXEU010000211.1:0-18938 GCA_964639665.1 uncultured Rhodothermaceae bacterium | reverse complement strand
CGGTCGGGGCCCGAAACACCCAGGACCTCGACATTTCGCGGAGAGCAACCGGTGGCCACCAAGGCCGCAACGATGAGCGCGGCCGGGCAATAACGCAGAAGAGAGATAGAGCTGTTCATGGTTGGCAGAAGGTTCAAACAGGTGTGAGAACACGCATCAGGTGCAGGGACCGGACAAACACTGTTCGGGCCAAGCAACGGCCCGAGCGCAAGATACTATGTCGTGTGATCATTCACCAAACCGATGGTATCACTTGTCAGTCGCCACTCACGCTAAAGCCAAGCATCATGCCGGAGTGCAGGTGCTCGGATATGTGGCAATGGGCCATCCAGTCTCCCGGATTGTCCATGTCTATGAGGATGTCCATGGTCGAGCCCACGGGAACAATGGCAGTATCCTTCCACACCATGTTCGTATTCGGAATGCCGTCCAGCGACAGAACCAGGAACCGCTGGCCGTGTATGTGAAACGGATGGTTCATGGGGTGGAAAGTCGTCGGATCGTTGAACAGGCGCACCTTGATCACGTCGCCTTGCCCGAAACGCCACTGTACATCCATGTTCTCGTCTCCACTCGACGGCTCGACCAGGAGCCACTCGACCTGGGCACCGGTTGAAAGCCAATTCATCATGGGCATGGCATCATTCCACTCCATCGGCGGCACATAGAGCGTGTCGATTTCCATGGCCATCATGATAGGCACCGGAAGGTTCTGTACGCGGACGGAGAATACGAGCTCCTTGTCAGGTGGTCGGTCGAAGTGCTCGTGGAAGGCCGCCACGTCTGCCTGCACGTCAGCATTGCTGCGCAGGCGGGCAAATTGCTCCGAAAGATCGGGCTGAGCCGGCTCATCCGTAACCGTTACCAAAGCCAGCGTGTCGATATGCGGGTAAAACTCGCCACGGAAGTGGTTTATGGCCTGGATCGAGTTGGTGATGGCATACTGTCGTGGCTCATCGAACATGACCTCTGCGACGTAACGCTCTGCAGGTGCAATGGGCACGCTTTCCACGAATGCCTCCCGCTCAAATCGGCTGAGATCGGAGGCGATGAGCTTTACCTTAGCCCCGCCGAATGTCACGTTGAAAGTTCGAGCATTGGCCGCGTTCGTCAGGTGGAATCGGATTACCTCGCCTAGTTGGGCGCTTAGGCGGTAATCAGGCGCTCCATTGGTTAGCATCACGTTGCCGAACCGTCCCATAAGCGCGTGGGTTGGGGCTTCCAAGCCCCACGGGATAAGGCCATGGCTGTCCATCAGCAAGTCATCCAGAAGGAGGAATTCCTCCCGGTGTACAGGGCTGTAGTAGTCCTCCTGCACAGGGTCGACCAGCATGTTACCGTAAAGGCCAAGGTCTTGCTGAATGTCCTCGCGCATATGCGGGTGGTACCAGTAGAGGCCTGGATCAGGGAAGTACACCTCGTAATAGAACGTTTCGCCTACACTTACCGCTTCCTGCGTGATGCCGGCAATGCCGTCAAAACGGTTGTCGAGGCGCAGCCCGTGCCAGTGTACGGTGGTTGGCATTTCAATGGCATTGGTGAAGCGCACGACAATTGTTGCGCCCTTGTCAACCCTGATCAGCGGGCCGGGATACTGGCCATTGTAGCCGTATGCCACCAGTGTCCGTCCGTGAATCTGCCGGCGCACGAGCGATGCCTCCAAGTGAAGGGTGTCGCCGTCGGAGAGCGCGGCGAGCCGGGCGGGCCGGGCTTCGGGAAGGCCAGCCGGATCCGTCAAGTGCCCCGCCAGGAACGGCTGCGTGGGCGGCAGGGCACGTTCCAGGCCGGGCAGCATGGGCATGCTCATGTCCATGGGAGGCATGCGCCAGGCCAGGCTGTCGGCCGGCGCATGCTGCATGTGGTGCTCGTGCTGAGCGCTGGCCGGAAGAGACAGCAGGCCCAGCGCAGCACCGAACAGGACCGGGAAACACAAGCCTCCCATCAAGTCTAGTACCCGTAGGTGGCGCAAGGCTCCTGTTGGAAGGGACCGTGCCCGGCGGACGTGTGCATCAAGCCGCTACGCGAGAGGCCACGCATAACAATCGGACCCTGCCAGCGCTGCGCCGGTGGGTCGATGTCGTCTTCCAAACTGATTACCACGAGGAATTTGTTCCAGTCGACCCGACCGGTGACCGTTTCGTCTGGCGACAGAGCACCGAGCCGCCGCACCAGTTCCAGACTTGGTGTAGTAATCCAGACGGCGTAGACCTTGCCCGCCGGCGCCTCCAGGAGATTGGTGACAGACACGGCAAGGTCGTAGACGTAGTGGCCACTTGCTGAAACCGCAACGCCGAAAGGGGAGGGCGCAAAGCTGACATCCGCCCTGCCGACAGCACTGCGAGCCGCAGGCACTCTTCGCGTGGGAACGAGCTCAATCCGGTAATACTCCGGGGATGGGGTGCAGTCCGGCGCAGGCGGAACGGTCGGGCCGGTCAGGCAAAGAAGCCCGGCGAACAGAACGGCGAGCTTTGCCGGGCCGCGGCTATTGCAGGCTAGTTGCTGTCCCATTCCTGTACGCTCGACCGGTTAGGCATGCCCCACTTGGCACCGTCCCATCCGTCAAATCCTTCCATACGGAAAGTCCAAAAGCCGGTAGACATGTCGCTGACCGTAATGAGGCCGTCGGCGTTGCGTACGTCTACGCCAAATGCGCCGTTGAAGACTGGCGGACGATCCGTGTTGGGTGGCCCGAGGTAGGTATCGTAGTAACCGACAGTAACCGGATTTCGGGGGTCCATCATGTTGAATATCTGCAGGCCGTCCAGGTAGCCCGACACAAATACATAGGGCCAGCGCACCTCGTGGTTATGCACCAGGTTGCGCCAGTCGGCCGTCCAGGCGCTGATGGGATTGCTGATGTTGGACACTTCGCCATCAAGCGCTGGTTTCAGGTCGAAGATCCGAAGCGGGGCATATTGGTATTCGGTTTCGGCAATTACGTATTGGCCATCGGGGGTCGGCGTGAATGTGTGGCCGCCGCGAACGCCGTTTATGCCTGTCAGCGTGACGAGCAGCACCGGATTGCCCAGGTCCGTTATGTTGTACACGTAGTAGCCCCCTACGCCACCTCCGTAGAACCTGTCCTGCCCTGAGTCGTCATGGTATCCCACGTAGAAGTCGTGGTATCCACGGGCTCTTCCGCGGCCAAGGGGTGTTTCGGGAACGGGCACGCGACCCGCGAGGCGTCCGTCCATATCCCCCTCTACAATCTTGCCAAGGTCGTAAACGTTGGCGAACGGTCCGGATACGGTCGCGAGCAGCAGGACCCTGCCGTCCGAATGCTTATAGATGAAGATGTTATGAAAGCCTCCAGGTAATTCCGGCTCGCGAATGCGGGCCACTTCCCTGACCCCGGCGACATCCGGTAGTGAGGTTACATCCAGGATGACTGCCCCGAGATCATTGTTGGGGCCTCCCTGGCCAAATTGCAGGGACTGCACCACATAGTAGCGTCCTTCCCACTTGAAATACTTGACATCCATGCCGCCGGTTGGCAGGTGCAGGTCCTGATCCTCGATCCGCCACTCGTGGATTACCTTCGGATCGGAAGGATCGCCTAGGTTAATGATGTCCGTTCCCTTGGGCCCCTCGTCGCCATACACCATTCTGGCGACATAGGCAAAAGGGCGGTGCAATTCCTGCTCCAGTTCCATGTCAGCCACGCTGAGCCGCGGGCCAAGCGGAATGTGGCCAAGCACGGCAATGTTGCTGCTGCCGGGGTTGTCGGTGGTCCACTGCGCGGCAGCCGCCACCGGGATTAGCAGGGCCGCCAAGAATGTGCTAATGCGAGCGTTCATTTGAGTCAGGATGCAAAGGATAGTCTCCGGTGCTATTGCTGCACGGGCCCGTTGTCCCAGTCTTGTGCGCTGGAAATATTCGGAACGCCGAAGTCCTTCCCGTTCCAGCCGTCAAAACCCTCCATCCGGAAAGCCCAGAAGCCTGTAGTCATGTCGCTAACGACAATCAGGCCGTCTCTGTTGCGTACATCCACTCCCCATGCGCCATCGTACACATTCCAGGTATACGGGCTTCCCGCCCGTGCCATCGCTTCCTCACGGTTGTTGTGCCGTCCGTTAAATGTATCGTAGTAAGCGATGGTATAGGGCATTGAGGGGTCTTCCATGCTTACTACGGACAGGCCCGTTTCGTAGCCGGCGACAAACAGGTACGGCCACCGGACCTCATGGTTGTGCGCCAGGCTGCGCCAGTCCGCATGCCACGCGCCGATCGCATGGTCAATGTTCGATACTTCACCGTCAAGGGCGGGTTTGAGGTCGAATATGCGAAGCGGCTGGTACTGAAACTCCGTCTCGCCGACAGCATAGCGTCCGTCGGGAGAAGGAGTAAACGTGTGTCCCCAGGAGACTCCGGGAACGCCCAAAATGGTCAGCAGCAACTCGGGATTGGACAAATCCGTGACGTTGTACACATAATAGCCGCTGCCGCCGCCGCCATAAAACCGGTCCTGGCCCGACGCCGGATGGTATCCTACATAGAAGTCGTGGTAGCCGCGGGACCACATGTTCTCGGTCTGGGCAACCGGCACGCGGCCTACCAGGGCGTAATTCTCGTCGTCGATTACTGCAGCCATTTCTGTCTGGTTGCCCTTCAGAAACCTGTCCATGTCGAAGACCTTCGCATACTGGCCCGAAGTGGCAAAAAGCAACGGAGCTCCAGCGGAGTGCTTGTATACGAATATGTTGTGAAAGCCGCCGCGTGTTTCGGACTGCCGGATGCGGCCGACCTCATGAATCTGTCCGGGCAGGTCGGTTACATCGAAGACAATGGCGCCCACTTCAGAGTTGGGTCCGCCTTGCCTGAACTGTACGGACTGTATATAATAGTAGCGGCCCTCGTGCTTGAAGTAGCGGCCGTCCATGGCTCCGCCCTGGTGCAGATCCTCGTTCTCGATACGCCACCGCTGAATGACTCTTGCGCGGGAGGGATTGCTTAGGTCGATTACATCAAAGCCGATCTCGTGTACCCGCCGCGCGACATACGCGTAGGGCCTGTCCGGATCCTGCTCGATTTCTATATCGGACACGCTGCCCGCTTTCCCGAGGGGAATATGGGCCATGACGGCTATGTTCTCGCTGCCGCGCATCCCGGGTGGAGGAGGATGGGAAGGATGGGTAAGCGCCTGCGGCTGAGCCCAGATAGTGGTCGCGAAAAGGCCTGACGCGAGTGATACGAGGCAGCGGCGTAACATCGATTTCCTCCGGGAAGCTGTATCGGTCAGAACGGCCAACCAGTGACGGATGGCAAGCTGTGCGAGGACAATATAACTATTGCCATTTTGGCTGATAGTGCGGCCATTGGTACCATAGTCCATGCAGCGATGGATCACATCCGGACGGCAGAATCCCGTAATGGACACTTGCTGCCGGTTCCGCATTGCCCGACGGCCTGGCGCTAGCTGTGAGACCCGCCAGCAGGTTGTTACGCTGTCGGCGGCGCGGAATATGGTCGTGTCGGAGAGTGCGGTCGCAACGTATTTTGAGCAACAATCGCACACAAAGAATCGCAGAGGTGTTGTCGTGAACAGACGAGACATGATCAAGTCGGCTGCCACAACCTTGGTCGGCGGCCTTTTGGCGGGCATGCGGCCCGGGCGGGTATCTGCCCGTCAACCGGTCGGCCTGGAACGAATAGGTGTCGGGCTCTTCACGATGCCGTACCTGCTTCAGCAGGACTTTGCGGCGGCAATGAAGAAGCTGGGCGATATCGGGTACCGGGAAGTCGAATTCTTTGGCCCGTATTCGTACAGCGTCCCGGAGGCTCGGGCAGCATGGGAGCCGGTTGCGGAAACGCTAGGGCTCTCCCAGAGTGGTTACTTTGGCCACAGTCCGCAGCAGATACGCGAGATCCTCGACGAGAATGGTATCTCGTCTCCGTCAATGCACATCGACCTGAAGACGCTTCAAACCCGCCTTGATGACGTGGCGGAAGCGGCACACGTGCTGGGGCAGCGATACGCCGGCATACCGGCGATTCCGGCAGAGGAAAGGCAGAGCCTGGATGATTACAAACGCGTCGCTGATGCCTTCAACGAGGTCGGCATGCGCATGGGCGAAGTAGGTCTGCAGTTCCTCTATCATAATCACGGGTATGGACTGGTGGAATCGGAAGGGGAGATTCCCTTTCAGGTGTTGTTGGAGCGGACTGATCCGGACGCAGTGGCTCTGGAAATGGATGTTTACTGGATGACCGCCGGTCGAGCCGATCCGGTAGAGTACCTGAAGGCTTATCCCGGACGCTTCCGATTGATGCACATCAAGGATATGGCGGAGCTCGTTCACTTCGCCGGCGACGGAGGTGATCCGTCACAGTGGATTGAGCTGTTTCCACATATGACCGATGCCGGCAGCGGTGTCCTTGATCTGGCCGCCATCCTTTCGCAAGCGCAAGAGTCCGGGGTAGAGCACTACCTGCTTGAACGCGACCTGGCGCCGGAATTGGACAAAACGCTTGCGGACAGCTACCGGTATCTGGCATCTGTTGAATTTGAGGACTGAGCGCTTGACGTTGCCGCGCAGCATCCAGTAGCCACAGTCTGCGGCATCGCCCTTCATTCAGGCCGAGCGCAAGCCCTGCCTCCGGAATGCCCCGGATGCGGCGGATGCAAACAGAGGATTTACGTCCCGAACAATCCGCGGTTGTAAAAGGCGAACCTGCTCTCCGGGCTATTTCGCGGCCAGCTTTCTTGAATCCAAAAGCTGCTTCATCCGCGCTAGAGTGTCCGCGTATGCCGGCTCTCCGGCCAGATTGGTAATTTCGAGTGGATCACGATGGTAATCGTATAGCTCGGCGCCCGCATTGCCATCATCCCATTCCGTATAACGGTACCGACTGGACCGGACGGAGTAGCCCATTACCCGGCGGCCGCCCATCTCGGCGTGCATCCAGGCGGCTCTGCTCCATCCCACCGTCAGAGCACCTGTTCGGCCCGGATGCTCCGCGTCCTCCATCAGCGGCCGCAGGCTGCGTCCGGCCAGGTGCGCTGGCTCCGGCAAACCGGCCAAATCCACCAGGGTCGGGTACAAGTCCACCAGTTCAACCAGCGCCTCTGTACCGGAGCCTTTGCTCGGCGCCTGGGGAGCGGACAGAATGAGCGGTACGCGAACAGAGCCCTCAAAAAGGTCTCCTTTCTGCCAGAGTCCGTGATGGCCGAGGTGATACCCGTGGTCCGACACAAACGCGATGATGGTGTTATCCGCCAGACCAAACTCGTCCAGCGCGTCCAGCAGGCGGCCAACCTGCGCGTCCATGAAGGAAACCGAGGCGTAGTAGGCCTGGATAATGGCTTTGCGTTGTTCGATATCCAGCTCCCGTTGCCGGGGCCGATCCGCAAGGGCAGCTACGGGGATGTCGTCCCGGTCGCCCGGCACCTCGAGCACGGGATCTACGCGATCCAGCGGATACAAATCGAAGTACGGCGACGGGGCAACGAATGGCGTATGCGGGCGATAGAAGCCCACCGCCAGGAATAGCGGCTTGCCCGTGCGGGAGGGGTGTTGCTCCTCCATGATCGCAATGGCTGCGGTGGCCCCGAGCTCGTCCGTATGAGGTCCCTCTTCCGGATCAATGCTTAGCCAGCTCAGTGTGCCCCCAAACTGGTTCGGCACAATTGTGTGAATGCGATCATGGACCTCCCGGTCAATTCCGCGGGGATTGTAGGTCTCGGACCACGAGGCCGAATCGTCCATGCCGGCCGTGCCTATCTCCCTAGGCACCCCGTAGTGGAAGATCTTGCCAACGCGGGCCGTGTGATATCCATGTTCCTTGAACCATTGGGGAAGCGTGGCAATTGCCGGCAGCTTGACGCGAAAGCTGTCCTGATTTGTAAGCACGCCGGTTTGTTCGGGGTAGAGCCCTGTCAATAGACTCGCCCGGCTGGGATTGCAGACGGGATACTGGCAGTAGGCGCGATCGAATCGAACGCCTTGCCTCGCGAGCCGGTCGATCTGCGGGCTCTTCACAAGGTCGTGGCCATAGGTGCCGAGATCCGTGTTGAGATCGTCGACGGCGATGAAGAGCACGTTGGGAGGAACAGACTCTCTAGTGCACGATGCGCCGAGCGCCAGAAGCACGAAGGCCAATGCGGAGCGGACCAGGTTTCGGACGAAACTGCGCAGCAACAAACTCATGTTTTTAAGGTGCTTGGACGGCCACAGGATTGTGTCTGAAGCCGCGGGTTCCGGTTCGTTAGCCAACTACAAAGATAGGCGGCGGCAGACTTCTGTCGCGGGGGACGCTCCGCGCCGAAGGGGCTCCTCGCCGGTGCCGGGAAGCACGAGCGAAGTGACCCTGATTTCCGAGGAGGATTCCCAATCCGGATCAGGTGGCGACAGACTTGTGGTTACGCCGGTGGACATTCCCCGCGATGGGTGGCTTGATAACTGAATGCGATCCAGGGCGTGCAAGCCACCGGGAAGCCTCTGAAGGACAAGAGTTTCATCCGCTCGGCGAAACAATCCGCCCAGTGGATGGCGCTGCCTTTTTCGTTTGTGTAACATGAACCACGCTGGGCGTGTCCATTAGTGGGCGCAGACCGAATTGGGCGCAGACCCGAATGAATCCCAGATATTCATCGACTAGCGAGGATGAGCGGGTCCGGATGTCCTGTCCGGTGAATCGAAGCCAATCAGCCGGAGCAAGACGCAAGTGATAAAGGAAGGCGCGTCCGGCACTCGATTCTCTCATCGATCGCGGCTTGGAGAAACGCACGCGCGTAGTCGTCGGCGCGCCGGACCCGATATGGAATGGCTCGGGCGATGAGGGCATTCTGGCACATAAAGGTCCAGCTCGACGACCATACGCTTTGGCTGGGTCACTTAAACAACTCTGCCGGATGCACCAGGGGCTAAGACTGCGCAACGAAACGAAACCCGGCCTGCGGATTGCGTTTGATACAAAATGGCCTGTTTTCCGCTACTTACTGCCCGACATGAAGGTGTAGTGCGGGCATGCGAGAGTCTAATTCAGTGACAGCCATGAGAATCGCAGGACGGATTTCGCTTGGCTGTACGGGTCCGTACGCGGGGAGCGCCTGACGTCCCCCCGACCTCAACCAAGCTGACAGAAGGGGTGACCGGGTGTGCAGCGCCGGTACCACTCGCCCCTGATTCTGTCCGGCAACCGTTTCCGCCGGACTACGATTCGTCGTCTCTTGCAGCGCGCACGGAAAACCGTAGAACATCGTGCTCATATCAGGCCCGGATCTAGAGCAGATTAAAGCCGGATGGTGGCACGTGGAACTGATTGCGAGCAGCTACGGCTTGACTTGGTATACAATGAGCGTGATTTCGTCGCCATCTCCTACGGCATAAGCCCGGTCCCCCCGTATGGTGCGCAGGTTTGTATTCACCGGGAGCTCCACCTGTCCTCGCAATTGGCTTTCCGCATCCAGGATAAGCCACTGCGCCGTAGAGTCCACTACAGAGCGCGGCGTAGTCTTCAACCAAATACGCGCGCGATCGTCGACCACAAAAGTCTCGAAGGCAGACTTGGTTTGGCCTTCGGGCAGATCCACTTCGAGGAGCGAGCTACGGTACCACGCCGGTGTATTTTCGGCGAACCGTTCAAGCTCGTTGCGTGTAACGGGAACGGGAACGTGCGCACGAGTGATGGCGCGGCTGTGCGAGCCGTCAGGCGCGATGACGGCTATGCCCACGGATCCGCTCCAGCCCGCGTACAGTGAGCCGTCGGTTCCCATTCGGAAAACAGGATCGCGTGCGAAAGGCAGTCTGATGACCTGGCGCATTTCCCCTGATACCGAAAAATGCCACTCGTAATCCGGCAGGTAATGCACGGGGGGCGGCAGGACCCGTCCTGACCAGTCGACCCGTAGGACATACCGGCGGCGCTCTTTTTCGTAATCGTTTGGCGACACGGGCCGGCCGTACGTAACGAGCAGGCCCGTGTCGAGTACGCCGACGAGTCCGGATGGCAGGCCGAGCGAGTCCCCGGAAACAGCAAAGTCGTAGGCCAGACTCAGGGAATACGGCTCATAAGCTGATATTCGGTCCAATTGGGAATCGAAGGCGTAGAGCGTATCGCCCGGTCCGGAGTGAATGGATTCGAGCCGCTGGAATTCTCCGGGGCCACTGCCCTTTTGGCCAATGATTCGGACAAGGCTGCCGTCTGCTGTGAAGACATAGATCACGGGATCCTGCTCTTCCCCGACAAAAATGCGACCGGCGCGATCAACGGCCACCAGTTCTCCTATCCCGCCAAACAGGATCGTGTCTCCCGAGGATTCATCGCCGATCCGGAATAGCACGCCCAGTGCCGGTCCGGACGATGTTCTCCGGACAGACTCATCCGCCGAGTCCTCTACTCTAGAAATGCAGGCAGACAAGGAGGAAGTAGCACCAAGCAGAAGCAGGCAGGCAGCGAGTTCACTAGCGAAGGAATGCGTCCGCATGCTTGTAATTGCCGGCGTGTTCCGGTTATCGTGCCGATGCCTGTTGGGCGGTAGTGTTGGCGCGGGTCTGAGGCACGGCCGTGCATAACCCAGCCACAACTCACGGATTGGTAAAGTAGCGTTCGAGGTAGAACTTCTCCTTTAGATACCGCTGTTTCCAGTCCGGACGCATTTCATCCAGGAGCAGGCCTTCCACGGCACCGATCGGATAGAATATTTCCCGGCGAGCTTCTTGGGCCGAGCCCTCGAGCCCTTCCTCGATGGAGGTGAGCAGGGCGTCGGCGACATCCGGAAACGGGACGTAGCCCGTGAGCGCACCGAACCGCTCCGAGGGTTGGAACCCGCCGGCAGCGCGGCGGGCGACGACCAATTCTGTGTACCTGGCGATGCCCTCTTGCCAGAGCTGAAAGGACAGGTAGCGGTAGTCAGGTGCTTGGAGGATCTCACTGACCCGATCCCGCTGCATGCGGTATGATTCGAGCGCGCCGGGGAATTCGCTCGATCCGATGGACCGGAGCGCCAGGAGCGCAGCTGAAGCGAGCCGGTCAATGGCAGAGGCGGCGTAAAGGGAGTCATAAGGAAACGGATAGTTAAGCATCCACATGCCGGTGTCGTCCCCGCCCGCGAGCCCTAGGCTGTCCGTTGCCGTGTAGTAGGTCGCATCCGACATCTGGAGCTGGTGGAAGTGTTCGTGGAGCACGGTCAGGACCCAAGAGGTCGAGGTTTGGCCCGTGGCGCCGGGCTGTCCTATCACGACCGTTGGAATTCCTCCAACCGCGGGAAAGGTCGCGAGTAGCCGGGTGTCGAATACGCGTGACCTGTAGAGCACATCGCTGTAGAGCTCCTGGTCGTAACCCAGGGAAGTGAATTCGGACCCAGGGCGGGGATGCCGGACGAGGAATTCATACTTGGGCGTTACGAGCAGCAGCGCGAACGGGACGTCTCGCCAGTCCGGCCAGGTGTCGTAGACAAAGTCCGCCAGCCGAAATGCTTCCGCTATTCGAATTCGGTCTTGTGGAGGAAGTGTCTGCGCCTGGGTCGACGGAACAAGCGGCGGAATGACACACAAGCAAACGGCCAATGCAGGAATTGAACTGGTCATTGCCAGTCTCGATGACGTTCATGGTTGGGCATTGCATTCCAACGTCGAATGTGGAGGCGTTATTGTACCTGTCACAGACGCGCCTGGGCACCCGTGCCTACGTATAGACGGCGGGATTTCGTCGCTGCTCCCGGAACCCGGGTTGAAGCGCGAGCCATACCTCGGTTTCCGGTCTGCTTTCCGGTTCGCGGCCTGGTACCGCTTCATAAAGCGCCCCGCTTGTTGCACTGAACTCTCAGGAAGGCACATGCAGCAGACCCAAACGGCCCAGTCCATTAAGGGCGGTCACTCGTGCGAGCACATGTCTTTATGCGCGTCGAACCTCCCGGATGTGCCAGCAACGGGCCGGAGTGCGGATCAAGCACAATCGACCGGTTCTTGCGAGCCCGCCACCTGTTTGCCTAGCGAAGGCGTTTCGCAGCCGTATATTGGGCAAAGCACCCGTGCACAAGACAAGACCCTGCCTACCGGTGCAAAGTGCTTGAGTTCTGGCCGTTCGAGTTGTTGGGGAGGCTGCATCCTCTAGTTGTGCACTTCCCGATCGCGCTGCTTGTTGTGGCGCTTGCCATGGAGTGTGCGACACTGGCTGGCCGGCGGCGCCACCTCCGCGAAGGCATCACATGGGTTGTGAGCATTGGTGCCGCTTCCGCAATCGTGGCAGCCGTCTTTGGCTGGTTGCTGTTCGAGGGTGGGGCCTATTCCGGTCAAACCGCGGCCGTGCACAAGTGGCTGGGCTTTTCGACGGCTGCATTGGCTGGTGCCACGGCTGCACTGCATACGCTTGCACGGCGCCGCAACAGGAAATCACTGTGGACGGGCTACAGACTGGCGCTGGTCGGAACATGCCTTGTGCTGGCGGGGGCAGGACACCTTGGTGCCAGCCTGACGCACGGGCCAGATTACTTGAGTGGAGCGCTGCCAGGGCGTGGCGATACAGCGGCGATGATTGATGAATTCGCATCCGTGCCTGCCGGGCAGCATACGAGGCAAGAGCTGGATCGGTTGAATCTGGAAGTCAGAGCGCTATTTGCTCATAGCTGCTATCGGTGCCATGGCGCGGAAAAGCAGGAAGCAGGGCTGGCCTTAGACTCGGAGACGGGCGTCCGGACCGGCGGCGAATCCGGGCCGATTCTGGTTGCCGGCCGCGCCGGCGAGAGCGAGATCATTCGCCGGATTGAATTGCCTCGCGGGCACGATGATGCTATGCCGCAGAAGGGACAGGCGCTGACGCGCGCCGAAGTGGATCTCATTCGGCTCTGGATCGATCTCGGGGCGCACTGGGCAGACGAATCGATGCGCGTGTTTCCGCAGGCACCGCTGGCACTGGAGCGTCCCTCAATGCCGCCGGCTTGGTCTGGTGGAGCCCATCCGGTGGACCGTTTCGTCAACGCCTACTTCGCTGCAAACGAAATTCGCCGGCCTGAAGTGGTTGGTGACCGCGTTTTCGTGCGGCGCGCATACCTCGACGCCATCGGACTACTCCCGACTCCTGCCCAGATTGACGAATTCCTTCGACGACCCGAAGCGGACAAGCGTGCGCAGCTCGTTGGGGAATTGCTCGCGGACTCGCACAATTATGCACAGCACTGGCTGAGTTTCTGGAATGATTTGCTTCGCAATGACTACTCCGGCACGGGCTACATCACCGGAGGACGCAGGCAGATTACTCCCTGGCTATACAAAGCACTGGTGTCGAATCGGTCATACGACCAGATGGTGCGACAACTGCTGAGCCCTACTCCCGCTTCGGACGGCTTTATCAGGGGGATCCAGTGGCGGGGTGCCTTCAACAATAGCCAGAGGGTGGAGATGCAAGCGGCGCAGAACGTATCCCAGTCGCTTCTGGGCATGAACCTAAAGTGCGCTTCTTGCCACGACAGCTTCGTGAGTAACCTCACGCTCGATCAGGCATACGGGTTTGCGACTGTTTTCGCGGACTCTGTGATGGAGATATTCCGGTGCGACAGACCCACGGGCCGGATGTCGCAGCCTTCATTCCTCTTTGACGAACTGGGCGTCATCAGGGCGGGGACCGTGGAGGAGCGCCTCGCAGAGCTGGCGGATATAGTGGTACAGCCGGCCAACGGTCGCCTTTACCGAACCATGGCGAACCGCCTCTGGGATCGCTTGCTGGGCTACGGGCTCGTCATGCCCGTCGACGAAATGGACAACGAGCCGTGGAACGCGGAACTGCTTGATTTCCTGGCGGCGGAGTTTCGGGACAGCGGCGCCGACCTGAAGCGGCTGATCTCGCTTATCATGACGTCTGAAGCGTATCAGTTGCCATCCGTGCCTGCAGCGTCGGAGGCAGGGGAGCAGGGATTTGTTTTCCGGGGGCCTGAGCGCCGGAGCCTCTCTGCCGAACAGTTTGCCGATGCCCTTAGCCAGACGCTGGGCCCCGCATACCACGGGCTTGCGTTCGACCCGGAAGCAGAAGAGCTCGGTGCGGTCTGGATATGGCACAGGGAGCGTGAAGTGGACCGGGACATTTTGCCGAGACCGGGCGTCCGCCATTTTCGGTACGACTTCGAAATGGAACAATCTGCTGCCAGCGTGGCGGAAGCCCGCATGCTTGTGGCGGCAGACGACGCGGCAGACCTCTATCTGAACGGAACACTACTGGCAGGGTCGGTAGGCTATCGGCAGACAAAGCGCCTCGATGTGCATGATGCCCTGGCAGACGGCACCAACAAGCTGGCCGTCCGCGGAGAAAACACTGGACGCATGCCCAATCCCGCGGGTTTATTGCTAAGCCTGCGAATCACCTACGAGGACAGCAGCAGGCAGTGGGTTTTCACCAATACGGATTGGCACACCGCGGACGAGGCAGAAGACCACGCGTGGACGGTTGCCCAGTTCGAAGACAGCACGTGGCTGCCTGCGCGCTCCCACGGCGGCATTGACCGCAACTACTGGGGACGCCTGGCGGACTTCAGGTACAATCCCAGAGAGGTACCCATGTCGTTTGTACGGGCATCGCTGGTTGCGCAGGATCCCTTTCTGCGAGCGCTGGGTCGGCCTTCCCGCGAAAACGTGGTAACGCGACGAGCCGGCCAGTCCGCCTTGCTCCAATCATTGGAGCTGACAAACGGTGAATTCCTGTCCGTCCAGCTGGAAAGGGGTGGCGCAGCGTGGCTGGCGTCCCGCGGATCTGGTACGGAGACTCTGGTCCGTCGGCTATACGAAACGATTCTTGGCAGGCCGCCAAGCCGCAGGGAGATGCGGGCAGCCAGGCGCGCCCTGGGGCCAGCGCCGTCGAAGGAATCGGTAGCGGACCTGCTGTGGGCGATGTTCCTTTCGCCCGAGTTTCGTTACATACACTGACCGGACATCATGACGCGCAGAGAATTCCTGGCCAAAATGCGCGCCGCTTCCGTCGCGGCGATGGGGACGTCGCTTCCTGTGGCGTATGCCGGCTGCCGAGCCCGGCGCCCTGCTACCCGCGCCGACAGTGTCATACTGCTGTGGATGGCCGGAGGCATGGCGCACACGGAGACGTTCGATCCGAAGCGCTGCACGCCGTTTGAGCCAGGACTGGAGAGCAGACGGATCCTGAGCACATTTCCAGCCGTGCCCACGTCAGTGGACGGACTCTACTTTTCGGAAGGTCTGGAGACCATTGGCTCGGTCATGAATCGCGGCAGCGTGATCCGCTCTTACCGGGCTGCCGATCTGGGCTTTATCCTGCACTCAAGGCACCAGTATCACTGGCACACGTGCTACGA
This sequence comes from uncultured Rhodothermaceae bacterium, assembly GCA_964639665.1. Taxonomy (GTDB): domain Bacteria; phylum Bacteroidota; class Rhodothermia; order Rhodothermales; family Bin80; genus CAZXEU01. Next base: position 3,685 of record CAZXEU010000211.1, on the reverse strand, counting down.
ACCGCCTCAACCTGTCCAGGCGCCACATATCGGCGCATGGATCGCCCATGTACTGGGGCCACGCAGCGATGCCATGCCTCCTTTCGTCAGCATAGGACAGCGGTTCACCGTTGGTGAGGCAGAGGAGCTGAAGGCCTTTCATTCGGCCGGATTCCTGGGCGGCGAATACGGACCGTTCCTGATCGCGGACCCTTCCGTCGGCCTTGAGGCCGTGCGGCCGCCCGTCGGCATGACGGCCGGGAGAATGGAGCGAAGGCATGCCCTGTACCGGGACCTGGTTGCTCGCAGCCCGCTGGGAAGCAGAGGTAGCGATTACCAGAGAGAATCGCTGGTTCGATCAATGGAGCAGGCCTACCGATTGCTACGGTCACCGGAAGCCCGGGCCTTCGATTTGCAAGAGGAGCCGGCGGAGTACTACGATCAATACAACACGGGCCGCTTTGGCCTCGGATGTCTGCTCGCGCGTCGCCTGGTAGAAAACGGTGCCCGGTTTGTCAGCGTCACGACGGAGTATGAGCCGTTTCTTGGCTGGGACACGCATGAGAATGGCCATACGCGGCTGGTGGGCATGAAGAGGTTGATCGACCGGCCCGTGGCGCAGCTGGTACTCGATCTGGAGGAGCGGGGCCTGCTTGACCGAACGTTGGTCATCCTGGCCAGCGAATTCAGTCGCGACATGATCCAGGAAGGTCGGCCTGAGGCGGCAGTGCGAGACCAGGTCACGGTACCGGATCGCGTCGAGGAATTGGTCCACTACGGCATGCATCGCCACTTTACGGACGGCTGCTCCATATTGCTCTTCGGAGGTGGCATAAAGCAGGGCTACGTCCTGGGAGAGACCTCGCCCGAGCGGCCATGCGCCACCGTCGGCGAACCGGTGTACATCGATCAGGTACACCAGACTGTCTACCATGCGCTGGGCATTCCGCCGGATACGAACTTTGAGGTCGAAGGCCGCCCCGTATACACCACGCCGGACGGCACCGGCACCCCGCTGCTTGATGTGTTTGCCTAGCGCATCTGCGCGGGCAGACGGGATTTTCCGCCTGAAACCGGTCGAACCTTCCAATGTTGTTGCCCCCTACAATTGACATCCGAGCTACGTTGATGACAAAGAGCAGGTACCTCACGATAACTTTCTTGCTAGGATTGCTTCCGCCTGCAATGGCCCAGCCCCTTGAGTCCCGGATATCTGCGGTAGCCGGCGAGCACCAAGTGTTCCTGAGCACGCCAGCAGACTATGCGGCCTTGGGCCGGGTCTTTGTTTTTCGGCCCGGGTCCGGGGATGAGGCTTGGGTCGTCGCTGATACGCTCACAGCTTCCGACGGCCGGCCGCAGGACCGATTTGGCTACTCGCTGGCGCTGGATGTCGGAACCCTTGCCGTCGGTGCGCCGGATCACTATGAAGACGGCGGAGCCATATACATTTTCCGGCGCGCGCCGGGCTCCGCCTCATGGCACGAAACCGGCCGCATTATTCCGGATGACTCAGATAGCGCGAGCGAGATAGGCAGGGTTGTGGCCCTGGGCGGCACCGTACTGGTATCCGGCGCGCCGGAGGCGGATTACGCTGACGCGTACATCGAGACACCAAACGGATGGATGCATTCCACCCGGTTGACCGGCGGCGACACGCGAGAGGGAGACGGCTTCGGTGCGAGTCTGGCCGTCGACGGACAGCATGTATTCGTCGGGTCTCCGAGACATGAGCGGCAATCTGGTGCGGTGTACGTCTTTCGCCGGGAGGGAGATACATTCGTGGAGGCGGCAAAGCTAACGGCAGACTCGCGCCAGGCCCTTGGCACGTCGATTGCCGTCTCCACTGACGGCCGCATTCTTGCCGGTGCGCCCGGCTTGCCCCTGGACCTTACGGGCGGGGATGTTCGAATTCCGGATCCGGTGCCAACGGGCGCGATCGTGGAGTTTTCCATGGATGCCGATGGTGCCTGGCGCCAGACAGCCGAAATTGAGGGCCCTGAAGACCTCTATTTGCGCATCTACGGGATGCTGCCGTTTAGCGTCAACGGCAATATTCTGGTGGCAGGGGCGCCTTCGGCGCAGGCCAATATGGGCCGTGCAGACGTCTACCGGCGAATCGACACACTTGGCACGTGGGAGCGAATGGGGTCAGTAGCGGGCACCGGCGGCGACAACCACGTAGGGCGCTTCGTAGATAGCGGCAACGGAATCAGCGTGGTAAGTGTAGGCCGTTCCGAAGTGTATGTCGTCAGGACGGAGTCCGCCTCCGGTGCTCCCGCGATCGAGGCCCGACTGGCTCCGCCGCTGGACAACTGGGAGCCGCTTGTTGCAAGCGGCCCGGTGGAGTGCGCCGATGGCCGGGCGGCGCAGTTTCGTTGCCAGAACGTCGACTTGCTTTCCTATATGCCCATCGGCGCGCTGGGAGGGTCAAGTGAAGTCTCACTCAATGACATATGGGGCTGGACGGACCCGGTAACGCAGCGCGAGTTTGCCTTGGTCGGGCGGTCAGACGGGACGGCTTTCGTGGACGTAACTGATCCCCGGGCACCGGTCTATATCGGGGAGTTGCCGCTTACGGAAGGGGCGAATCCCAGCGCGTGGCGCGACATAAAGGTGTACAGGGACCATGCGTTCGTAGTGGCAGACGGCGCGGACACCCACGGCATGCAGGTTTTCGACCTGACGCGGCTTCGGAACATTGCGACGACACCGGTCACATTTGGAGAATCCGCCCTGTATACCCGCTTTGCCACGGCTCACAACATTGTCATCAACGAAGTTTCAGGCTTTGCTTATGCCGTGGGCATTCGCGGCGAAGGCGAAAGCTGCAAGGGAGCACTGCACATGATCGACATACGGGATCCCGCACGTCCGGATTTTGCCGGCTGCTTCGCGGACGCTGAGCCTGGTCAGGAGCGGGCCGGGACGCACGATGCGCAGTGCGTCACGTACCACGGACCGGACCCGGACTACCTGGGGCATGAGATATGCTTCAGTTCGAACGGATCCACGCTGGGCATCGCGGACGTTACGGACAAGGAAAACCCGATAGCAGTTTCCCGCGCATCCTATCCGAACGTCGCCTATGCGCACCAGGGCTGGCTAACCGAGGATCATGCCTTCTTCTTCATGAACGACGAAGCCGACGAATTGCGCCGGCAGATTCCGGGTACGCGGACGCTCATTTGGGACGTTGGCGACCTGGAGGATCCGGAGCTGATCGGGGAATGGTATGGCGACAGCTTCGCCGTGGATCACAATCTATACATAAAGGGCAATGTCATGTATCAGTCCAACTACGTGTCCGGACTGCGGGTTATTGACATTGCCGATGTTGCCAACCCTGTCGAGGTCGGCTTCTTCGATACGATGCCGTTCGGGCCTGATTTTCCGGCATTCATGGGCGCGTGGAGCAATTATCCCTACTTCGAAAGCGGCACGATCGTCGTCTCAAGCATCAATGAGGGGCTCTTTGTCCTGCAGAGAAAGAGGGAGGAGCTGTAGGCTGCTCCGCCGCCTGCACTTCACGCACAGGATGACCTGCGCGTAGAATTCCCGACGCCGGGATCGCGTGCCGGGGAACGCTGTTGGGCAAGCAGCTGTGTCCGGCATGAAGACTGTGCCCGGATCCTGCCTGGCGCCTGTCAGACCACCGCCGACGCTTACAGGCCGTCGGGTCCGGATTCCCAGTCCTGGACGCTAGACA
>CAZXEU010000210.1:0-3702 GCA_964639665.1 uncultured Rhodothermaceae bacterium | reverse complement strand
AGCCTGGAGCAACTATCCGTACTTCAAGAGCGGGGTGATAGTGGTGACCTCGGGCCGTGAAGGCGTTTTCTTCCTGAAGAGAAAAACTGTTGATACCTGAGCCCGGGATCGGAAACCCGACTCCGTTTCCCGGAGTATTGGGTATCTTGCAACGCAAACACGCCTATTCCTTCACCAAAACGTTGCCCGAATCCATGTTTTGCAGGAAGAATATTGCCGCATTGGTCACCGCTCTGGTGGCCCTCTGTCTGACGAGCACGGGCGCGGTCGGACAGCAGTACAAGGAAGACTATCTCGCCGCCCAGGAAGAGGCCAAGGCCGGTAACCTGGACAGCGCCCGAGGCATGTTCTTCGAGTCAGCCACGGGCGCCGATGCCGCACAGGACGCCGAACTTGCGCGACAGGCGCGCTACATCGCTGCCCAGATTGACTTCAGGCTCGGCAACGAAGATTACAGGGCCGAGGAATTCGAGGCCGCGCTGGCGCATTACCAGGCCGGCACAACCGTATTTCCGGAGTACAACAAGAACCAGTACGGCCAGGGACTTGCCCTCAAGAAGCTGGGCCGGATTGAGGAGGCCCTGGAGCAGTGGAAAGCCGTTTCCGAGTCCGGAGGGGACCGGAGAACCGTGCTGGCCGCCGAGAATGCCATCCGGGAACACTTCGAATTCCAGGCCTCTTCCGCCGTCAGCCGATCCAATGCCACACGGGCTGATGCGGAGCGCGCCCAGGCAGCGCTGGCAGGCCTGCAGGAATACCTGGAGCCGGACGCCAATTTCTTCTATTACACGGCCGTCACGCAATACATACTCGGGAACATGGCCGCTTGCGTTTCAGCGGCTGACCAGGCCCTTGAAATGCACCGTGGAACGGCCAGCGACAGAGCAAAGATCTACTTCACGAAGGGCGAGGCCCTTGTCGCACTGGGTGATGTGGAAGCAGCCAAGGCCGCCTTTCAGAACGCGACGGTCGGAGCTTACCGGCAGTCCGCCCAGCACTATCTGGATACCCTCTAGATCCGCCCATTCTCCGGCGGCAAAGAGCCCGTGGTCCGTATGGATTACGGGCTTTTTGTATACCGCCAAAAGGCCCCCGCAATGACCGTCATCCCACCGTCAGCAAGCATCGGTGCATTCACCACCTTTGGCCAATTCTGCGTGGTGGAAGATGACGTGAACGTGGGCCGGAATTGCCGGATCGGTCACCACGTCGTGCTGCGCGCGGGCACGCGCATAGGTGATGGCGTGGCCGTCGGCGACCATGCTTCGCTGGGAAAGCGCCCCATGCGGGCCTCCAACACGGCCCTTGAAAAGCGTGGCGTCGCGGAGCCGCTGATCGTTGAAGATGGCTGCCAGATTGGCACGGGCGTCGTTCTGTACGCCGGCTGCAGGCTCGGGGCGGACGTAATGGTGGCCGACCTGGCCACCATCCGGGAGCGGGTCTCCGTCGGAGCCCATACCATTGTGGGACGGGGCGTCGCCATCGAGAACGACTGCACGGTTGGCCGCTATTGCAAGCTGGAAACCAATTGCTATATCACGGCCTATTCGTGCCTCGAGGACCGCGTATTTGTTGCTCCGGGCGTACTTACCGGCAACGACAACTTCATAGGGCGCACCAAGGAGAGACACAAGCATTTCAAGGGCGTGACGGTGCGACGCGGCGGTCGCATCGGCCTGGGCGCGATCGTGCTTCCAGGCCGAACCGTGGAGCGGGATGCGCTCGTAGCCGCCGGAAGCGTGCTGACCAGGGACGCGCCGGAGAGGCAAGTTTGGGCGGGCACGCCAGCCCGGTTTCTGCGCAAGGTTCCCGAAGAGCAGCTGCTGGAGCAACAGGGATGGAGCGATGTAGACGATGGGTGACAGCGCTGTCCACATGGTGGACGTTGCCGGACTGCATCGCCACCACTGGGATGAGATGCTTTCTGCCGTGACGGGTGTGCTCTCGGAGGGGCGATACATCCGAGGGCCCGAGGTGAGCAGGTTGCAGGATGAGCTGGCCGATTACGTGTCGGCGAAGCACGTGCTGGGCGTGGGGAATGGCACGGACGCCCTGCAGATTGCCTACATGGCCCTGGGGATCGGCCCGGGAGACGAGGTCATTACGCCTGCTTTTACCTTTATTGCCACGGCAGAGGCGGCCGCAATCCTGGGGGCTACTCCCGTATTTGCCGACATCGATCCGGACACGTTCAATCTGGATCCGGCGCGCGTGGAAGAACTCGCTACCGAGCGGACCCGGGCCATCGTGCCCGTGCACCTCTTCGGGCAGGCTGCGGACCTGGATCCAATCCTGGAGATCGGGCGGCGCCGAGGCATCGCCGTGATAGAAGACAACGCGCAGGCCATCGGTACCACCTATCGCGGGCGCAAGACGGGCGCGCTGGCTAGTATCGGCACGCTTTCCTTTTTTCCGTCAAAGAATCTGGGAGCTTGCGGCGACGGCGGCGCCGTGGTCACCAATGATAAATCGCTGCACCAGCGTATGTCCATGGTATCCAACCACGGCGGGCGACACAAGTACTACAGCGAGCTGGTTGGCATGAACAGTCGCCTGGATGCGCTGCAGGCGGCCATATTGCGCGTGAAGCTGCGCCACCTGGACAGCTTCATCAATTCCAGGCGTGCCGCCGCCGAGCGCTATGACGCCCTGTTTGCCGGCTGCGGCGACATCGTCAGGCCTTTTCGTGCACCCTATTCCCGGCACGGGTTCCACCAGTACACCATCCGGACCGGGCGGCGCGATGCGGTGGCTACCCGTCTCAGGGAGCGCGGCATTCCCTTTGGCATCTACTATCCCGTTCCCCTGAGCGAGCTGCCGGTGTATGCGGCGCCGGGCGCCGCCCGCTGCGGTCCCCTGCCCGAAACAGAACGTGCTTGCCGCGAAGTGATATCACTACCCATGCACACCGAACTGACGCCAGATCAGCAGCAGCGTGTAGCCGACGCCGTAATGAGCGGCGTCACTTCATGAGCGGCCAGCCTGTGCGCATTGCCCAGGTGGGTATCGGTTACTGGGGCAAGAACCTGCTGCGCAACTTCCTGGCCATCTCCGGCGTGGAGGTGGTGGCCATCTGCGACCGGGACGCGGAGATTCTCCGCCAGTACCGCACGCTTCGCAGCACGGACCGTTTTGAGGACATTCTGGGCGACGACGACGTCGACGCCGTGGTCATCGCTACCGAAACGCCGCTGCATTTTCCAGTGGCGGAGGCAGCGCTGCTGGCTGACAAGCACGTGTTCGTGGAGAAGCCCATGGCGCAAACAACGGAAGAGGCGGAGCGACTCGTCCGTCTGGCCGAAGAGCGAAATCGGCACCTCATGGTCGGGCACCTGTTGCTCTACCACCCGGCATTCCGATACGTGGAGGACATGATCCGGCGCGGCGATCTAGGCCGCGTATATTACCTCTATAGCGTGCGGGTAAACCTGGGTATCATCCGCCAGCGCGAAAACGCGCTCGAGAGCCTGGCTCCCCACGATCTTTCCGTAGCCCTGGCTTTCCTGAACCAGAAGCCGGTCGCTGTCGCCACAAACGGGATGGCCTATCTGCAGCAGGACATTGCGGACGTGGCCTTCGCCACGGTATTCTTCGATGGCGGTGCGCTCGCCCACCTGCACACGAGCTGGCTGGATCCGCACAAGATTCGCAAGGTCACCGTAGTAGGCAGCCGCAAAATGGCGGTCATAGACGACGGCGCCG
>CAZXEU010000209.1:0-3991 GCA_964639665.1 uncultured Rhodothermaceae bacterium | reverse complement strand
CGTGTCGCACGATGCGCACGTTCCTGATTACGGCGTTGCAGGGGATACGGCCTTTGAAACGGACCTTCCCGACGCTCTTGACCTGGACAGCCCAGCACTTGCCGGAGCGGCGAGGCTTCGATCCGTGGAGTTCAAAGGAATGGACTTCGCGCCTGAAGCGAGGCAGTCCCGCGCCAAGCGCAAAGAACCTGTCGTAGCCTCCTCGAACGCGCTGGAGCATGGAGCGCTGCGCCCGGACGGGTTTCGACGCATCATGGGCATTGCCGCGGCGCATGCCCGTAAGACGCTTGAAGAGATCGTTTCGCGATGGCGTATTCTTGTTGGTCCTCCAGTCATCGCGGCAATGTGCGACCGCATTGTTGCGAATCCACGCGAGGTGTTTGAAGAGGTCATCCAGTGCAGCCCGCTTGGACTTACCCATGCGGGCACAGCGATATGTATATGTCCTAACCATGCTAATAACAACACATACACACATAAAGTGTTCCGGCACTTTCGTATATAAGTCCCATTCTTTTCGTACCTCCGCCTCCTGCTTCGGGGCGGAATCCTCTGCCCGCGGCGCCTCCTCGAATCCGCGTTGCAGCCGGTCATCCTGATCAGCCCTTCTTCGGTCCGATAGACCTCGGATCTTCAGGCTCCCTGGTCTAGCACGGGAATGCCCACTTCCTTCGGCAGGCACAGATAGGGCTTTTTCGCAAACCGTGTCAGTGCCCGTATGGAACGCATGTCGGCCGCTTCGGACAATTCGCAAACCTGACCTCCGGCATCGAGTATGTGGATGGTGCCGCCCACACGTTCGTACGCGGCGTGATTGGCGTTGCCGACCGAAAAGTAGTAGTCCGTATCACGGTCCGCGCGGGACGCAGCAGTCAGGCCTTGACGTACGAGCGACTCCGCCACCCGGGCCTGCCACAGTTCGCGGTGGTCCGAATCAGGCATCCTGTCCAGAAACACGCACCGAAACAGGTCCCGCTCAATGAATCTCCGGGAGAGGTCTGCCAGAATCGGGTCCGCGCTGTGCATCCAGCGTTTGAGGCTGTACAGGACATCGTCATCGTCCAGCCGGATGAAAGCGTCCAGCACTTCGGGCTGATTCCAGCACTTCGGATCGGGCGGCGCAGCCAGAAAATACTCTAGGGCGGGAGAGACGCCTTCCGTCACGCTTGCGTTTCCGTCTGCCAGCTGGGCGCGAGCACGCTGCATGGCAGCGAGAAGCACGCGGTCGCCGGAAACCACAGTCTTGTGAAGGTAGACCTGCCAGTACATGAGCCGTCTGGCCAGAAGCACATTCTCCACGGCGTAGATGCCTTTCTCCATGACCACGACCCGGGAGCCGGGACCGCCCTCGCGTGGATGAACCCGCATGGTCTTCACGACGCGGTCCGCGCCAATACGGCCTTCCACAACGCCCGTGAAGTGGGAATCGCGCCGCAGATAATCCAGGCGGTCCAAATCCAGCTGCCCCTCAATCAGATCATGGAAGAAGCTCCGTTCGTAATTGCCCTGCATCATCCGGAGTGTCAGATCCAGCGGCTCGCCCATGCGGGCCATCAATCGGCGCACCAGGGCAAGTCCGATATTTTCGTGACTTATCCCCGGTATGAGGCGAAACTCCAGTGTATGAGAAAACGGACCGTGGCCGATATCATGGAGCAGCGCGGCCGCAAGGGCCGCCTCGTACTCGTTTTCCGAAATGGACGTGCCTTGTTCACGGAAGCCCTGCAGCACGTCCTGCATGAGAGCAAGCGTTCCCAGTGCATGCGTAAACCGCGAGTGCTCGGCGCACGGAAAAACCAGGTAGCCTACACCAAGCTGGCGAATCCTGCGAAGCCGCTGTACTTCCGGAGTCAGTACAAGCGGCAGCAGTACCTTGCGCGGTACCCCAATAAAGCCATGAATGATATCCGAGAAGTGCTTCTGCGTATCAGACACGCCCGGGATGGCATTGGCAAGTCGGGTGCCAGTATCTTCTGGCGACCGGGACTTTCTTCGGTATGAAATTCAGGCTTCCGTGCTGCATTGAGGCGCCGCCCGCGTATGTGCCCAAGGCCCGATACGCGCTTGACATGCTACTGTCACCCCTGGGAATCGATCCTTGCTGGGTGGATCGAACGGCATTGACCGGACAGGGCATTTATTATGGTGACGCGTCCATAAAGCTGCCTGACTTGGTGCTGCGCATGGAGCTCTCGGAGCAGGCGCTAGCGTATTTTGACAGCGTCCAGCCGTTTCCGGCAGAGAAAGCCGCCTGGCGCACCTGGTGGCAGGAGCCCTGGCCGGTGCTATTCGGCAACGACCTGATTGCCTCGGCCTTCTTCTGGCTATCCGGATGGCAGGAGTGTGCCGTCGCATCGTGCGATCGCCATGGACGGTTCCGTCACGCAGACAGCCTGCAAGCCGCGCTGCAGATTACGACGAGGCCGGTCGTGGATGCCTACCGTGAGCGGCTGGCCGGCATGCTTGAGGAGAGGGCGGTAAACGTGCACCGCCGTTTGTGGGCTGGCAAGGACTGGGCTCTCTGCCCGACCTTTGACGTTGACTATATCCGCAAGTGGCGCAAGGGAATGATTTACCGGGAATCGGTAGAGCACCTTGTGCTCAACTACAGGAAGGTACCCGTGCGGGACCGCGTGGTGCGGTTCTCCCGGTTTCTGCAGGACTGGCTGGGGCCCGGCGACGTCTACAAGAAGTCATTTGAGCGCCTGTATTCGGAATGTGCCCGATTCGGCACGGGAACGTTCCTGCTCAAGGCAGGCGCGCATGGCCCACACGATGTGGCGTACAGGTTGGACGATCCGTTTCTGAAGCGCGCCATCGGCCGACTTGAGCGCGATGGCTTTGAGATTGGTGTACATGGAAGCTATTATTCCCATGCGCATCCGGAATATCTGGCCAGGGAACGAAAGTCCGTCGAATGTGCCGTGAGCTCCGACGTGGTTTCCGTGCGCCACCACTTTCTTCGCTATGAAGTCCCCTCCACGCCTCGCCTGCAGCAGCGGCTCGGATTCCGGATCGATTCGACGCTCGGCTTTTGCGAAACAGACGGATTCAGGCGTTCCACGTGCCTGCCCTTCAGGGTATTCGACATCCACGCCAATGCGGGCACGCAAGTGTGGGAGATGCCGCTGGCTGTAATGGAGTCTGCCCTCTTTAATCGGCGGGGACTTTCCGTGGAGGACGGCATCCGCGCCACGGAGCATATTCTGGCAACGTGCCGCCGTTTCCGCGGGGTTGCGGTCTTACTCTGGCACAACATTCTGTGGGACGACCTTGATCATCCGGACTGGTCAGAGCACTTTGTTCGCACGCTGCGCCATGCGGCCAGGAATGGCGCCAGTGTAATGTCTCTGCAGAAGGCGCTTGATGCCTGGCTCGCGCCTTCCTCCGGATCGTCCCACTCCAGCGGGGTGTAGCCCAGCTCTCATGCCCTCCAACCTGCAAACGTCAGGACACTGGCAGCACCATACGCTGCTGCTCCTGTTTACGGGAATGTGGGGGGCAAACTTCATCCTGGCTGAAGTTGCCCTGCGCGAAATGAGCCCTATCTCCTTCAGCGTGGCTCGCTTCGCTACCGGTGCATGCGCCCTGTTCCTGTTGTTGTGTACACGAAGGTGCACAAATTCATCTGTTCCGCGCCTTATTCCCAAGATGGATCAGCGCGACCTTGCGCTGCTGATTGCCGTCGCCATTCTGGGAGCACTGGCGGCTCCCTGGCTAGGAATTGAGGGACTGGCGCGTTCGAGCGGCGCCCGTGCGTCATTGTGGCTGGCACTTGGCCCGGTCATGAGTGTGGCCATTGGGGTTGTGTTTCGCTCGGAGCGTATTGGAGCCATGGGCCATGTAGGCGTAGGATTGGCCGGGGCGGGCGGATTGGCGCTTGCGCTCGACGGGTTCCGCGGCACCGGCAACTACGTTTCCGGCGACGTTCTGCTCTTCCTTGCCCTGACCGCTGCCGTGGCCGAGCTGCACATGATCAAGCCGCTTGCGC
>CAZXEU010000208.1:0-51022 GCA_964639665.1 uncultured Rhodothermaceae bacterium | reverse complement strand
GGTCCTTGGCGTCTCGCGGAGTGACTTCCTGTTCGTCGTGCGGGTGTCCGGGAAGCAAAAACCACACGCGTTCCACCTAGAGGCCGGCTAGTCTCGCCCTGCTACATGTTCCCTCGAATTGCTTACCTTAAGCCTGCTTTATGGTGGTGCCGCAATCACCGATTTAGTGCTCCGATGAATCGCCTGAAAGCCCTCGTTCTGACCTTCAGGTCTCCTGTTGGCCGGAAAATCCTGACTGGCATAACGGGTCTCGGACTAGGGCTGTTTGTGATTGTGCATATGCTCGGGAATCTGACTTATCTCAGCGGATACGAACACGCCTACAACAGTTACGCGCACAAGCTCGCAAGCCTTGGACCCCTGCTATATTTGGCCGAGATTGGTCTCGCGGCACTGGTGCTGGTTCACGCCGTGATCGGTGTGAACATTTATGTCCGAAAACGCCGCGCCCGCCCGCACAACTACGCCCAGTACAAGACCGCCGGCAAGCCTAGCCGTCAGAGCCTGAGTTCAAGGACGATGATCATTACGGGCATTGTGCTGCTTGCCTTCCTGGTTATTCACCTTAAGTCCTTCAAGTTTGGACCGGGCATGGCCGAAGGCTATGTCGCTGATCTGGACGGTACGCCCGTACGTGATCTGAAGCGCCTGATGACGGAGAAATTTCAGCACCCGTTGTATGCGTTCGGGTATCCGCTTGCCATCCTGTTGCTGGGATACCATCTCCGCCACGGATTCTGGAGCGCATTTCAGTCCATGGGATGGGTGCCGCCCAGGCTTTCCGGCACGATATACTCCATTGGCATTGCCCTGGCCGTGTTGGTTGGCGTCGGGTTTACCATTGTTCCCCTGTACATCTACTTTAGCCACCTCTAATGGCCGGGGGAAACGCTGCAACACGTGACACAGCCAGCTCCGGCCATTTGGACGCCAGAGTTCCTGCCGGCAGGCTACAGGACAAGTGGGATGCGTACAAGAATGCCGTGTCGCTGGTTAGCCCCGCCAACAAGCGACGTCACAAGATCCTGGTTGTGGGCACCGGACTTGCCGGAGCCTCGGCCGGAGCAACACTCGCGGGTCTGGGATACCGCGTCACGTGCTTCTGCATCCAGGACTCCGCGCGACGGGCACATTCCATTGCAGCACAAGGGGGGATCAATGCCGCCAAGAATTATCCCAACGACGGTGACACGATTTGGCGCCTGTTCTATGATACCATAAAGGGTGGCGACTATCGGTCCAGGGAGGCCAACGTCTACCGTCTTGCCCAGGTATCCAATAACATAATTGACCAGGCCGTTGCCCAAGGCGTACCGTTCGCCAGGGAGTATGGCGGCTTGCTGTCAAACCGTTCGTTTGGAGGGGCCCAGGTCTCAAGAACATTCTACGCGCGGGGCCAGACCGGTCAGCAGTTGCTTCTGGGAGCCTACCAGGCCCTTAGCCAACAAGTCGGTCACGGCAACCTCGAAATGCTCCCGCGCCGCGAAATGCTCGATCTCGTGGTAATCGGAGGACGTGCTCGCGGAATCGTCGCACGTGAACTGACAACGGGCAGCATTGAACGGCACCTTGGAGACGCGGTGCTTCTTTGCACAGGCGGTTACGGCAACGTCTATTACTTGTCCACCAATGCAAAGAATTCGAATGTGACCGCCGCGTGGAGGTGTTACAGGCGCGGCGCCTACTTTGCCAATGCCTGCTACACGCAAATACATCCGACCTGTATTCCTGTCTCGGGCGAGTATCAGTCCAAGCTCACGCTGATGAGCGAGAGCCTTCGAAACGACGGTCGCGTATGGGTCCCGGCAGATCCGCGAGATACGCGGCCACCAAGCGAGATTCCTGAAAGCGACCGGGACTATTATCTGGAACGCCGCTATCCAAGCTTCGGCAACCTGGTTCCGCGCGATGTGGCTTCGCGGGCTGCAAAGAAGGAATGCGATGACGGGCGCGGCGTTGGAGACAGCCGCTTGGCTGTATATCTGGATTTTGTGGATGCCATCGCGCGGCTGGGCGAGGAGACCATATCGGAACGGTACGGAAATCTGTTCGAAATGTACGAGCGCATTACGGGAGAGAATCCGTATCAGGTCCCGATGCGCATATTTCCTGCCGTGCACTACACCATGGGAGGCCTGTGGGTAGATTACGAGCTCCAGAGCACCATTCCCGGTCTGTTTGTGCTGGGAGAGGCCAACTTTTCTGACCACGGTGCCAACCGCCTTGGAGCAAGCGCCCTCATGCAGGGACTGGCGGACGGCTACTTTATCGTGCCTTATACGCTGGGAGGCTATCTGGCAGGTACGGCCCTCGATGGCAGTGTTACGACCGAGCACGGTGCTTTTAAAGAGGCGGAGGCGCAGGCGCGAAATCGCATAGAGCGGCTGCTGTCGGTGCAGGGAGACAAGTCAGTGACCGAGTTTCATCGCGAGCTGGGTCGCATTATGTGGGATCACGTAGGCATGTCGCGCAACCTGGCGGGTCTCGAGAGCGCCGCCGTTCAGATCCGCGATCTGCGGAGCGAATTCTGGCAGCGGGTTCGCATTCCCGGAAAGGCCGAAACCTTCAACAAGAACCTCGAATTCGCGGGTCGCGTGGCTGACTTTCTTGAGCTTGGCGAATTGATGGCGCTTGACGCCATCAGGAGAGAGGAATCATGCGGCGGCCATTTCAGGGAAGAATATCAGTCCCCCGAAGGCGAGGCACTGAGAAACGATGCCGAATTTGCAGATGTCGCTGCCTGGCAGTACACAGGTAATGGTAAGTCTCCCAGACTGCACCTTGAACCGCTGGAATTCGAGACTGTACAGCCCAGCACCCGCAGCTACAAGTAATGCCGATGCCCACCATCTCCATCGCATAGCACAAGGATGATGGCCGAATCCATGACCATTCATCTCCGCATCTGGAGACAGAGCGGCCCTGAGGCACCGGGAAAGCTCGTTGACTATACGGTCAGTGATGCCAACAGCCACATGTCCTTCCTTGAGTTGCTGGATGTATTGAACGAACAGCTCATCCGGCAGGGAGACGATCCGGTCGAGTTCGACAGCGACTGCCGCGAAGGGATTTGCGGCTCATGTGGCCTCATGGTCGGTGGGATCGCCCACGGACCCCTTCAGCGCACAGCCGTTTGTCAGCTTCACATGCGGACTTTTTCCGATGGCGACACCATCGTCGTTGAGCCGTGGCGAGCTCGAGGATTCCCGATCATCAAGGACCTGGTTGTGGACCGGAGCGCATTCGACCGCATTGTAGAGGCCGGCGGTTACATTTCCTCGACAACTGGCGGCGCGCCGGATGCGAACGCCCTTCCTGTGCGGAAGTCAGACGCGGATTCAGCGATGGATTTTGCTTCCTGCATTGGCTGCGGCGCCTGCGTGGCGGCGTGCCCGAATTCGTCGGCCTCTTTGTTCACGGCTGCAAAAATAGCCCACCTGGCCCTTCTGCCTCAGGGTGTGATCGAGGCCGGACAGCGCGTGCTGCGCATGGTTGAGCAGATGTCCAGCGAAGGTTTCGGAGACTGTTCAAATCATGCCGAATGCGAAGCGGTTTGCCCGAAGGGCATCTCGATTGCGGGAATCGGCCGGATGCGGCGGGAGTACGTCAAAGCCCTTCTGGAGTAACGGATTTGCCGAGGAGCGCCCGGACCGGAGGGGAACATAACTTGCAATCCGTGCATCATTGCCGGGACTGTGATGGTTGACCCCGATTGTCGGCACAGCGCTCAGCGGTTGCAGGATCTTGCCCAAAACCAAGCATTTTCATGCCGTAGATGGTCGCCTTTAGTTACTTCGTTTTTCTGATTACGGCCATTTATGCCATTTCCAAGTCGTCTGATCTGCTCATTGATACCGCGAGCAGCCTGGGGCGAAAACTCCACCTGAAGGACTACTTTATCGGTAGCCTCATCGTTGGCGTGGGCACGTCCTTGCCCGAGTTGATGACATCTGTCGCTGCCGTAGGCGAAGGGGCGCCCGGCCTTGTGGCTCCCACGGTCTACGGGACCATTATTGCCAATATCGGCGCTGGTCTGGGGCTTGCGGTAATCGGTCTATACTGCTTTGTCAGCCGGAGTGGCAGCATCAGGATTGTTGATCTCGGCAATCCCTATAGTGGCGGAGCACTAATGCTGAGCAGCGGCTCCAGTGGGGCGAAAAGCGAGCCTTTCGGGACGGCGATTGTCTTTGCCGCCTTTTCTGTGCTGCTGTCCTACCTGTTGTGCCTCGACGGTGTTTTTTCCCGCATCGATGCCGCGCTGTTCATTCTCGGCTACCTCGCCTTTATCACCAATGAATTCGTTAGCCGATCCCGGCCGCAAGTCCAGGCCGTGGCTCCCCTGCAGACCTCTGCAACTCCCATAACGGAGGCCGTCGCATCTCCCGCGCCCGTCGCGGGTTCCAGAGTGGCCGTTGCGGGGTCCGGCACAACGGCCTGGTCGGCCCTTGTCGATGCACTACGGATCGTCGGCGGTCTCCTCGCGACCTTCCTGGTATTTGCCCTCACATGGGATTCCTCGCCGTTCAACCGACTGGACACGCTGGCCCTGTTCCTGTTCGGCATGGCCGGCATACTGGTGTTCCAGACGGTGTTCTGGTGGTCATGGCTGCGACACCCGCGTTCGGTTCCGTACACGCGTTTTGCCGCAACCATACTTCGACGCCTCTCCAAGTCCGTGCTCGTTATCTATCTGGGCTTCAGCCTGATAGTGGTGTTCTTTTCCGGCTCAATCATTGTCAAGTCTGTACTAGTGCTCGCCGAGCAATTGCGGGTAGGTTCCACTGTCCTTGCGGCTTCCGCCATTGCCGTGGGCACATCACTGCCTGACATTGTGGTCGCCATCAAGGTGGCCAGAAAAGGGCGACATATGCTTCTGATAGGGCATATCCTTCAGTCCAACATCTTTGACGTGTTTCTGATAATGGGGCTTTGCGGCGTTTTCGTGCCCCTGCCCGTCGACAATCCGACGGCCAGGATTGCGATTCTCTTTGCCACGGCCCTCACCATCAGCCTGATCCCTGTCTTCCGAGCACGCAGCATTCGGCTACCGGAAGGGATTCTGCTGTTTCTCGCGTTCCTGGCCTTTATAGTTGTGCTGTTTTGAGTGCAGCAGCCGGCGGGCAGATTAAACTGGTGCCGCAGAGTAGGTAGCGCCGGATATTTTCGCAGAAGTGCGGAGCCCGGAATCTGACAGAGTGCCGCGCATTAGAACCGCCTCGTACCGTAAAGGTGCTCCGGCATTATCGTTGCGGCCCGACATGCAGAAAGAATCCAGACACCTGACGCGATCAAGACCTCGGGCCCGGCCTGATTCGCCCGCGCTTGCGCCGCATACTACCCGGGCAGGTCTGGCATCCTGGGCGCTTGGCTCGATTTGTAGCAAGCAGCAAGGCTACCGCCCGGGCGTGTCACCGCGCCAATCCTGGACCACGGTCCGACCGCAGGATGGGATTACGGACTAATCCTAAGCCTCTGGCCAGGATGGATTGTACTGGATCGCAGGCTATTCAACTCGCGGATGCGGCCCACGGATGTGCCGTACCGGCTCGCAATGCGGGACAGTGATTCGCCGCGCCGCACGACGTGGACTACGCTGGAGCGCTCATTGGGGTATACTACCAACTGCTGTCCTACCCTGATTCTGGTGCCTGACAGGTTATTCCAGGCCTGGATGCTGCGAATGGTCGTGCCGTAGCGACTTGCCAGTCCACTCAGCGTGTCGCCGCTCCGTACCCTGTGTACCGTCCTGCCGTTCGAAGTATTCGTTGACGTCTGCGACGTGGCAGCGCCCGCGGGCCGGCTGCTGGCTTGAACAACGGGAGTCCCGCTTGCCGCAGGTCGGCGGGCGATTTCGGGGTCAAAGGCCACCGGATGAATCAATCGGCTTCCGTAGCGCACCGTTGTAGCACGGCCATCCGCGAGCGCTATGGTGCCGGTGCCGCCCGGAACGGGTATGATAAGCTGTTGGCCCGGATGAATGAGGCTTCCTCGCAATCCGTTTACGCTTCTCAGATCCGAGACGGTAACACCGTGCTGCTGGGCAATCCGTCCCAGAGAATCGCCGCTACGGACAACGTAAGCGACGGGCGCCTTGCCGTCACTCTCCGGCATCGCCTCCACGGCCGCGATAAACTTCCCGGCCGTGTTCGGCGGGATTCTGAGATAGTATGGCCCTGGTCCCGGCGGCAATGTGCCGCGCCGCAACTCTGGATTCAGAGCTGCCAGCGTCGTGTCATGCGCGTCCACCAGCTCAGCTATGTCTGATAGGGACATCATGCCTGTTACGGCAACGCGGTCGAACGCGTATTCCGGGCCCTTGGCAGCCGCGGCAATGCCGAATTGCTCGGGATTGGACATGAGGATCGCCAGGGCAATGAACTGCGGCACGTACCCACGCGTCTCTCTCGGAAGGTAGGGGTAAATGGCCCAGTACGAAGGCACATCGCTCATCGAGCCTCCGGCCCGCCGGATGGCCCGCTGTATGCAGCGCGGACTGCAATTGTAGCCCGCCATGGCCACGTGCCAGTTGTTGCCGTACTGCCTGTACAGGTCCTTCAGATGCCGGGCCGCGGCCCGCGTAGACTTTTCGGGATCGAGCCGCTCGTCCACCCAGGTTGTGCGCTCAAGCCCGTATGCCCGGCCGGTTGCAGAGATAAATTGCCACATACCTGCCGCGGCTGCCCTGCTGCGTATGTCCGGAATCAGCGCGCTTTCGACCACGGCCAGGTATTTCATTTCGTCCGGTAATCCTTCTTCCGCAAAGATCTGCTCGATCATCGGGAAGTAGGTATCCGCTCGTGTCATATACCGATGAAGATTCTCGCGGCGGTTTTGGAGAAACCAGTCGATCGTGTCGCGAACGCGGGCGTTCTGCGTCATCGGGATCTCTGTCCTTGCGGGAGACGCCACGGCCCTAGTCGGCACGGGCCATGCCGGGTCCCCTGCTGCAGCTACTTCGGGGCCGGGGTCAAGCAACTCGTCCCGCAAGCTGAACAACTCCTCCAGGGCGGGATTCAGAGAGCCGTAGTAGCGCTCGTACTCCGTGACAAGCGACCGGTACAGCTCACGAAATCGAACCTGTTCGCGCACCACCGGTCGTGCCGCCAGCCGCTCCAGCGCAAGGATGGCTTGCTCAAGCAGCACTCCCGCCCGAACGTCCTCTCCTTGAGACAACGCACCCAGTATAGCGGACTGGTAGCCGTAGATCCGGCTCATCCTCCGCATTATCTGGGCCTCGACAGGCAAGCTTCCGGCCGGCGCACTCATTTCGAGGTAGCGCTCGTAGCCCTTGAGGGCCTCGACAGGTATGAAGTCATTGACCAGTCCGGTCCGGGATCCTCCCTCAGGTTGTTGTGCATACGCCGGTTGGCCAATGAGATACGATCCCATCGCCAAACCAAGAACGAGGATTTGAATCGAGATTCGGGACATGGTCACGGCCTCAACACTTAAAGTAATTTTTGAGTAAAGGACTCCAATGCATCGTAAGTATAAGGATATAGAACTACGCAGTCAACCTAGTTTCTGAAAATCTATATAGCTGTCGTGTAGCGCCGACTATTCCAGTTTCGACAAAATAACTCGCGACCGCCCTAGAGCGGAATATTGCCGTGCTTCTTTCGTGGATTCTTGACAGCCTTGTTCCTCAACATTTGCAGGCTGCGCGCAATCCTGCATCGGGTCTCGCTTGGCTGGATGACATCATCAACATAACCGTGTTCCGCTGCCACATACGGATTAGCGAACTTGTCCCGGTACGACTCCACGAATTGCTCTTGCAGCTTAGCCCGTTCCGTCGACGATGCAAGCTGTCCTCTGTATATGATCTCAACTGCGCCCTTGGGTCCCATTACAGCGATTTCCGCTGTTGGCCACGCCAGATTGACATCGCCACGGATATGCTTGGAATTCATCACGTCATAAGCTCCGCCGTATGCCTTTCGCGTGATCACGGTTATCTTGGGCACTGTGGCCTCGCAGAACGCGAAAAGCAGCTTTGCCCCGTGCTTGATGATGCCCCGCCATTCCTGGTCCGTTCCCGGAAGAAAACCAGGTACGTCTTCAAACACGACGAGCGGAATGTTGAAGGAATCGCAGAGGCGCACAAAGCGAGCCCCCTTCAGCGAGGCGTCTATGTCCAGAACTCCGGCCAGCACACTCGGCTGGTTGGCAACTATTCCGACGGATTGCCCTCCTATATGCGAGAAGCCACACAACAAATTGCCGGCAAACTCCGCGTGGATTTCGAGAAAGCGTCCCTCGTCCGCGACCGACTGAATCACCTGGCGCATGTCGTACGGCTTGGTCGGGTTTTCCGGAACCAGCACATCAAGCCCGTTACCCGCCCTGTCGACGGGATCAGCAGTTGTCCGTAGCGGCGGATCCTCGTCGCAGTTTTGGGGCAGATAGCCCAGGACTTCCCGGATTTGCGTCAGGCACGCGACGTCGTCCGCGCAGGTTAAATGAGCAACCCCGCTTCTTGAAGCATGCGTATGTGCTCCACCCAGCTCATCCGGCGTTACTTCCTCCTGCGTCACAGTGCGCACAACATCCGGCCCCGTGACGAACATGTAACTGGTGCCCTCGACCATGAATACGAGGTCGGTGATCGCGGGACTGTAAACGGCCCCCCCTGCACAGGGCCCCATGATAGCAGAGATCTGGGGCACCAGTCCCGAGGCAAGCGTATTGAGCAGAAAGATATCGGCATAGCCTCCCAGCGATACCACACCTTCCTGAATGCGTGCTCCACCCGAGTCATTCAGCCCGACGATCGGTGCGCCGTTTTCCATGGCCAGGCGCATGACCTTAACAATCTTCTGCGCATGTGCATTGCCAAGAGAACCGCCGAAGACCGTAAAGTCCTGGCTATAGACGTATACAAGGCGGCCGTCGATATTCCCGTAACCGGTAACCACTCCATCACCTGGCGGCCGCCGGCCTTCAAGCCCAAAGTCCGTGCATCTGTGCCTCACGAACATGCCGATTTCTTCGAATGAGCCTGGGTCCAGCAGCACGTCCAGGCGCTCCCTCGCGGTAAGCTTGCCCTTTCGGTGCTGGCGCTCAATGCGCTCTTTTCCACCGCCGAGACGGGCTTCGGCGCGCAGCGCCTCCAATTCCTTCAACCGATCCGAGCTACCCATTTCCGACACTGATTTGCGGAACGCACTGCGATACCTGTCTTGCGTGCTCCATGGTCGGCTGTTGCGCAATCCCCCGAATGAGAACTACCTGGACATCCCGTGGGCGCTCCATCCCGGACCTCGAACCACGCGGCCTGGCATAGCCCCTGTGTGCTCACCGCTGACCAGGACCGGTGTTCCGTTGACCAGGACATGGAGCACGCCTGTCGAATAGTGGTGAGGATCGTCGAACGTGGCGTGGTCCTGTACGGCGTCAGGATCAAAAACGACTATATCTGCAAAATATCCCGTGCGAATAAACCCTCGCCTGCGAATATTGAGATTCGTAGCCGGCAGCGACGTGATCTTCCGCACGGCTTCCTCAAGAGGCAAAACACCCTCGTCGCGGACATACCTGCCCAGGAGCCTGGTAAACGTGCCGTATGCGCGCGGATGCGGATTGTAGTCCAAAAAGGGTCCCTCGGGAGCCAGAGAGGCAGCATCCGTGCCAAGACTAACCCAGGGCACAGTCAGCTTGCGCCGCACGTTTTCATCAGACATGAGAAAATAGACAGCCTCAACCCGGCTGCTGTCTTCGATGACCAGATCCATCGCGGTCGTAGCCGGCGACATCCCACGTTCTGCTGCCACGTCCGCCAGCGTCTGCCCAACATAGTGACGCAGCGCCTCTGTCCGAAAGCCACTGAATATCACTCCTTCGGCACCGGCCGCCAAATACAGGTTCTCCCAGGTGTCCGTACGCGTGTTCATTTCCGTTTCCAGGCGCGCACGCACTTCGGGATCCTCCAATCTCCTCCTCCAGGCACCAAAACCACCCTCCTGAATATCGGGCGGCATGGCGGCATCCAGGCCGGTGGCTCCGGCCGTATAGGTATACATGTCTGCCGAGATTGCTAGGCCCTCAGCGCGGACCGCGTCAATCAGCGAAATCACCGTATCGAGCTTCGACCAATTATCCCGTCCAGCGGCCTTCAGGTGGTATATCTCGGCCGATACGCCTGCTGTTCTTGCAATAGCCACCAGTTCCTGTACCGATTCCAGCAGCCTGTTCCCTTCGCTCCGGATATGCGATATGTACAATCCGCCAAAATCGGCTACCACGCTGGCGAGCGAAATGAGCTCGTCCGTGCTTGCGTAGAACGCAGGAGCATAGACTAGGGCGGAACCCAGGCCAAGTGCTCCTTCTTCCATGGCAGCCCGCACCAGCGCCCGCATGCGCCCAAGTTCCACCGGGGAGGGCGCCCTGTCCTCATAGCCCAGCTCATGAATCCTTACGGTTGTCGCACCCACAAACGATGCCACGTTGGGCGAAACACCCTTCTCGGCCAGGAACTCCAGGTATTCATCCAGCGATGTCCAGGGCAACGCCAGGCTGTCTTCCGAATCCATGCCCATCAGTACCCGATACGATTCCTCACCGCCGGCATAGTCGATCAGGCTGCGCAACCTAGCTGCCTTCATCCGGTCATTCAGCGGGCCCATGGACTGCCCTTCTCCAAAAACCTCCAGCGTAATGCCCTGCCGAATGTCGCTCTGGGACCGTCCGTCCCGAATGAGTGACTCGGTAGCCCAGCTCAGCATGTTGATGAAGCCAGGGCTGACGGCAAGGCCTGAAACATCGAATTCGGATCGTGCCGTCTGCGCGTCCAGATCCCCGATGGCAGCAATCGTATCGCCGCTGACGGCAATGTCAGCTACGTAGGGCGCCTGGCCTGTTCCGTCATAAACCCGGCCACCGCGGAGAATGATGTCGTGGTCTGTCGCCGGAGTGCAGCCAAACATCAAGAACAATCCGAAAACGAGGACGCTGCGCACGGCCAATGCTTCCGCTCGGCTAGTTTGGCCAGCCATTCAGCCCGTTGGCTGGGCAACCTGCACACGCGGGCGGCCGAATTCGTATTCCTTTGGGGGCTCCGCGCCAAGCAAATGTCGAACAAAATAGTCCCAGCGCTTCCGCATCCAGTACGTCCGCGCATTGCCGAATCCGTGGCCGCCGTTGGGAAACACCAGGAGATCGAAGTCCTTGTTTGCTTCCACCAGTGCCTCGACCAGCAAGAGAGTGTTTGATGCCGGCACATTCCCGTCCATTAGGCCGTGCGCCAGCAGCAGCTTCCCCGTAAGGTTCTCCGCCAGGAGGTGGTTGGCTTGATTGTCATAGTTGGTGGTTCCATCTGCTTGAAATTCCAACAGGCCCTGCCATTTTTCCCCCCAGTCGTCTTCGTAGTTGCGATTGTCATGATTGCCAGCGCCCGACACCGCTACCTTGTAAAAGTCCGGATACCGAAGGATGGCGCCCGCTGACGCAAAACCCCCTCCGGAGTGACCCCAGATGCCTACCCGGTCAATGTCCATCCAGTCGTGGCGCGCCGCCAGCTGCTCTATAGTGGTGATCTGGTCCGGCAAGCCGTTGTCTCCCATGTTGCCGTAGTAGGCGTCATGGAAAGACTTGGAACGCCCTGGGGTACCCATCGCGTCCACTTCTACAATTATGAAGCCGAGTTCCGCTACGGCTTGCTTGTCGCTTCGAGCTGCCCGAAAGCTCCTGCTTCCCACGCTGCCTGACTGCGGTCCGGGATACAGGTAATTCAGGACGGGATAGGACTTCGAGGAATCAAAGTTGGTCGGCTTGTACAGCAGGCCGAAGAGGTCCGTGACGCCATCTCGGGCCTTTGTCATAAAGGGCACCGGCGGTTGCCAGCCGCTCGCTATCAGGTCCGCAATATCCGCGCGTTCCAGTTCGACAACCACGTTGCCTTCCTTGTCTCGCACTACCGTCACAGGCGGTGTGGAATATGTCGAGTAGCTGTCTACTACATAGCGGCCCGAAGGCGAGAACGTCACCGTGTGGTGCGCCCGTTCGGGCGTAAGGACCTCTACCGGGCCGCCGTCCATGCTGACGCGGTACAAGTAGTGGAAATACGGGTCACCCTCCTCGCGTCCGCCCGCGGTGAAGTACAGCATGCGCTCCTCTTCATCCAAGCGTCGCAGCTGCTGCACGGCCCAGGCGCCGTCAGTTATCTGGTGCTTCAATTCACCGGTGATCAGGTCGTACAGGTAGAGATGACCCCAGTCACTGCGCTCGGAATACCATATTACCTCGTTCGTGTCAAATAGCACGCGCCAATTTTCAGCGTCAACTCCAGATTCGTAGTACGTGTCCACCCGCTCCGTAAGTACGTCGCGTACGATGCCGGTCTCCGGGTCTGCAATGCGCAGAGTTGCCTCCTTGTGATCACGCGAGCTTGAAACGAAGGCAAGCTGAGCTGAGTCCTTGCTCCATTGCACATCCAGAAACCTGCCATCCCAATCCGCAACATGATCCGTCGTGGTGCTTCGGTGAGGATCCGGAGGCATGTCCAGCCTGACAACACGGGGACCATCCAGATCAATGACGATCCGGCTGATCCTGAAAATAAGGCTATCGCCAACCAGCGGATACGGCCACTGCTCCAATTCCGGTCGACCCACATTGGTAGACACCATATACATATCGCCCACGCCCCGCGCGTCATGCTGAAAGGTGGCAATCCGCCTTGAGTCCGGCGACCAGAGCACGACCGGTGTTTCGCTACGCACCCAACCTGCATTGTTCGTCGCATAGCCGAAGCGTTCCTCGCCGTCGGTGGTCAGCCTGGTCTCCGTTCCCGTCTCCAGTTCGCGAATCCACAAGTTGTGCTCTAGGATAAATGCTGCGAGCCGCCCATCCGGTGACTCGACAATGCCGCGCCCTTCGCGACCCTCCGCCTCTGCAATTGTGCACGTGTATTGGTCTAAGTCACACCGCAGTGCCCGGTCCTGGTCCGCAAAAGTTAGCGCGGTCCCCTCAAGACGGACCAGACGCGGAAGGGCCTCGGGACGGATAGTCCTCCCCAGCGTCTGCGACAAGGCCTCGGCAACGCGCCCTCGGTCAAAGGCGGCCGTGCGTACGCCTGATCCAGGATCGACCAGCACATGCTCAGTGCCATTGCGCGTATTAGCGCCATACCAGAATCGGTCGCCGTCCAGCCAGTTTGGTCGCACGCTTGCGCGGTATACCAGCGTATTCACCGTGGGTGCAAGGTAGCTCTCTGCGCGCGCGTAGTCATCGTCTGTAAAAACCTGCGCGCTACTGTTTGGCGGCAGGACAAGTGCACCGGCATTCGCCGCACAAAGGCCCAGGATCCACGCTGCGACAAATGCGCTGCGGGAAACCGGTTGCTTCTTACCGCAGATTGGTACCATCTTGCTGTATTGTCAAGTCGCAAAGTCAATTCAATCCTTCAAGTTACCATGCGCACCCTTCTAATGCTCTTTGCGGCCGCGGGGCTGGTGGCAGCCTTTGCCGCCTGCACTGACGACTTGGACGCGAATCCGCCCATGGAGGGATTCAACCTGAAAGAGTCCGATCCCAGGGCGATCGAGATTGCGGACGAAGTCATGCTGGCGATGGGGGGGCGCCAGAATTGGGATCGTACACGATATCTCTCCTGGAGTTTTTTCAATGGAGACGACCAGGTATGGGACAAGTGGACAGGGCGCTTCCGCTGGCAGCGGGACAGCATTGTCGTCCTCATGAACGTGGAAACCGTGGAAGGCGATGCCTGGGTCAGCGATACTCTCGTGACAGATGATGCGGCAAGGCAGGATTTGCTCCAGTCCGGCTATCGCAACTGGATAAACAGTTCCTACTGGCTGCTCATGCCGTTCAAGCTCAAGGACTCAGGCGCAACCCTGCAGTACATCGGTGAAGGGACCATGGAGGACGGCCGCGCCGCCGATATCCTTTCCCTGACATTCCAGGACGTAGGACTTACTCCGCAAAACAGGTACGAGGTATTTGTCGACAAGGAAAGCATGCTGGTCGGCCAATGGTCCTATTTCCCCGACGCGGCTGACGCCGAGCCAGGCTTTACGCTGCCTTGGTCCAATTGGCAACAGCATGGTGCAGTCCTCCTTTCAGCCGATCGGGGGACACGGGGCGACGGGTCCGTGCTTGCGCTGACCAACGTGGGCGTTTATCGGGATATGCCCGAAGGTGTTTTCACGCAGCCGGCTCGCATCGATTTAGCCGTCCTTGCTGCAGATGGCTAGGTCGGGACTTCCTAGCCGGTGGCGGACAGCATGAAACGGCATGATCGCTCCGGCCCTGCAAGACACTTGACTACTGCCCGGCGGCCCACACCACGCGTCCCTGAAGGAAAGGCATGTCGAAGCCTCGGTGCCGAGGTAGTACCCTTACGGTGTAGCCGTGGAGTCCGCTGTTGCGGCAAGTGAGGCCCTCCGCGCAAAACGTGAACTCTCCGTCGGCTCCTCGGGTCATGTGCATACTATGCACGTTCGGCTCAACAATTCTACCGCTGGCAGTCACCCGGCCCATGTACACCTGGACCTCAACGTCGTCCGGTTGTAGGGCGCCAAGGTTGACGGAGGCCTGCACGCGGAATTGCTCGCCTACCTGCAGTTTCTGCCCAGTCTCACCGTCACCCAATGCCACGCTAACGGCTTCCCAATGGTGCCGCATGCGCTGACTCCAGGCAGCCAGCTCCCTTGCAAGGCGCATGTCATCCGATGAAAGTTCGGCAAACTTCCGGGCTGCGGGCTCGTAGGCCCGGTCGTAGTATTCACGCACCATCCTGTGGGCATTGAAACGGGCCGCGTATTCAGAAACAGATCCTTTCATGCGCCGAATCCACTTCAGAGGCAGGCCCTCGGGCGAGCGCTGATAGAAGAGGGGAATCACGTCATGTTCCAGCAAATCGTACAGGTGGTCGGCCTCTACTGAGTCCTGGTAGGATTGATCTTCGTACGTCTCACGGGAGCCTATGGCCCATCCCAGCTCCGGCCTATACGCTTCGTCCCACCAGCCATCCAGTATGCTTACGTTCAGGCAACCGTTAACGGCGGCCTTCATGCCGCTTGTCCCGCTGGCTTCTCGCGGCCTGCGCGGCGTGTTCAGCCACACGTCCGCACCCTGTACCATGGTTCTGGTTATGGCCATGTCGTAGTCTTCAAGGAACACGATAGATCGGCGGAACGGCTCCTCTCTGGCCAGGGTCACAATTCGCTGGATGAGCTCCTTCCCGGGATGATCCTTCGGGTGAGCCTTGCCGGAAAACACGATCTGGACCGGACAATCCTTACTTGTCAGAATCCTGGCCAGACGGTCGGGATCGGAAAAGAGGAGGGTGGCGCGCTTGTACGTTGCAAAGCGACGGGCAAATCCGATGGTGAGTGTATTGGCATCGAATGCACCTTCGGCTGCTTCCACTTCGTTCTGTGGTGCGCCTGTTCGCCGCAATTGCTGCGGGACGCGCCTTCTGATCAGCTCCACCAGTCGCTCGCGACGCAGCGTCTTCGTCCGCCAAAGGGCCGCACTCGGAATCTGCTCCACACGGCTCCAAACTTGTGCATCTCCAGGCTCCGACCGCCATCGGGGGCCGAGGTACCGGTCAAATAGCTGCTTTAGCTCGGAGGAAAGCCATGATGCAACATGAATCCCGTTGGTTACGTGTCCTATGGGCACTTCCTCTTCCGGCAACTCCGGCCAGAGACATTGCCACATCTTCCGGCTTACAGCCCCGTGCAGTCTTGCCACTCCGTTATTGTGAGCGCTCACGCGTAGCGCCAGCCGGGTCATCCCGAACGGCTCATGGTCGTTATCGGCGTTTACGCGTCCGAGACCGAGGAATTCTCGGCGAGAGATGCCGAGTTCATTGTTTGCATATCCCACCATGTATCGATCCATCAACTCCGGGCCGAATCGGTCATGCCCTGCCTCCACCGGAGTATGCGTCGTAAATATTACGCTCGCCGACGTCGCAACTCGCGCTTCATCAAACGACAAGCCCTTTTCGTGCATGAATTGACGGATGCGCTCAAGAACAAGAAAGGCCGAATGCCCTTCATTGACATGGTATACTGTCGGAACAAGTCCCAATGCTGTCAGCGCGCGATATCCCCCGATGCCGAGCAATATTTCCTGGCGAATGCGCAGCTCGTCGCCACCGCCGTACAAATAGTCCGTCAGATCCCTGTCTTCATCACGCACATTTGCGGAAAAGTTCGTGTCCAGCAGATACAGCGGCACGCGCCCTACCTGCAGCCGCCATATTCGCGCAAAGACCTCGCGCCCGGGGTAACCCACACTGATCGTTAGCGGCGTACCCGCATTGTCGCATTCCAGGTGTAGTGGCAAGTTCGAGAAATCATTCTCCTGATACGTCTCTTGCTGCCATCCCGCCCTGTTCAGGTGTTGCCGAAAGTAGCCCTGCTGATAAAGCAATCCCACACCAACTATCGGAATGCCCATGTCGCTCGCTGACTTCAGATGGTCGCCAGCCAGGGCACCGAGGCCACCCGCGAAAATCGGCAGACATTCGGTGACACCGAATTCAGCCGAGAAGTAGGCTACCAGGGGCGCCGGCTGCTTGTCGTGGTGCTGCTGAAACCAGGTTGCCTTCTTGGTCATGTAGGTATCCTGCTCAGCGCAAACCCGGGCAAGGTGCGCCTTGAATCCTTCGTCCTGTTCGGCCGCGGCCAGCAGATCCTGGGAAATGGTCCCAAGCAGCGCCACCGGATTGTGTCCCGATGTGGTCCATAATTCGGCCCCCAGGCGCCGGAAAAGATCGAGTGCGTCCTCGCTCCAGGACCACCTCACGTTGAATGCCAGTTCCCGCAGCTTCTCCAGGGAGGCGGGCAGGGACGGGATCGCCGCGAAGGTATGTAGCGGTACAGGCTTCATGGCACAGGGCAAAGTCTAGATGGAAGCTCCGCAGTTTACAACAAACAGTCACGCCGCAATGATCGTTTTCTGCAAATTCCGGCAGGCCCGCCGATCACGGCGCAGGATGTTTGTCGGCATGATCTGCGTATATTGCCGGTTCGCATCGATTCTTGCACGGAATTCAGCCGATGCCATCAAGGGCAATAGCCATTACCTCGGGCTACTTCGACAGCGTATTTGCCAAGACGGCACATGGCCTGGTCCGCGGCCCGTGCAGATTCGAACTTGCGGGCTTGGTGGATGGCAAATTCGCCGGTCAGGATGCGGGATTTATACTGGACGGCCAGTGTCGAGGCATTCCCTTCTTTGAGAGCACAGCTGCGGCAATGGGCTGTCTTTTCCCTGCGCCAACCCACTGCATAGTAGGCGTCGCAACCATGGGCGGCATTCTCCCGAAGGCCCTGTACGAAGAGCTGATGTTTGCAGCCGGTACCGGAATGATGCTGGTCAACGGTCTGCACTACCTGTTGTCTGAAGACGAAGCGATTGCCGCTCGGGTGAAGGCAAGCGGGGGCGCAATTCTGGACCTGCGAAAGCCCAAACCGGCGCACCAATTGCGATTCTGGACCGGCGAGGTGCTATCCGTGCCAGTGCCGCGGGTTGCCGTACTGGGAATGGATTGCGCAATAGGCAAGCGGACAACCTGCTTCATGTTGCGCGATGCGCTTCGTGCCAGGGGCTGTCACGCGCAGATGATATATACGGGCCAGACCGGTTGGCTACAGGGATTGCAGCACGGATTCATTTTTGATGCGACACTGAACGACTTTGTCTCCGGAGAAATGGAGGACGCCATTCTTGCATGTTATCGCGACACGAGTCCCGATGTCATACTGATGGAGGGGCAGTCCTCATTGCGCAATCCGGCCGGACCGGCCGGATCGGAGTTTATTCTGTCCGGCGGAGCAACCGGGGTAATACTTCAGCATGCGCCGGATCGCGAGTTCTTCGAAGACTTCGAGGAACTCGGCTTGCGCATTCCCCGCGTTCAGCAAGAGATTGAGCTGATCGGCCTCCTGGGTGCCGAGGTTTGGGCAGTTACCCTCTTTACTCGAGGAATGACGGCAGAGCGTGCGTGCCGGGCCCGCGAACAGCTGTCCTGTTCGCTCGGCATCCCTGTAGCTGTTCCCCTGACTGAAGGGGTCGATGCCGTGGCAGAGGTTGTGGCTTCCAGACTGGCCTAGCCGGGAATCCATGAGGATCCGACATTTCGAATCATGGCAGGAGTCTCTGCCGCTACGTAGGCCTTACACCATCGCCTTCAAGTCTGTCGAGGCCGTCAGCCTGCACTTTGTGCGCCTGGCCACGGAAAACGGCCTCGCAGGCCTTGGCTCCGCGGCGCCCACAGACATAACCAGCGAAACGTCGGAAACCTGCGGAAAGACACTCGCCGACATAGGGCCCGAACTCGTCCTGGGGCGCGATCCTCGGCAAGTGCACGAGATCTCCCAAAGCATGAACACGACGCTCGGATCGAGTCCGTCGGCCTGTGCGGCCATTGATATGGCGCTGCACGACCTTATGGCGCAGGCAGCCGGCAAGCCTCTGGTCGAAATACTGGGACGCCGCCACAAAAGCCTGTCCACCTCCATTACCATTGGCATCCTGCCGGTGGAGGACACGATCCGCGAAGCAAATGAGTACGTCGGGCGCGGCTTCACCGTCTTGAAGGTCAAGCTTGGCCACAACTTGCAGCAGGACATTGAACGCCTCGTTGCACTACGCCGTCACATAGGCACGAGTATCCGGATTCGGGCAGACGCCAACCAGGGCTATACTCTGGAGCAGACTATCCGCCTTTCCGAGTTGGCTACGCAACTCCAGATTGAATTCATCGAGCAGCCCCTTCCCGCGCATTCCTCCGAGGCCATGCGCTGCCTGCCTGCATCCATGAGAGGCCGCATGGCCGCCGACGAAAGCCTGCATTCAGCGCACGACGCGCGCAAGCTGGCCGGGCATCCCCAGCCCTTTGGCATATTCAATATCAAGCTCATGAAATGCGGCGGGATTTCTGCGGCACGAGACATAGCCCGCATCGCCCAGGCGGCCGATATTGAGCTCATGTGGGGCTGCATGGACGAGAGCGTGGTCAGCATTGCGGCGGCGCTGCACGCTGCCTATGCCTGTCCGGCCACGCGCTTTCTCGACCTTGACGGCAGCTTCGACCTGTCTCGCGACGCCGCGGCCGGCGGATTCCGTCTCGAAGGGGGCCGACTCCAGACACTCGAGCGACCCGGCCTTGGCGTGAGCGTCAGGGACTGATCACGTATCTACCTGCCGCTGCCTGAGCACAAACAGGCCTTCACCCGTGCTCGTTACTATTATGATGCCGCTCTCGAAAAAGGGGTAATTGCTCCACGAGCCGCCACCCGCATCGTACGGCGCGGTATCAAAAAAGCCGATTTCCACGGGGTCTTCAGGGTCCGTTATGTCAAGAATGCGAAGACCACTTCCGTAATTGGACTGGTACATCAGATTCCCCTTGATGTACAGATTGTGATCCGTGGTAGTGGTTTCGGCCACGTATTCCTTGACGAGCACCGGATCGTCCAGTTCAGCCAGATCCCAGACCAGAGTCCGCGTTCCTTCAACGAGCCCCCTCGGCTCATCCCCTTCGTCGTTCATATAGAAGTAGCGATGATCCTCCGTAAGCCACCCCTGGTGCGTATATGCCACATTCGGATAGGCTGCGGCGGAGATCGGTAGAGGACTAGCCTTGTCGGTTACGTCGGAGATGCTGATCGCGGTTTCGTTGGAGCCGATGCAGATTTCCCTTCCCCGGTATTCCAGATCGGGTCCGGCATACGTTACACACTGGGCATCGTGCGAATATCCTGTCTTGCGCCGGCCCGTTGTCGGATCCGCAAAGCAGCCCGCAAACACAGGAGACTTGGGATCTGTGATGTCCATCATGTGCAATCCTCCTCCGCACGTCTCTCCTCCACCGCTCGCACCAACGACGAATGCATATCCTGTCTCCTGGTTGATTACAATATTGTGCGCGCTGTGAATCATGTCGTAGAGTGCCGTCTCGGCAAAGGTCTCAGGCGGCGACTCGACTGTTCGCAGCCGCGCAAGGTCGAATACCTGCACACCGTGCTCGCCAGCTCCGTCCGCTACCACGTATGCATGGTCCCGGTATACCTTGATATCCCGCCAGACATTGGCCCGCGAACCCTCCGTCATGGGAAGATCCCCTACGAAGACCGGATGGTGTGGGTCGGTAACGTCCACAAACGCGGTGCCATCAGATCTACCCACCAGGGCATATTCCCGTCCTGTCTGAGCATCGGTCCATCCCCAGAGATCGTTGGCGCGCGTGCCGCGGACACCTCCCATTTCGCCAATGGGAACGAATGAGATCAAGTCGACCTGGTCACAGGACCATACCCCTGCAGCGCCGTCTTCGCACCGCACTTCTTCACCCCGAATGGCTTCAAATCCTCGTTCGTCGTTTACGAGCCTGACCCGGTAACTCCACGCATTACCTTCCCGCTCGAAGACATGTGCCGCTCCTTCTCCCGCATCTTCCGACGAGGCGCCAATGACTGCAATCTCCTCTTGGACCGCTATGGCTGAACCGAATGCGTTACGGGCGGCACCACCGGGGGCCGCGAGCGCTGTCACGCCGGACCACGCCGACGGACCACGCGTGTAGCGGTATACTGCACCACGTCCCTGTCCGGCACCCGGGGCTCCTACCCACAAGTCACTCCCGTCCATGGCCAGGGCCGCCCCGAATTGGACAGCCCTGCCATTTTCAAAGGGCCTCAGTACGTCGCCCTGTTGCCACATCGCCGACTCAGCATCGTAACTGAACGTGAACACGGCTCCGGCCCGCCCTTCAAAGCCTGATGCTCCAATGTAGAGGTGCTGTTCGTCTACAGCGAGCGAAGCTCCAAATGCGCTGCTGGCCGGAAGATTCTCCACGTCGATCTTCTGCGATTGTCCCCAATTGCCCTCAGCATCCCTGGAGAACACATAAACCGCCCCGCGACCGTCTCCGTGTGACGGTGCCCCTACGAACACAAAACGTTCATTGACAGCAAGTGCGATCCCGAACATGTCGCCGTCACCCGTGTCGGAGCCCTTAAGGCGAGCCGGTTCCTGAATCGTGCCTTGGGAATCCCGCTCGTACACATAAACGTGCCCGGCACTATTGTCCGCTCGCGGAGCCGCCACAAGCGCCAGGTGATTCGAAAGGAGTACAGATGCGCCAAACGCATCCGTCGTGGGGTCATCCGGCCCGGATAGTGTCGAGATCTCACTCCACGATCCATCGCTGCTCTTTCCAAACACGTAAGCGGCACCCTTCACCTGCCCGCTTCCGACCATCCCCACCAGCACGAGGTCTCCGTATGCTGATACATGCCGACCAAAGCCGTCCGGGCCGAAGCTTTCCATCGAGACCGATAGCCGGGCCTGTGTTTGCCAGGGCCCGCTTCGATCGAACACGTACACCTCACCGGGAAACCCCCGGTTGCGCGTTTCGGCCACGAACAGGCCCGAGTCTCCTATTGAAACCGTGCCGCCGAAACGCTGTGCGTGAATCGGACAAGCCACGGCTGCCGCGATGAACAGGGTGATTGCATGCCTGGTCATTTTAACTGTCCTGAAGTGTGCATGAATTCCATTAGGCCGCGATCCTCCAATTGTTTCCTGGGGCATCGATTTGTCCCGACCCGGTCGTGCTCCGTGCCATCTTCTTTCACAGGTCCGGTTTCTTGCGACGCACCAGATCAAATAGAGGCTATCAGCTAAAGGCCGTCGCCAGCGCAAACTGCTTGTCCATACGCCGCAGCATAAGCGGGAGCCCGAACCTCCTTCTCGCCGAGTCCGCGGCACATTTTCCCAGTTGCCCCGCCCAATCGCTATTCCCGAGCAAAGCTCCCAGGGCGCCAGCCAATTCAGTCGCATCCCCTGGCCGTACCAGCAAGCCTGTACGGCCATGCTCGATGATCTCCGGGATGCCGCCTGCACGAGCCGCGACGACAGGCCTGCCTGCCAGCATGGCTTCGGCAACTACGCGGCCAAACGGTTCCGGCGCGACCGACGCGTGAACTACGACGTCGACTTCCTGCATAACTGCGGGGACATCGCTGCGATGGCCCAGAAAATGGACCCGCCGGGCGAGCCCGAGCGCCGCAGCGCGCTTGCGAAGTTGCCCCGGAAACGCAGGGTCTTCGAACAAGGCAGTGCCTACAATCAATGCCTGGACGTCGGGAAGCAGTCGAAGCGCATCCAGCAGAACCTCTTGCCCCTTCCATTTGGCCAGTCGCCCGAACATGCCGATCAGCGGGGCACCGTCCAGTCCCAACCCGCGCCGAATGCCCGCCGCCTGGCTGGTGAACGGATCCAGGTCGATACCGTTGTGCACAATCGCAAGCCGGTCCGCCTTGCCGCCGGCGCGCAGTAGGCACTGCGCGGTAGCACTGGAATTTGCCACTACCCTGACCCGCGTATGTCCCGAAAGGGCCGCCGCGAGACGCTTGCGGTGAGGGGCGATGTAGTCTGCCGAGAGCATCTCCCTCAAGTGCCACATTACGGGACGTCTGGCCATTGCGCCGACCGACGCTGCCACCAAGAAGGCCTGGAGCGAGTTCGCGTAGAGCAGGTTGTGGGATTTAGCGATTCGCCGTATCCGCCTGACCTTGCACGTGAAGTCCGGAAGCGCCAGTGCGTCACCAATAGGGCCGGCGTACGATGCGCTGCGCCGCAGGGCTGCGGGCATTCGGATCACAGCCACCGGGACGCCTGCTGCTGCCAGTCCGGATCTCAGTGGCCCGTCCTCGAACAATGCAACGGTACTGTTGAAATGCCTCGCAATATCATACAGCGAGTGCTGGGCCCCACCCATCACGGCTGCGTGGTCCAGCATCAGCACCCGCCCGTCGTATCTGGCCTTGAATCCCGCCATGGATGCACCCGGAAAGGATGCCCCAAAAGTAGTACACGCTGCCATGAGGGGAAAGCATCGAATGGAACTTCCAGCGCGGGCTCCGGTTGGGCTACGTCCCGCTCCCAGCTTGAGTCCGGCCGGGCCCTAACTTGGTGGAAGACGCTCTTTCCGATTCATGGACTGATGTGCTGAATAAGGAGGGTGATCTCGAAACGCGGTGGCAGGCGCTCGCGGCGTGGCTCCGGCAGCGCTTTGGGAAGGAGCCTGATCTTGACGGTATACTATTCCTGATCGGCGTACAGGAAACGGGCTGCGGGTACACGCCCGATCTGGATAAGCGGTCGAAGGAGCGTCTGGTGGCAGAAGGGACATTTTGTGCGTTTGAAGCTTTGGGGTTCTACAGACGCATCGGAATGGAGGCGGACGGCCACTGGATCTGGGAATCTCTCAAGCCCCTTCCCGCGAGCCTGCCTTCGGAGAAACAGGAATCCTTCTTGCGACTGGCCGTTGTTTCCTATTTCCATGAACTTGTGCATGACCAAATCGATGAACGCTAGAGTCGCCTTCATTATGCTTCCCGTGCTCCTAGTCCTAAGCTGCTCGGGGCGCCAGTCAGGAGCTTCTGGCCCGCTCGCGGAAACCAATTACTTTGCCATCACGACACCGCTCGGCCGCATGGTGGTTCGGCTCTACGACGAGACACCCGCACACCGCGACAACTTCAAGCGATTGGCAGCCGAAGGAGCATATGACGAAACCACATTCCATCGCGTCATAGCAGGATTTATGATTCAGGGAGGGGATCCCAACTCCCGTGACGAAGATCCCATGAATGATGGCAGTGGAGGACCTGGCTATACCATTCCGGCTGAGATCAAGCCTGATCTGATCCACAAGCGCGGTGCTCTTGCCACGGCCCGGCAAGGCGACAATTTCAATCCTGAGCGGGCCTCCAACGGCAGTCAATTCTACATCGTGCACGGCACCATTTTCCCGCTAGACGTCCTGCCCCAGTTTGATGAGCGTACACGGCAGACACTGGCTGACACGTCGTTCAGCTACTCGGAGGAAGTGCGACGCATCTACTCCACCATTGGTGGCGCTCCAAATCTGGACGGAGCGTATACGGTCTTCGGTGAACTCGTAGAGGGCTTTGATGTGCTCGACGACATCACCCGGGTTGCCACTCCTGCGGCCATGGGCCAGCGGAATAGCCCCCAGGCAAACCGGCCCCTGGAGAATATTCCCATGGAGGTCGCTCCACTGCCGGGCTACGGGCAATAGGCACGGTAGCCATGCGCCAGTTCTCCGAGCAGGAAGAGGGCCGCAGGAAGGCTCGCCGTGCCCTTGAGGCCCGGGGAATCAATCCGTACCCCTACGGCTGGAGCGTGGACACGACTGTGACTTCGATCCGGCACAGCTTTGACGACGACCTGCATGCGGACGGTACACTTCAGGTGTCGGTGGCCGGCCGGATGATGTCCAAGCGTGTTATGGGAAAGGCCGCATTCGTTGACTTGCAGGACGCCTCGGGACGCATGCAGGTTTACCTCCGGCGAGACGACCTGGACGAGGGCTTCTACAATGAAGTATTCAAGCGGCTTCTAGATATCGGTGACTTGGTCGGCGTAGCCGGCCACGTGTTTCGCACGAGGCTGGGAGAGATCACGATTCATGCCAGGCGATTCAAGCTCTTGGCCAAAGCGCTGAGGCCCCTGCCCGTCGTCAAGGAGCAGGAGGGGCAGCACTACAACAGGGTGTCCGACAAGGAATTCCGCTACCGGCAACGGTACGTGGACCTGGCCGTGAACCCCGATGTCCGAACCGTTTTCGTACGCCGTGCGCGAATGGTGGCGCTGCTGCGACAGTTCCTCGATGCAAGGGGCTATGTCGAAGTGGAGACTCCCGCGCTGCAACCGCTCTACGGTGGCGCCACGGCCCGGCCGTTTACAACGCACCATAATGCGCTCGACATGCCGCTGTATTTGCGCATCGCAGACGAACTCTACCTTAAGCGCCTGATAGTAGGTGGATTCGACGGGGTATATGAAATCGCCAAGGACTTTCGCAACGAAGGACTGAGCAGATTTCACAATCCGGAGTTCACGATGCTCGAGCTCTACGTCGCTTACAAGGACTACGCCTGGATGATGGAGCTCGTGGAGGAAATGCTCGAATTTGTCGCCACGGGCCTGCACGGCTCCCCCGTGGTAACGTGCGGTGGCCAGCAATTGTCCTTTGCAAGGCCATGGCCAAGGCGCAGCTTCTATGACGCGATCAGTGATCACACGGGTCTCGACCTGTTCGGGGCCAGCCGAGAGCACCTTGCTGCTGTCGCTCAGCACATCGGCCTGCAAGAAGACGACAGCATGGGCTGTGGCAAGCTCGTCGACGAGATATTCTCTGCCGCTGTTGAGCCCCAGTTAATCCAGCCGACGTTCATAACAGATTACCCTGTCGAGATCAGTCCGCTCGCGAAGCGCCACCGCAGCCGACCCGGCCTGGTCGAACGCTTCGAGGCTTTCTGCAATGGAAAGGAACTGTGCAACGCTTTCAGCGAACTCAACGACCCAGTCGACCAGCGAGCCCGGTTTGAGGCCCAGCGCCTGTTGTCGGCGGGGGGAGACCTTGAGGCCATGGCCGTAGACGAAGATTACCTTCGGGCCCTCGAATACGGGATGCCGCCGACAGCGGGCCTGGGCGTGGGAATTGACCGACTTGCCATGGTCATGACCGACCAGGAATCCATTCGCGACGTGATTCTGTTCCCGCTCCTTCGGCCGGAGAACCCGGCCGGCACCTCCTGAGCACCCTCAAGACTCAACGTTCCGCAGTGCTACTCGCACGTTGCGTGCGAACCCTTCGAATCGAGCACGCTTCACGGCACTTTTCCTGAAGCGCCTTCGAAAGGCCTCAAGATCCAGTTCCATCCACTCGGAAAGGCTGGTATCCGTTGTGCCGGGCCGGGGCCCATATCTCTTCTCCCGCGACGGCCGCCGGAATTTGTTCCACGGACAGACGTCCTGACATATGTCACATCCGAAGATCCAGTTGTCAAACCGCTGGCCCAACTCTGCAGGTATGTCGTCCCCCCGGTGCTCGATTGTCCAGTAAGAAATGCAACGATTGGCATCCACCGCATACGGGCGGTAAATGGCATCGGTCGGACAGGCATCGATGCACGCTGTGCAACTGCCGCAGTGATCGGTAATGGGGTTGTCCGCTGTAAGCGATACGCTTACAATGATCTCCCCGATGAAGAAGTACGAGCCCAGCTCGGGATTAATCAGATTGGTATGCTTGCCGATCCAGCCAAGCCCGCTTCGCTGGGCCCATGCCTTGTCTAGAACCGGAGCAGAATCGACAAATACGCGACCGGTCATCGACCCGACCTGCCGCTCCAGCCACTGGTACAACGCAAAGAGCTTCTCTTTGAGGACAACATGATAGTCATCGCCCCACGCATAGCGACTAATCCGGCCAGTGGCCGATTCGGCGGAAGGCTCTTCGGGCACGTAATAGTTTTCCAAAACCGAAACTACGGACTGGGCACCCTCGACAAGCTTGGTGGGATCGGTGCGCTTGTCAAAGTTGCGCTCCATGTAGGCCATGGAGGCGTTGTGTCCTGCGGCAAGCCATTCCTCCAGACGCCTTGCCTCTTCGTCGAGCCGCCCCGCCCGGGAAATGCCGCATGCAGCAAAACCCAGGCGAAGCGCCTCCCGTTTCAATTCACGCGACAGGCGGTCGCGATCTTGCGCGGATGCCATTTGTCACCGACCGCGTAGGCACCTGGCTACATGTCGGTGTTGTCCGGAATGGTATCGACACGGCGGAATTGGTCGGCACCGCTCTTCTTCGTGGTCTGGCCGCCGGCGCCCATGCCGGTAGCCGCAAGGCGGGATGCGTCAATGCCGTTGTCCACGTAGAACTGCATGACCGCGCGAGCCCGGTCTTCTGAAAGCCCCTGGGCGTTGCGCTCGTCACCCGACGCATGGCCTTCAACACGCGCGCCAAATGTGCAGTTGGCGAGCACCTCCAGGTTTTCGGCCAATTGCTCACGACCATCCGGTGTCAGCACCGACGAATTGCGGTCGAAGAACACCGAATTCATTTGTGATATGTCGCAGTCGAAGCAGCCTTCGTCGGTTACGGTGATCTCGATGGTCCGGGAATCTTCCCCGCCCGCATTGCGCACCGTAAGCGTGACTTCGTAGGTGCCGGTTTCCCCGAACGTATGGCTGGGTGATTCCAGGTCGCTCGTAGTTCCGTCACCGAAATCCCAGCTGTACGAAATCGGCATGTCGCCCCGGGCATTGCCACTGAAAGTGACGGCCTGATCCTCGTCGCAAATGCTGACGGACATCTTGTCGGCCGTGACCGTAACCAGCTCAGCAGGTGACAGAACCGTTACCACGCAATCCACTGATGCCGTTCCCGCCGCATTGGTGGCCGTAAAGGTAGCTGTAAAGACGCCACCGGCCCCGTACGTGTGCGAGGCTGTAGTGCCTGTGGCCGAGGCTCCGTCCCCAAAATCCCACTGCGTTTCAACCGGTTCGGATATACCGGGATTAAGCGTCGCCGTGAAGGTCGCCGCCTGGCCTGCGATAACGGACTCCGTTGGGCACTCGAACATCAGGTTCATGGGCGGCGTCACAGCCTCGGAGAAGTTGTATTTGAATCCCAGGCCCAGCCCGGAGAGGAGGTCCGCGCCGCCGAACCCGTTGGCGGAGTTTGCATCCAGCTGGTCGTCACCCAGGTGAAATCCGGAATTGATTTCAACAAAGAAGGACGACTGGCTGTTGAGCGCGATATCGAGGCCAAGACCGACGAGCGGCCCGAAGGCGCTTCCACTTTCCTCGGCAGCGAATCCAGGTGGATCATTCTGCGTCACGTTGCCGAAGGAAAGCATCAACCCGAAATTCAGGTAGGCCGCAACAGGCTGCTCCGGCGTGGCAAAAGTGTACCGGCCGAACGCCTGCACGGATGTGCGCACGGAAGGATCTTCTGCAACGTCGGCCTCCTGCCGCTCGGGAGGAGGCGGAAACTGGGTGATGACCGGATAATTGCCCACGTACAGCGCACCGCTAATGGAAAACGGCACGGACATTTGATATCCAATCTCGGCTCCCATCCCCCAGGGGAACGCAACGCTGAAACCGTCCCCGTTAAAGTTCGTGGGCGACTTTTCATTGTCGCCAAGATAGGACGAAAGGCCCACTTTCGGCTTGATGAACAGCGTTCCCTCGGGACGCAAGTACTGCCCAGGCGCGCTGCTTGCCACAAGCAGCAACAGTACGCAGTTTATTGCGAAGAATCTGACTTTCGTGCCCATGGCGATAATTCCTCCAAATGGGTCGGTAGATCGGGTACAGCGTGAAGCGGTGCCGGCACCCGTCTGGCGACGGGCCAACGCTCCGGGACGAGGCAACGCGGCCGCATTACCTGGCAACATCCTCGCCAAGGCGGCTGATGTGCCCCGCGAGCTCCCGCTTATAATTGGCAGCCTTGTTCGGATGGATGATGCGCTTCGTGGCCAGGCGGTCGACAAGAGCCTGAACCCGCGGGAACAGCTGCCGCGCCACGTCGGCATTGTCTGTCGCACGCAACCTCTTTACCATCGTGCGCAGCCGGCTGCGATGATACCGGTTGCGTGAGCGCCGCCGGGCATTTTGCCGAACCCGCTTTTCGGCGGACTTGTGCTGAGGCATATGGTTGTCGTACGTTTTAGTGGTACAGTACCAAGACAATTGGTAACACTGGGGTACTTGGCGGAAGGCGAGCGGGTTCCCCAAACTGACCTGGAATCTGAGGCCGGGAGACCTTCGCCTAGTCCATCATTTGACGCAGGAAAGCAGGCGTGTCATTGCCCTTGTCGCGTCGGTCCGACTGTTCACGCGGAGAAAGCCGGTTGCTGACCTGCCCGCGCCTCGCATAGGCCGGAATATCCAGAATCTTCAGGTTTCGCTCGCCCTTGTAGTCGTATGCGGGCCCTCCCCTGTCTCGTACGGCGTCCCTCAAAGGAAGGGTTCGGCGACTGTCCGCGGAGTCGCCAGCTGTGTCAAATCCTGTTGCGATCACGGTTACGCGGAGGTCCTCCCCCATGGACTCATCGATAACGGTTCCGAATATAACCTCGACATTCGTTCCCGCCTCCTGCTGAACAAGGTTCGTCGCCGCCGTAGCCTCGCGAATGCCGAGCGACGTACCGGCTGTAATATTGACCAGGATATTGCGGGCCCCTACGATCGACAGGCCGTCCAGAAGCGGACTTGTTATAGCCTCCAGGGCTGCCTTCGTGGCCCTCTGCTCGCCCTTCGCCGTGGCAGAACCCATAAGGGCGGCACCTCCATCCTGCATGGTAGTCCGCACGTCCGCGAAATCCAGGTTGATCAGTCCGTGCACGGTCACCAGATCGGCAATGCCTCGTGTGGCATTGTACAATACGTCGTCGGCGCGGCGGAATGCCTCAATGAGACTGGTATGCTCGTCCGAGATGTCAAGCAGCCGCTCATTCGGAATCGTGATAAGCGTGTCAACGTACTCGCGCAGCTGGCCGATACCCTCCGCCGCCATCTGGGTGCGGCGCGCGCCTTCACACTCGAACGGTTTGGTGACGATCGCCACGGTGAGAATACCCAGACCTCGAGCTACGCTGGCCACGACGGGGGCTCCGCCAGTTCCCGTGCCGCCGCCCATTCCGGCCGTGATGAACACCATGTCGAAGCCCTCCAGCACCGACTCTACGACGTCCACGTCTTCCTGGAGGGCTTCCGTGCCGACCGAGGGACGCGCTCCCGTACCCAGGCCCTTGGTCAAATTGCGGCCGGCCTGGATCTTGTGATAGGCCAGATTGCCGCCCAGGGCTTGGGCATCGGTATTGATCGCGACGAATTCCACGCCGTTAATGCCCTTCTCTATCATGTTGTTGACGGCATTGCCACCCCCGCCTCCAACACCAACAACGGCAATCTTGGCCATCTCGTGGGCGTCGCTGTCGAACGCAATCCGGGATTTGCGTTCCAACACGAGGTTCTTTGACTCGGCATCGCTGAGAGCATCCATGGGTAATGTGCCCTGTTTGTGAAGGTCCGTGCTCATGGTACCGTTGCGTTTTAATGGGTTCTAGAGTTCGTCAAACCAGCCCTTCATGCGACCGGCTATTCTGTGTACCAGGGATGATGTATCGCCAACA
Organism: uncultured Rhodothermaceae bacterium; assembly: GCA_964639665.1. Lineage (GTDB taxonomy): Bacteria > Bacteroidota > Rhodothermia > Rhodothermales > Bin80 > CAZXEU01. The sequence continues at coordinate 21,026 of CAZXEU010000208.1, read as the reverse complement.
GCATCCTCTTTGCGATAGGCTGCGCCCGCCAGTGGCCGCCCCGGGTCGTGCCCGGCAAGAGGCGCTGCGCCGAGGATGCGGGGCTGGAGAGCGTACAACACCAGGCCGACGGCAGTGGCATACTTCGGGTCCGTTACTTCCTCCACGAGCCCTCCGGCCAGTCCTGTAGGTACTCCGACCCGAGCTTCCAGGCCCAGCACTTGCGCACCAAGTGCCGCGGTTTCCTCAATCAGTGACCCGCCTCCGGTCAGCACGACGCCTGCTGACAGGTGCCGATGGTAGCCGCTGAGCTTGATTTCGTTGGCGGCAAATTCCAGGATTTCCTCCATCCTGGGCTGGATGATCTGCGCAAGTGCCGACCGGGCGATGCTCTTGTCCGGTCGCCCGCCGATGCCGGGAATCAGGATATCCTCCGGCTCGTCAATAGTCTCTGCCAAAGCAATGCCGAACTGTCGCTTAAGGGCTTCTGCATGTTCGCGCATAACACCCAGGCCGCGCCGGATATCATCGGTAACCTTGTTTCCTGCTACGGCGATTACGGCAGTATGGCGTATGGTGCCATCTTCGAATACCGCGATATCGGTGGTTCCACCTCCAATGTCGATCAAGGCCACGCCGATCTCCTTTTCATCCGCATGCAGCACGGCGAAGGATGATGCCAGCGGCTCCAGCACAATGTCCGCCACCTGGTAGCCTGCCTTTTCGATGCACCGGTAGATATTCTTGGCTGCCGTAACAAGGCCGGTAATGATGTGCACGTTGGCCTCCAGCCGCACACCGCTCATCCCGACGGGATCCAGGACTCCGTCCTGACCATCGACGATGTATTCCTGCGGGATGACGTGCAAGATTTCCTGGTCGACAGGCAACGCGACATGCGTGGTGTCCTCCAGAAGGCGGTGGACATCGCGTTCGGTAATCTCCTGGTCCCGATTCGCGATTGTTACCACTCCCCGGCTTTGCAGGCTGCGCACGTGGTCACCTGCAATGCCTGCAACCACGGATCGCACTTCGACACTTGCGGAGCGTTCGGCTTCCCGAATTGCTTCTTGTACAGCCGCCACGGTCCTATCAATGTTGACGACCACACCGCGGTTGAGACCGTCCGAATTCGCCAATCCCATGCCGAGGACATTGATACGCCCAACGGCATCAGCTTCCGCAACTACAGCACACACTTTGGTGGTGCCGATATCTATGCCGACAACTATGCTGTCACTCATAACAGGGATCCGGTGATGTATTGTCCATGGTGCTCCTGCGTGCCGGCAACTACCTGCCCTTCATACCTCAGGTCAATCCAGCGGATAACGGGCTCCGGAGGCTCTAGCATGGCCTGGTACCAGAATGCTGCCAGTCTTCCGAGCTTGGTCTCGAAGCCGCTGCGGCCGAGCAGAACTTCCACCGCGCCGTGCGACCACACAGGCGGCGTAAAGAGTCGAACCCCGTCCGATCCCAGAATGAATTCCGAAAGGAGAGCATCGACGGAATCCTCCGGTTGACTCACGGCACGCAATAGCCATATGACCTCCTCTCTCGTTACGGGCACAATCGGGTTGTAGCGCTCTACGTCACCGCGTACAAGCGGCACGTCGAAAGCTGTGGATGCCGGCATGCGGAAGCCTGCCGGATCCATGTAGTGTCCCCAGTTGTCCCCCTCCGGCAGCATTCGCAGCGCCGGGCGCCGCTCGGTCACCCGGACGTGCATGGTGCCAAGAAGACCGCAATGTGCCTGTGCCCACTGCACCCAAGGATGCCTGCGGATTCGGTCCGCTGCGATGTCCGGCTTGCTGGCGGAACCGGCCAGGCGGACCAGCGCCGATACCTGTGAGCGCTCAACACCGGCAAATCGGAACTTCTTGCAGTCCGAGCCCGCGGACACTTGCCAGAGCAGGCCGCCGCCGGACAGCATGCACGCCGTGGCCAACAGAATTGCCATTGTCCCCCTGAATCCCGTGCGAATCTTGTACCTCATGACGCGCCCCGCTGTAGCTTGGCGAAGAATGCCCGCGCGCACCTCCAGATGTCTCCGGCACCCAGGAACACCACCGCGTCGCCGGATGAACAGATGGCACTCAAGGCTTCGGCTAGATTTGCCTTGTCGGCCACGTACTGAACATTCCGATGCCCCCTGGCCGAGGCGGAATCCGCTACCGTGCGCCCCGAAACTCCAGGCCTCGGCACCTCGCGGGCGCCGTATATGTCCGTAACTACGAGCACATCCGCATTGTGAAAGGATGCCCCGAACCGCTCCCTGAAACTCTCTGTCCTGGAAAACAGATGTGGCTGGAATACAGCCACGATTCTACGGTTTGGGTATGCGTCGCAGGCAGCGAGAAGCGTAGCCTCTACCTCCGTCGGATGATGTGCATAGTCATCAATGACCACGATACCGGCTACTTCTCCCAGAATCTGGAATCTTCGATTGACGCCGGTAAACCGGGAGAGCCCGCTCTGGATTTGCGGAAAATCAATGTCCATTTCGAGCCCGACGGCGATGGCTGCCAATGCGTTGCGCACGTTGAACAGGCCGGGCGCCTGCAGTGTTACTGAGCCAAGAACCTCGTTGTTTGCCACAGCCATGAATCGGACAGAAGAGCCTTCCTGCACAATGGACTCGGCGCGAACCATCGCCTGCCTAACCGTGCCGTACGTGACGAGCCTGCGCTGGATGCTTCCCATGATCTCTTGCACAACGCCATCGTCCAGGCAGACTATGGAGGCACCAAAGAACGGCACGGCGTTGGCGTAAGTCAGGAATGCGCTTTTCAGGTCGTCCAGATCCGAATACGTATCAAGGTGCTCGGCCTCGATGCTGGTAATCACCGCCAGTGCCGGTGTCAGACGCAGGAAGGTCCGGTCATATTCATCGGCCTCGATCACGATTATGTCTCCATCACCGGATACAGCGTTCGAGCCAAAGACCGCGACCTTGCCTCCCACAATGATCGTCGGATCAAATCCGCCTTCCGTTAGAACGAGTCCCACTAGTGACGTGGTAGTGGTCTTGCCGTGGGTGCCGGCAATGCCCACTCCGAACTTCATTCGCATGAGTTCGCCCAGCATCTCTGCCCGCGGTATCAGCGGTACCCGCCGCGCCATGGCTTCCAGGGTCTCGGCGTTTTCCTGAGGAATTACGGCCGAGGAATACACTACGGCATCTGCCTTGCCTATCTGATCCGGAGCATGTCCCTCGAAGATCCTGGCTCCACGTTTCTCGAGACCGTCCGTAAGGTCTGACTTGGCCAAGTCAGACCCGGACACCTCGAAGCCGCGATCCAGCAGCACGGCGGCAATGGAACTCATTCCCACACCTCCGATGCCCACCATGTGCACCCGGCGGATTCGGCCCAGCCAGCGGGGTTTGCGCCTTGCCGTATTCATGCCGGTTTTGCTCGAACCTGAGACATATCCCATCCGGCCAGTCGAAGAACATCCCGGGCTATCCGCTTTGCGGCGTCCGGGCTGCCGGCCCGGCGGGCCTTTGCCGACATCGCGGACCTTCGGCCATCGTCGGCAAGCAGTTCCGGCACGAGCCGGGACATGGCTGACTCCAAATGGTCCTCGCGGACGGCTACGGCCGCTCCCAATGCCTCCATGCTCCGCGCATTCAGTGTCTGATGGTCCGACGCTACGTTTGGAGATGGAACCAGTATGGCAGGCGTACCGGTAACCAATAGCTCGCTGCACGCAATTGCACCCGCTCGGCACAAGACCAGGTCAGCCGCCGCGTACGCCAGGTCCATACGATGGACAAACTTCACTAGGCGCAACCGGGGATGATCTGTCACGCGTCGCCGAATGCGATCGAAATACAGTTTGCCCGTCTGCCAGAGCAGGAAGAACCCTTCCCGGGACATATAGCTCTGCACCGATCGGTCCATAGCCGCATTCAGCGCCTGGCTGCCGAGCGAGCCCCCAAAGACGAACAGGACGCGCGCACCGTCAGGAACACCCAGTTCGGCCCGCGCGCTAGCCGCATCCACCGTGAGGAGTTCAGCCCGGGTCGGATTGCCGCTTATCCGGCACTTCTCTTCCGGGAACCACTGGCGGGCTTCCGGAAAGGCTATATGGATCTGGGAGGCCCGACTTGAGAGCAGCTTATTGGTAATCCCGGCGTATGCGTTTTGCTCCTGTACGACAATGGGGCGCTTCTTCATGTGCGCCGCCATCAGGACCGGACCGGAAACGTATCCCCCGGTACCGACAGCTGCGTCCGCGTCAAAATCACGCACGAGTGCCAGGCTCTGGACCAGTCCACGGGCAAGCTTTGCGGGCAATCCGATATTGCGCATGGGCTGTTTTCGGTGGAAACCGCTCACCGTGATCGGATGGATGGCATATCCAGCCTTCGGCACGGCCGTCCACTCTAGGTGCTCGCGCGTTCCGGCAAACGCAATGGCGGCCTCTGACTCGAGCTCGCGGATGGCATTGGCGATGGCAATGGCGGGATACACGTGGCCCCCCGTGCCTCCGCCTGCAAAAAGTATGCGCGGTGCCCTCTGCATTTCAGCTGCCTTGATCGCTTCGGCACTGCCTCGACACATTGAGCAGAATGCCGATCATGATGCCGTTGCCCAGCATGGAGGTACCCCCATAGGAGACGAGGGGAAGCGGCAGCCCCGTAACGGGAAGAAGGCCGGCCGCCACGCCGGCATGGACAAGACCATAGATCACTACCATGGTCGTAAACCCCACGGCGAGGAACAGGCCAAGCGGGTCTGGAGCTTGCCGCGCGATGCGCAGGAAGCCTCGCAGCAGCAGGCCCGCAAACAGGAGCAACAGCAGCAGGGCTCCCACCAAACCGTATTCCTCAGCTATGATGGCAAAGATGAAGTCGTTGTATGGCGCCGGAAGAAAGTCGCGCTGGACGCTCTTCCCCGGACCCCGTCCCGTAATGCCGCCAAGCGCAAAGGCGATGCGTGCCTGTTGGGCCTGGTAGCCTTCCGAGCGAGCATTGAACACATCCTCCGCCTCCGTATTTGGGAACAGCTTCAAGCCTGTATAGGCCTCAACGCGCGCTGCCCGGTTCGGGGAGGCTGTTAGCAGAAGAACGGCACAGCCGGCGCCTGCCAGACCGAGGCTGAACAGGTGGCGCAGGCTGGCGCGCCCGACGTAGCACATCAGGACCAGCGCAGCCAGCACCACGGCTGCCGTGGACAAGTCCTCCGAGCCAATGAGCGCAACTGTGGCAAAAACCCAGACAAAGATGGGGGCAAATGCACGGCCGAAGCTGCCGACATACTCCTGCTTCCGGGCCAGAAGGACACCGACGTACAGCACCAGCGCTACCTTGGCAATGTCGGACGGCTGCAGTCCAAGCGGACCGAGGCTAAAGGCCCTGGCGGCGCCGCCAAAAGTCACTCCGAAGACCCTAACGAGCAGCAGCAACAAGAGCGAGCCAATCAGCAGTACTTTCGCTATGCGCGCAATCGCATGGTAGTCCACCAGACTGAACACTACCAGTGCGCCCAGCGCAAATCCCAGGCGCAAAATATGGCGGAAGAGGAACATCTCCGTATCTCCGCCGGCTTTGGTCTCTGCCAGGAATCCGACAGCGCTGTAGACCGCAAAGACGCCGATTGCCGACAGCATCAGGACGATCCAGGAGACATACTTGTCAGCTGGCGTCCGCGCAATCGCCTTCGGAATACGTATAAAGGAACGTGCCACGATATCTGCTCAGAATTGGAGTACAATCCGTTTGAATGCTTCGCCGCGATGCACGTAACTGTCAAAGAGGTCGAAGGACGAGCACGCCGGGCTTAGCAGCACCACGCCGCCCGGCACAGCCAGACGGCGTGCCAGTTCTGTGGCCTCCTCCAACGTCGCAGCCCGGGCCACTCGCGGAGCGAACGGGCCCAGGTCCCTACACACTGCGCCTGCACTTTCGCCAAAGGCCACAACGGCTCTGACTTTCTGCTTGACTAGCCCGTATAAAGGCGAGTAGTCATTCCCCTTGTCTCGCCCGCCTGCCAGGAGCACCACCGGCCCGCGCATCGTTTCCAGGGCATACCACAATGCGTTCACATTGGTAGACTTGGAATCGTTGATGTAGCGCACGCCGTCCAAGGTGCGCACGAACTCCAGCCTGTGCGGCAGCCCCTCGAACCGGAGCAGGCTCTCACGAATTACGGCGTTCTCGATTTCGAGAGCCCGTGCCGCCGCCGCCGCGGCCATGGCATTGCGCGCATTCTCCCGCCCTCCCGGACCGAGATCGTCAATCCGTACCAGGACGTCAGTCTCTCCGAAAGCCGAGACGGTTATGGCCCCATCCTGCAGCGAGACCCCGTCTGCAAGTGTTGCGCCGCAACTGAATGCGACCGCATGCAGGCTCCGGGCCCGCACAATGCTGTCGACATGCTTCCGGATGCGCGTATCGTCATAGTTATAGACAATCACGTCCTCCTCCCGCTGGTTTTCCAAGAGCCGGAATTTTGCCCGCGCGTAGTCTTCCACACTGCCTTGGTAGCGGTCCAGGTGGTCGGGGCTGATGTTGAGCAATACGCTAACCGTCGGCCTGAAGGAGTCAATGTGATCCAGCTGGAAGCTGGACACTTCCAACACCGCTGTGCTGCCGGCGCCAAGCTGTGCCACCTCGTCCGAGAACGGCGTGCCGATGTTGCCGGCCAGCACGCTGCTGAAGCCTCCGCTGCGCAAGATCGAATGCACTAGCGTGCATGTGGTGGTCTTGCCGTTGGTGCCCGTAATGGCCACAATTCGGGCCTTGCAGAACCAGGACGCAGCCTCCAGTTCGCTGTACACGGGAATGCCACGCCTCAGGGCGCGTTGCACCACAGGAGCCGAAGTGGGTACGCCGGGACTTATGACAAAAAGGTCGGTATCCAGTGTCTTGTCGCTGTGGCCACCTGTCTCCAGGCGGATTGCCGCAGACTTGAGCGATGCTGTTTCGTTTGCAGGAATGTCGCGTGCGTCAGACAACAGCACCTTCGCCCCGGCGCCCGAAAGCAGCCGTGAGGCCGCGCGCCCGCTCCGAGCGGCACCAAGCACGGTCACATACTTTCCCTGCAGGTCTTCAGGTTGCACGTCTTATTGAATCCGAAGGGTTAACAGCGTGGCGAGAACCGCAAGGACACTAACGATCCCAAAGCGGATGACTATGGTAACCTCGTGCATCCCGCCCGCTTCAAAGTGATGGTGCAGCGGCGCCATGCGAAAGATCCGCTTGCCGGTGCCAGTCTGGCGCCGCGTGTGCCGGAAGTACGTGGTCTGCAATATGACCGAGACGGTTTCCGCAAAGAACACCAAGCACAGAAGCGGCAAGAGGAGCTCTTTCTTGACCATAAGTGCCAAGGTGCTCACAGCTGCACCCAGCGCCAAGGCTCCGGTATCACCCATGAAAACCGCCGCCGGATAGCTGTTGAACCAGAGGAAACCCAGGCACGCCGCGGCCATGGCGGCCGCGAATACGGTAAGCTCGCTCGCACCGGGCAAGTGCATGATTCCCAGGTAGTTGGCCAGCACGCTGTGTCCCGATACGTAGCACAACACAACCAGTCCGAGCGCGACGGTGGCGGTCACGCTGGCTGCCAGGCCGTCCAGGCCATCGGTCAGGTTCACGGCGTTTGATGTCGCCGTTACGATGAAGACTACAACAGGTACATAGACCAGCCAGCCCAGGTCCGGCGAAGAGGCGCCCTGCCCGGTCAGCAGGGCGGACAAGCCGTTGTAATCAAATTGCCAGTACCTTACAAATGGCAGATCCGTCAGAGATCGGTTCTCGGCAAACTGGGGATGGAAGTAGAGCAGGATGCCCACGAGCAAGCCCAGCCCAACCTGACCGACAATCTTGACCCGCGGGGCCAGGCCCGCCTTGTCCCGCTTTACGACCTTGATGTAGTCGTCGGCGAACCCGAAAACGCCCATCCATGCTGTTGCTACGACAATGAGCCACACGTACACCTCGCCAATGGCACCCCAAAGCAGCGTTGCCCCCAAAAGGGCGAGTAGAATGATAAGCCCGCCCATGGTAGGCGTACCGGCTTTGTGCGAATGGTCCACAATCCCGGCCGCGGGCCCTGCGCGCACCGTCTCACCGATCTGTCTCCTGGTGAGCCAGGCAATGATGCGCGGACCAAGAGCGATGGCTATGACTAGGGCCGTAATGGCAGCCAGCGCCGCCCGCACGGTGATGAAGTCCACGACCTGGAAACCAGGAGGATGGAATCGCTCCTCAATAAGTCTTATCAAGTAGTAGAGCATGACCCTCCTCGCTGCATCAGCGCGCGCCTGGCTTCAAGACGGTCGTCCAACGTCCGCTGGCCGTCCCTTGCAGTCTGCAGCACTTCATGCCCTCTTCCGGCAATGAGTATTACGTCCCCGGTAAACGCTTCTGCAATTGCCACGTGGATCGCTTCCCGTCGGCCCTTAATCCACCGGGCGGCATCCGGCAGCTTCATGCCCGAGCGTATATCCCGGAAAATCTGCGCTTGGGACTCCGACCTGGGGTTGTCAGACGTAACGATTACATGATCCGCCAGGGCTTCTGCAATCTGTCCCATCGTGGGCCGCTTGCCACGGTCCCTGTCTCCGCCACAGCCAAACACGCACCAGAGCCTTGCGCCCTCCGGCCTTGTCTGCCGGAGTGTCCGCAAGACATTCTTCAGGGCATCTGGCGTGTGGGCGTAGTCCACAACAGCCACGGAGCCATCAGGTCCTTCGATGCGCTCCAGCCTTCCAGGCACCTGGGGTGAGCTGCCAATGGCCTCCGCCACTGCGTCGCCACAATATCCTGCCGAAAGAGCAGTAGCGTATGCCGCGGCCACGTTATAGCCATTGAACCGACCGGCCATCCTGCACGTGCACTCCCGGCCGTCCAACCGGAGCCGGAGGCCGCGAAGCGAATGATCCAGAATGCTGAACCGGATGTCGGCTGCGCTGCTCTTGCCGTACGAAAGCACCTGCGCAGCTGTCCCGCTGATCATCCACTCGGATGAGGGGTCATCCACGTTGTAAACCGCCGCGGCATCCGGACCCAGTCCCGTGAACAGCTTTCTCTTGCTTTCCCTGTATTCAGCAAACGTGCCATGGTAATCAAGGTGATCCTGCGACAGGTTGGTAAAGACTCCAGCGTCAAACTCCAGACCCCAAACCCTGTCCTGCTCCAGAGCGTGGGAAGACACCTCGAGCACGCATGCCTTGCAATCGGCTGCTATCATTTGGCGGAATAACTGGTGGAGCAGTTCGGGATCTGGCGTGGTCAGCGGCGACACCTCCGTGTTGTCCCCACACCGATACTCCACCGTACCGAGCATTCCGCACTTGCCGTCCAGCTTTGAAAACACATGGTGGAGCAGATAGCAGGTCGTGGTCTTGCCGTTGGTGCCCGTCACTCCATACAGCTTCAGTTCCCTGTGGGCCGATCCGGAATGGGTCGCAACCAACGCTGCAAGGGCCTTGCGAGCATCGCTAACCTGAGCGAAGGCCACGCCGGGAATGCCCAACGCATCCGGTAGGTCTTCACCCACGATGGCTGCCGCTCCCCTGTCTACGGCCTCCTGCATGTACGCTTTCCCGTGGACATTCCGTCCGCGGATCGCGACGAAGAGCCCGTCTGGTCGCACAATGCGGCTATCGCACGTCACCTGCCGAATGGCAATCGCTTCACTACCGCCGCCGACCGACTGCAGCAGCCCGGATTCCTTTAGCTCTGCACATACGTTTGCCCATGTCATGACCATGCCTGGCTTCTGCTGATTCATTCCTCGCCACCTCCCGCATGGTTGGATAGCCGCATGGCCGCCACATAGGCCCTACGGGCGAGGCTGTCCGGTTCAACCAGGTGTTCATTTTCAATGGCGGCGGTCAGGTAAAAGAGTTCCGACCGTCTGCCCAGCCCGCTTACCTGTGCCCTGATCGGCCGCTTCTCATCCTGGTGGAGTTGCACGGTGCCGCCCCGCCGGTGCAGTAAGCCGGGACCAGGTCTCTGGTCGGCTACGAAAGCCGGTTCTGCGCCCTTCGTGGTGGCCTGGAAACCGTGCAGGCGCAGGATCCGCCGCGCCGCCGCCAAAGGAAGGTTTCGGACATCGGGCACCATCAACGAGTCGCGGGGATTCACCTGCGGCGCAAGAGCGGGATTGATCCGTGTCCATCGTTCTGCGATGCGCCGGAATACCGGAGCAGCGGCCGCTCCGCCGTAGATGCTGGTCCGGGGCTCATCCATAACTACGACCATGGCTACCTGCGGAGCGTCGGCAGGATAGAATCCCACGAACGTGGCGCGGTAGCCGCCGCCGTAGGACCCATTCTGCACTTTCCGTGCAGTACCCGTCTTGCCGGCAATCCGCAGGCCATCAACCTGGGCGGGTCTGGCCGTACCTGCGTTCACGACTTTCTCAAACGCCGGCCGGAGCATAGCAGCCGTCGACTGCCGGAAAACCCGGCGCACCGAATCTCCCCGCGCGGGATCGCCGGCTGCCCGCCATAGCACATTGCCGAAGACATCCCGCTGTTCGGCCACAACGTATGGTTGTCTTAGTAGGCCGCCATTGGCAAGCGCTGCATACGCCATGAGAAGCTGAAGAGCCGTTACGTCCACTTCGTATCCGATGCTCATGGACGTTAGTGTGGTACCGCTCCAGTGGCTCGTCTTCTTGAGAAGCCCTCCTACCTCCCCGGGAAGATCGATCCATGACTTCCCGCCAAACCCCAGATCACGCGCGTACCGATAGAGATCTCCCCTGCGCAGCAGCGACGCCGTTCGGGCCATGCCCACGTTGCTGCTCAGCGCGATTACGTCGGTAAAAGGAATCGTGCCGTGCGCTTTCGTGTCACGCATCGTCCGGCCGTGGAAGACGGCCCAGCCCTCGCCGGTATCCACTTCCCGGTCCATCGTGGTGGCGCCCTGCTCCAGGGCAGCAATCGCGGCTACAAGTTTGAAGGTCGACCCGGGCTCCATCCGGTCGGTCACGGCGTGATTGCGCCACTGCTCGCGCGGGTACGATTCCGGACGGTTGGGATCAAAGGTGGGCCAGTTTGCCATCCCGAGAATAGCGCCTGTATTCGGATCAACGGCCACGGCCGTGCCTCTTGCAGCTCCTGTCTCCTCCACACCCCGTGCGAGCTCCTCTTCCATGATGGTCTGATGCACGAGATCAATCGTCAGAACGATGGCGTCTCCGTCCCTGGGAGGCAACACCGTGCCGGCGGCATCCACTCTCCGGACACCGCGCCGGTCGCGAAGCAGCATGCGACGACCCGGAGTGCCCGTCAACACAGCATCGTACTGCAATTCCAGGCCCGCCTTGCCGATTCCGTCCACGTCGACGTGACCCAGCACATGTGCCGCTGTATTCTCGTACACGTAGCGCCTGCGGAATTGCTGCTCAAGAATGACGCCGGGTACATCCCACGTTTCCACTTGACGCCACTGCTCCTCGCTAAGGCTCAGCAGCCGAACGAACCGTTCGCTGGGCCTGGCTGAAATCCGATCCATAAGGAATTGGCGGGACTTGCCCGTGATCCGGGACAGATCCTCCACAAAGGAAGCTCGTGCCGCCTGAAAGCCTACGGCGGTCGGATCCAGCGCCAATTCGTAGCGAGGAATGTTGATGGCGAGAGCACGCCCCCGGCTGTCGAGAATCGCTCCCCTCCGTGCCGGCAAGACCTTGATGGACTGGGACTGCCGAATTCCGACGCGGCGCAACTCCTCCGCGTCCGAAAACTGGATCCAAACAACGCGCAGTACCACGACCAGCGCGGCCGCCATGAGAAGCGACAGCACAGAATACATTCGTACCAGAATCTGGTCTCGCACGCCCATACCTGTTCCTCCTATGGAGTGGCGCCTACGCGAATGGTCGCATTGAATGGCCCTCCTTCCTGGAGGCCGAGTTGCGTTGCACGGCGATAGATAACAGACGGACCGGTTACCTCCTCCAGCCTGCCTCGCAACCGGTCCAGCTCCAGATGTAACTCCAGATTGTCCCGCCGAATAGGCTCTAGACTGTTGAGCAGGTCCTGCGTGGCATAGATATGCCCTATATATATGGTCACGGCTCCGGCTATCGCGGACAGGATTGCGGCAAACCGCAACGTCGAAACACTGCGAAACCCGGTTTCAACCGTAGCGTCGGACACTCCGGATTGGGCCTCCGGCGTGCCGGCCGCCGCTCCAGCGGGATTCGTGCCATGGCGGGCATCGCCGTTACCGGCGGAATGAGGCGCGGAAGATCGCCGCATGGGATCTACTGTGAATAGGTTGAGTGAGTGATTCGTTGTCGAGGACGATCTGGCTGGTGCCTCTCCGCTGCTCGGAGCCGGGCACTTCGCGCGCGAGGATTGCCTGCCGTTTCCGCCGGCGTCGGCCTTATTGGCCGTCTTGTCAACTCTCGCCAGGGCTTCAGCGGTGTACCGAATACATCACGGACTGCCTCACCGCGCAAATTGCCGTAGCGAAACGTGCGCTTTACGCGGCGGTCCTCGAGTGAATGGTAACTGATCACCACCATCCGGCCTCCCGTATGAATCAGTCGCTCACCGGCCTTCAGGATTTGCTCCAGCTGCCCGAGCTCATCATTGACAGCAATCCTTATTGCCTGGAATGTCCGCGACAGCACTTTCGTCGTAGCCCGCCCCGCGACCGCTCTCTCGACTACCCCGGCTAATTGGAGCGTTGTGTGGAGTGGGCGCGCGTCCACGATGGCTCTCGCAATGCGCCCGGCAGCCGGCTCTTCACCGTACTCTGCCAGCACCTTGCGCAGGTTCGAAACAGTCCACTGATTGACGATGCGCAGTCCTTGCGTCCCGTGACGCACGTCCATGCGCATGTCAAGAGGGCCGTCCAGGCGGTAGCTGAAGCCCCGGTCGGACGAGTCCAATTGGTGCGACGAGATGCCCAGATCCACGAGTATGCCGTCTACGCAAGAGACTCCTTCAGAAGCAATCAGGTCTTCCAGATCGCCGAACGCTGAGTGAAGGATGCGCAGGCGACCTGTCGCAATCTCCGCCGACAGGCGCTGCGTCGAAACTGCGACAGCGTCCCCATCACGGTCCACCCCGATCACGGTGCCGGCCTTGTCAAGGAATTCGAGCAAGGCACAGCAATGCCCGCCGCCGCCCACGGTTGCGTCTACGTACAGACCAGCGGGGTCGGTAACCAGCAAGTCCAAGACAGTATGGCAAAGAACAGGCGCGTGAAAGGCCGTCGCATACGACTCTTCTTGCATCATTCTCCCATGACGCGCGCTGCAAGGGTTTCGTAGTCCAAGGGTTCCGCTTCGAGGTATGCCTCCAGCGTATCGGGATTCCAGATTTCAATGTGATCGTATGCACCCAGAATCTGGACCCGTCCCATGATCGCGGCGTATTCCAGAAGCGGCCTGGGCAGGGCCAGTCGCCCTTGCCGGTCCAACACAAGTTCCTCGGCCCACATCATTATGCGACGCGTAAATGCCCGCGCCTCCCTGGAATATGGGTTCAGTTCTCCGATTTTCTCCTCAACGGCCATTTTCCACGTATTGAGGGGGTAAGCGAAGATGCATTTTTCGAAGCCGCGCGTAACAGTAAACGTGCTCTGCGCCTCAGGGCCGAGCAATGCACGCATTTTGGCCGGAATCGCTACACGACCCTTCGCGTCAACGGAATACGTAGCCTGTCCCTTGAAGCCTCCCATGTAGGCAGAAAGCTAATCCGGTAAGAACTAATTCCCCACTTTTCCCCACGTTCCCCCCAAGGTAAGGAATTGTGGGCTTTGTTCGCCACAATTGCCCCCAATAGTGCCATTCAGGGTCCCTTCCGGGGTCCACTTACCACCAAAGGCGCGTCGAAGTCACAAATCCGACCCTTTTTGGCCGGCATGAACTAAAGGCGTCCTGCCGCAGCCGTTCGAGCTCGTCCCGTGGTACGATTTGCACCGCCATTCCGCTTGTCTTCGGACTTGTAGCGTCTGTCGGGCACTTGCCAATCCCGGAATCGGGCGCCGCGCTTCGCTGCATCCAGGGGCAGAAGACCAGGCACCGTACTGTCTGGTTCTACGCACCTATTCTGGCAGCGCAGGGCACGAGCCGCCCGTTGCACGAAAGCCACTGCCGCACAGCTACGGCCGCAGCAAGGTGGCCCTGTGTGTGCGGGAATACGAAGCAGAGCTGGGCGCTTCCCGGCCACGTCCCTAACCAAGGAAATGCTACGGTCCGCAGCCTAGCCGGTACCGATTAGGGACAGTCCGGCGGGGTCCGCGACGGAGAAGGAGATGTCGCAGCTGAACTCTTACCCGGCGTGAAGCGGCAATTCGCTGCTCATCACTGCAGCCAGCCGACTTGCACGCTTGTGCCGCATGTCGTGCTGTGCTGGCCCGATGCCCGCATATTCTACACACGCCTCGACAAAGGACAAGAACAACGGATGGGGACGGCCTACAATGGAGCGATACTCGGGATGAAACTGAACACCTACGAACCAGCGCTTGCCTGGCAGCTCGACAATTTCGACAAGGTCACGCTCCGGGTTCACGCCGACAACTTCAAGGCCCTTCGCCTCCAGCGGGCCAAGAAGCCTATTGTTGACCTCGTAGCGATGCCGGTGCCGTTCCCGAACCTCGGGCACTCCGTAGATCTCATGAACGCGGGAACCATGCTTCAGCCTGCAGGAATATGCACCCAGCCGCATGGTCCCCCCCATGTCGGAAATCAGTTTCTGGTCCTCCATAATGTCGATGACAGGATGCGGCGAGTGCGGACTGAATTCCGTGGAGTGCGCCTCCTCCCAGCCGCAAACATTGCGTGCAAATTCCACGATTGCGCACTGCAGTCCGAGGCAAATGCCAAAAAACGGCACGTCATTGCGCCGCGCGTAGCCCGCAGCCGCGATCTTGCCGTTTATGCCGCGGCTGCCAAAACCGGGAGCAACGAGGATGCCGGAAACGCCCTTGAAAATGGAAGATGCATTCTCGGGCGTTACCTGGTCTGAGCGGATGTACTCCACGTCGACGCAGACGCCGCACTCGGCGCCAGCCAGCACGAAGCTCTCGGAAATAGACTTGTAGGCATCCTGGTGCTCGACATACTTGCCCACCAGCGCGATGCGCACCTTCAGCTCCGGATTCTTGACCCGCTCTACAAACGCGTGCCATTCGGCCAGGCCTGGCCCGGTCGTTGCCGACAGATCGAGGCGGTCCAGCACCAGTTTCCCCACGCCCTGCTGTTCCAGCAGTACCGGCACTTCGTAGATCGTCTCCGCGTCCAGCGCCTCAATTACTGCCCGCAGCTCCACATTGCAGAACAAGGCAATCTTGCGACGCAAATCCGCGTCAAGCGGCTTTTCCGTCCTGCAAACCAACAAATCCGGCTGCAGGCCATACGACAGTAACGTCTTGACTGAATGCTGGGTCGGCTTGCTCTTGAGCTCCCCTGCCGCAGCCAGGTAAGGTACCAGCGTCAAGTGTGCGCTCAGCGTATTGCCCGGGCCAAGTTCATATCGCAACTGTCTTATGGCCTCCAGGTACGGCTGGCTCTCGATGTCACCCACGGTGCCCCCGATTTCCGCCAGTACGACATCGTAATCACCGGAGTCGGCCAGGGCAAGAATACAGCGCTTGATTTCATCGATAATGTGAGGTACGACCTGTACCGTCTTGCCGAGATAGTCGCCAGCCCGCTCCTTCGTGATGACCTCGCTGTACACTCGGCCGGTGGTAACATTGTTTGCCTGACCGGTCGCAATCCCCAAAAAGCGCTCGTAATGGCCGAGGTCAAGATCGGTCTCAGCGCCATCTTCCGTCACGTAGACTTCCCCGTGCTCGTACGGATTCATCGTGCCCGGATCCACATTTATGTAGGGATCGAGCTTCTGAATCGTCACGCGAAGCTGCCGGTCCTCCAGGATTCTGCCCAGCGAAGCGCAGAAGATGCCCTTGCCCAGTGAGGAAGAAACGCCGCCGGTAACAAATACAAACTTTGTGGACAAGACAGTCGCTTTTTGCGCTCGCGGGGCGACCCAGAAACGGCAGCTAGCCTAATAGGCGGTGGCAGAGAGGCAGTTCAAATTTACTGCGCAGCTTCGTCTTCGGCAACGCCGGGTTTGCGGCCCACCATCAATAGCCCGGTACCAACCCGGTTTACGCGACGCACGTCAAGCCAGTGCAGTGCGATTCCGAGGGGCAGTACTAGAGCATAGTAGGCCGGCAGCAAGACAAGGCTTGCCGGAGAGGTATCCAGGGCCCTCATGGGAATCTTGATGAGCAGACGCCACGCCAGCGATCCAGGTGGCCCGTACGTATAGCACGATTGCTCGACAGTGAGTCCTGCCTGGCGGAGCTTCCGCTCCAGATCCGACCGCCCATATCCGGCACGGACGTGCTCTCCGATGAAACCGCCGGCGCCTTCAATGTTCGAGTCCGAGCCTCCCTGGTCCGAGGGAGTGCTGATGATTACAACACCGCCCGGGATCAGTACGTTCGCAAAACTGTCCAGCACGGAGGCATCGTCCCGAATATGTTCCAGTACGTCAACGGCCAGAATACAGTCAAAGGGTCCGGCAGTGGCCAGTCTTGTAAGGTCGTCAAGGACAAAAGTAACCCGTCGGCCGACAGAGCTGCTGTCAAAGAACTGCCGCGCCTGTTTGAGATAGTCAGCCTTGATATCAACTGCAACAGTTTCCGAGTAGGGGAATGCACGCGCCACGAAGTATGCGTATTGTCCAAACCCCGTGCCCGCATCCAGCACGCGAGCTCTCTTCGGCAACCACCGACGAATTGCCTTGCGCACGTACCATGCACGCAGAAAGAGCAGGTGGAGCGCCGCAAAAAATAGCTTCTGCAGTAGCGACCGGCCCCTGATCAGGGCAAGCAACCGGTCCTTGACGGGATCATAGTCCATGGTTACGCCAGCGCTTCCAGGACCTCGCAAAGGTAGTCCCAGCTGTTCCTATGCCGTTCGTTTCGGGCGCCTTCGGCCAGGACCGGCCCAAGATCCTCCACGAAATACCGGACTATGGCCGCGGCCAAGGCGTCAGGATTCTCCGGAGGCACAACAAGCCCGGCCTTTCCGTCTGGCACCGTCTCAGCCAGACCGCCGACATCTGTCGTGATAATGGGCGTACCGAAATGGTATGCAATCTGGGCGACGCCGCTCTGCGTCGCCGACTGATACGGCTGCACAACCACATCTGCGGCGCGGAAGTACGTACCAACCAGCTCGGAGGGGATGTACCTGGCATCGACGTCAACGCAATTGCGGACTCCGAGGCTGTCCATTAGGGCGTAATACGGCGCTTCGTCATCATAGAATTCGCCCGCGACCAGCAAACGCAGCCCGGGCACGGCTGCTACGGCTGCCGGCAGGCTTCGCAGCAGCGTTCCAAGTCCCTTGTACTTGCGGACAAAGCCGAAAAAGAGGAGAACCGGTCGATCATCGTCGAGTGCGAGGGCCCGCCGCGCCTCGGACCTCGTCGGAGCTGAACCGAATGACTCATACACGGGATGCGGTGCAACCTCTACCGGAGCCTGGACGCCGAGCGCAGCGATTTCGCTCTTCACGCTCTCGGACATTGCGAGTAGGCCGTCGGCCGCACCTAGCAGCATGCGGACCAGCAAGCGGTCTCCGGGGCGCCTTTCGTGTCCAAACACATTGTGAGCAACCACTACTGTCCTGCAAGCCGAGCGCCTGGCCACGTATGCAAGCGGCGGGGCCATCAGCGGCAGCCAGTGTTGGAATACCACGCCGTCACAACCGGCGATCCGTCGCGCGACCCGGTCCCACGTGACGGGATTCAGCGTATCAAGCAATCTAAGCGCGTTGCCGGATTCCAAAACAGGCGCCGGCTCCAGCTGCGATTGGCCTGGAAACAGCCAGCCGGGGTACTGGCGCTTGAATGTTACCGGCAGAACCTGGTGACCCCGCCGGCGAAGCCGACTGCACAGGCTTTCGGAAAAATGGGCAATGCCGCCACGGTACGGATAAAAGGGACCGACGAGAGCGAATCGCCTGCTTTCCATGAATAAGGCCCTGGCTTCCGCCGCTAGTCCAGGACGGCAGCAATGCGAAACGGCACTCGCTCCTCCATTCGCTTGCGGTTCATAAGGTCCGCCAGAAACCCCGTGCAGAAGGTCTGAACACCCACCACGATCAGCAGGGCACCGAGCAACAACATGGGACGGTCACCGACGGGATTGCCGTAAACGATCTTGCTCACGGTGAGCCAGAGACTGATCACGAATCCGCCCAGAAATGCGGCAAGACCCAGTGTCCCGAAGAAATGCATGGGCCGGGCTCCGAAGCGGATCAGAAACAGTATCGTCAACAAATCCAGAAAGCCGCGCACATACCGCTCCGCACCAAATTTCGACTGCCCGAACCGCCGGGCACGGTGTGCCACCGGCTTTTCTGTGATCCGGCCAAATCCCGCCCATTTCACCAGCAGTGGCAGATAGCGGTGCATTTCGCCGTACAGGCGCAACGACTGCACCACTTCAAGCCTGTAAGCTTTCAGGCCGCAATTGAAATCGTGCAAACGAATCCCGGACACAATGCGCGTCACGAAGTTGAAGAGCCGGCTCGGTGCGGTCTTGTTCCAGGGATCCTTGCGCGACACTTTCCAGCCGCTTACCAGATCGTAACCCTCGCCAATCTTGGACACAAGGCCCGCTATCTCCGCGGGGTCGTCCTGCAGGTCGGCATCCATCGTCACGACGCATCGGCCCCTGGCCTGCTCGAATCCGGCGGCAAGAGCGGCGCTCTTGCCAAAATTGCGCTGCAACCGCAGCCCGCGGAAGCGGGTGTCCGACCGGTGGA
This sequence comes from uncultured Rhodothermaceae bacterium, assembly GCA_964639665.1. GTDB lineage: Bacteria > Bacteroidota > Rhodothermia > Rhodothermales > Bin80 > CAZXEU01. The sequence goes on along the minus strand of CAZXEU010000208.1, from coordinate 2,280 downwards.
TCGATTCTATGGCGCTCCACGAGCCGTCACTCGAGCCGTCATCTACGAACCAGGCTTCAAAATCGAGTGAGGCCGCCTCGCACGCGACGCGTATCTCCTTCGCCAGCGGCTGCAGTGAGTTCACCTCTTCGTAAACCGGAATTACGAGGCTTACGTCAGGCTTGGAAGTGCCGGTCACCTGTTTTAAACATCTATCGTCGCGTACTTGGCATTGCGTTCGATGAACCTGCGCCGAGGTTCAACCGCATCTCCCATGAGCGTCGAAAATATGCGGTCCGCTGCAGCGGCGTCTTCTATAGTCACCCGCTGCAGCTTCCGCGTGGCAGGATCCATGGTCGTATCCCAGAGCTGCCGGGGATTCATTTCTCCAAGACCCTTGTAACGCTGGATAGAGACTTTGCCGCGACGAACCGATTGCATTTCCTCTACTGCTGCTTGCAGATCCATCTCGGACCAGCAGTATCTCTCGCCAGTGCCTTGCTTGGCGCGATAAAGGGGAGGTAATGCAATGTAAATGTTGCCCCGTTCCACCAGGGGTTGGAGATGTCGATAAAAGAAGGTCAAGAGAAGTGTTCGGATGTGGGCACCGTCGACATCGGCATCGGTCATGACGAGGATCTTGTGGTACCGCAGCCGCCCATGATCGAAATCACCCCCGCCGGTAGCTATCCCGGTTCCGAGGGCAGTAATGATGTTCTTGATCTCCTCGTTGCCCAGCACACGATCGAGCCGTGCCTTTTCCACGTTGAGGATCTTTCCCCTAAGCGGCAAGATTGCCTGGAAGTGCCTGTCGCGCGCCTGCTTGGCCGAGCCGCCGGCAGAGTCCCCTTCAACCAGGTAGAGTTCACACTCCTCAGGATTCCTCGACGCGCAATCCGCGAGCTTGCCGGGAAGGCCGCCCGTGCCAAAGGCATTCTTTCTCTGCACCAGCTCGCGCGCCTTCCTGGCAGCCATCCTGGCCTGCGCGGCCAGCATAACCTTTTCCACGACACGCTTCGCCTCCGCCGGATTATCTTCAAGCCAAACCCCCAGCTGCTCTGAGACGACCCCTTCGACCATTCCCTGGACCTCTGAGTTGCCCAGTTTTGTCTTGGTCTGACCTTCGAATTGGGGCTCGGCCACTTTTACCGACAGCACGGCCGTTAACCCTTCCCGAAAATCGTCGCCAGACAGGTCGCCCTTGAAGTTCTTCAGCAAATTGCTGCGCTCGGCATACTGCTTCAAGGTTCTCGTAAGTGCCCTGCGGAACCCGGAAATGTGCGTGCCGCCTTCGTGCGTATTGATATTGTTTACAAAGCTCAGCACGTTCGACGAGAATCCCGAGTGGTAGCGCATCGCCACTTCGACCGTGGCATCTTCGTTGCAAATACGGATGATTTCTTCCTGGACGGGTGTTCGGGCTTCATCAAGGTACTCGACGAATTCGCGTATTCCTCCCTGGAAGTGGTATTCCTCGCGTTCAGATTCGCGTTCCCTCCGGTCCTCCAGCGCAATCCGGACATTGGCGTTCAGGTAAGCCAGCTCGCGGAGCCTGTCAGCCAGCGTATCAAAACGGAATTCGGATGTACTGAAGATTGTACTGTCCGGCAGGAACCGGATTTCCGTTCCCGACGGCTCGCCTTCGGCCAAAGCCCGCTTTCGCTCTACGTCTGTGACAGGCACACCACGAGCGTAACGCTGCTCCCAAAGGAACCCGCTGCGGCGAATCGTCGCGACAAGCCACGCCGAAAGCGCATTCACGCAGGAGACCCCCACGCCGTGCAAACCTCCCGATACCTTGTAACTGTCCTTGTCAAACTTGCCCCCGGCGTGCAGCATTGTCATGACGACTTCAAGCGCCGGACGCCCAACTTTCGGATGCTGACCTACGGGAATGCCGCGCCCGTTGTCGATTACGCACACCGAGCCGTCCGTATCCAGAACGACCTCAACCTTGTTGCAGTATCCCGCCAGTGCCTCGTCAATGGAGTTGTCGACCACTTCGTACACCAAATGGTGAAGTCCCCGGAAGCCGACATCGCCTATGTACATCGCGGGACGCTTGCGAACGGCCTCCAGGCCCTCCATCACCTGAATATTGGAGGCGCGATAATCACTCATAGGGACAAATCGTATTGGTCATCTGGCGCGATTAGGGAATTACATACAATAGTAGCCATTAGGCCGCCAGTGTATGCGATCCTGTGTCGTAGCCGTGCTTAACTTCGCCTTGCGGCTCCGTCAGAGGCACAGCGTTTGGTGCTTTCGCACCCTCCTCCCAACACACAGGGCCTCCCGCCC
>CAZXEU010000207.1:0-7430 GCA_964639665.1 uncultured Rhodothermaceae bacterium | reverse complement strand
GAGCCCGAGCACCAGCCCGCCGTCCTTGATGTACCCTTGGATCAGGCCGAGCCAGTCCCCGGCCGCCGGAGCTGTGCTTGGCGCCACCGGGGTCGGCAGGGCCGCAAGAAGCGGATACGGAAACAACAGGCCCGCTGCGGCCAGCGCAGCCTCACAAACCTTCCTAGAAAATGCCCGGCATCCCGGTCTCGCGTTCGATGCGTACATACGTCTCTCTCCCTCTGTTGTCAGACTGAACCCGGCGGGGAAGCCCCCGCATCCTGCGTGATAAGCTCTCGCGTACACGAGTCGGCAAACCAAAAAGCCTCATCGCAGGTAAAACCCCAGCACCATCAGCACAATGCTGGCCCGAAGTGCATTCCAGGTCAGGTCAAGAATTGTGGCCTGACCTGCCTGCCAGGCCCGGAAAGTGCCTATGCTCACCCAGACCACCCATACGAACGCAAGCGCCAAAACCATCGAGGCGATCGCGGTCAGCAACGTGCCGGGTGCTACGCCGGAGCCAGCTTGGAACGCACCCTGCTGTGCAGGACTCATGGCCCGTGCGCGCCTGCGACAGTCGCAGTGTGGCAGCGCAAACGGTCATGAACCCGTGGGTGCGGGACGAGGACTGGGGCACAAGGCTTCATGGTATGGCTGCTCCCGTAATTCATTACGGGGCATATTGCGGGAATCCGTCGGATTTGACGATGGGAAATCCATTCAGGCCATGACCGGATTTTTAGGAAGGAGTTAATCGACTATCTAGCCAATCACCCGATAGCAGGCGATAAGATTCTTGGCAAGGGTGGCGTACGTAAACTGCGCTTCGCTGGCTTGGGCCGTGGAAAGCGGACTGATGCATGGGTGGTCTACTTCTACAGTGGGGAAGATTGACCGATCTACGCGCTTCTCGCTTATGTAAAATCAGCCAAGACCGATTTGAGTCCTTCGGAGCAGCGTGCCGGCAGTGCCGGTACAGCTGCAATCAAGAACACTGGAAAGATAGAGAAGATGATTACAATTGGAGAAGACCTAGTTCAATCCCTTAACGAGGCCCTTGCCCATGCGAAGGATAAGAATCTCGCCATCGTTCATGCGCCCGTAACGCTTAGCAAGACCAATATTTGCTTTTACGGATAAATTACGTAATACTTTCGCCGACTATATGATCTTCTCGTAAAGAACATTTGAAGGTCCACCATGCCCAAAGTCCTACGCTATGAAATGCAATGGGATGAAGAAACCCATGTGCTGGCAGAACGTGCTGCACGCGCGTCTGGATTGACCAGCATCAAGGCCTATGTCACGCAACTGGTCAAGCAGCATGCCCCCGAGGTATTGGAAGCCTACAGCACTATTCAGTTGAGCAATGCACAGTTCGATACCTTCTGCAAGGCCTGCGATAGCCCGCCGGCTCCAACGGCCAAGCTTCGGAAGGCGTCGCAGGCACTTGACCAGGAGGGTTTCACGTTGAATGCCAGCCGCTGAATTTCTGCCACTTGATCCCAGCACGATTGACGTCAAGTCATTCGACTGTGGCAAAGATGTCATCAACGCCTATCTGCGCCGCTATGCGGCTAGGAATATGACGTTGAACCTGAACCGGACCTTTGTGCTGCCCTACGTTCCTGATGAAAGCACTGGAAAATCGCATGCTGCCGCGTATTACACGCTGGCGCATCAGACGCTGGTTCGCGAAGAACTCCCGGACCCATCCCGCCTGCCACGCTACCCTGTACCTGCGGTCCTGCTTGCCCAGCTCGGTGTCGACCGGCGATTCCAAGGGCAGGGCCTGGGTACCAAAACCCTCGTTTGGGCACTGAGACACGCTCACCGGATTGCCAGCAACCCGGATGGCATCCCTGCAATGGGTGTCGTGCTAGATGTGCTGGACCAAGATGCACTGTCCTTCTATCAGTCCTTCGAATTTTTCCTGCCGCTGACGAACAATCCCATGCGACTGTTTGTTCCCATGGCATCACTGGAAGCCCTGTAAAATCCCTCTGTAGCAATTTCTGTCCTGGATTACAGATATTTTTTGAAGGTGCTGGCCGTGATCCTGACCGCCAAGGCGAATGCGAGTGCGAACGGCAGGAGGATCCAGGACGGGTGCACGCTGATGGGTGACACCAGGTACAGTACCCAGGCGCACAGGAACAACGGCAGCGTGGCTTTCCTGGCGTAGTGATACACAAAGGAACTCTCCCGCCCACCGCCCCAGCGCCGCAGATCCCGAAGCACCAGCCCGTCCACCAGTGCTACCCAGGCAAACAGCACGAATACAGGCAAAGACAGGACCAGGATGACCAGTCGCACGGTAAAGACTTGCGTTATCTGCATGGCGACCACGACGTACTCGGATACCGGCGCATGGAGGTGGTGCAACACCGCCCGGATACCGGATTCATGCGGGGACGGTGTGGGTATGATCCAGTGAAGAAGCTCCATGATCCCGGTCCGTTCGAAGAGCAGACTGTATACCCGGTCTGAAGAATGATGGGCATGGCTGGCGATATGAGCCATCCATCCACCCTGATGAACGCCTGCGCCCAGCCAGCGCAGTTCATTGGCCAGCATCTGACGACTGTGGGCCGCTCCCTGCTCCTCCCACCAGAACACCATGCCGACCCATTCGATCAGGATGGAGAGGCACAGCGAGAGCAGCAGCCATTTGAGGCCCTGGGCCAGGCTCGCCAAGATGCGGGAGAACGTGCCCCGCTGTACGACGGTCCTGCGAGGATCAGTCGGTCTCGCCATTCAAACGGACCGGGCCGGGTGCATCATTCAATCCCCCAGACTTCCCCAGTTATCCGTGATCCCGCGCATGACCGGAACCCTCCTGGTCACGGTGGTGCCGACGCATGGCCTCGGCCATCGCCTCGAAGTCCTCCGGGATAGAAGCATCCTTGCGATCGTGTGGCAAGGGGATGCGGATCTTCCACAGCTGTCCGCCCTCGAGCAGACAGAAGGCCTGCCCCTTGGGCAGTGCGACGAGATCGGCGGCACTAAGCATGGGCACTTCCGAGACACTGATGCGATCCTCGTTACGAGACTTGAAGTCAACGCCGGAAGCCGGTTCCGAGGAATCGTCCACGCTAGAGACGCTCATCAGGGTGAACACCTCGACCCGAGACAGCTGGTCGGTCAGCATGGCCGCCGTCTCCAGTTCCTTCACCCGCAGCATGAGCAGGGTGTTGAAGTTGCCGGCCACCTGCCCGGCCTTGGCCCGGGAGCCGATCCGTGCCTCCACGTCCGACCAGGTCTGGGTGTAGGCTGTGACTTGGAACCCGGCCCCGCCGGCTTTGTTCAAAAGCGGCACGAACTCATCCCCGATCAGCTCGTTGAACTCGTCGGCATGCAGGGAGATCACGGGCATTTCATTGCGGGCCGGTATCCCCTCTGCGGTCTCACCGCGATCAGCACCCGCTCCGTGCTTGTAGAGGTGTCCGGCCACAGAGACTAGGTCAGCGAACATGGAGTTGCCTACGGCACCGGCGACCGTGGTGTCAGTGAGCGCATCGAGCCCCACGTAGACGATGCCCCGCTGGCGTACCACGTCCATCCACTCAAAGATGGGCCGGGGATCCTGGGCATCGCCATAGTCCGGCGAAATCAGTGCGGCAATGGTGCCGGTGGTCAGCTTCTCCATCAGCGGGCCAACGGAGCTGACGATCTTGTCAAAATAGGTCTTGTCGTACTTGAAGGCTGAGACGAGCCCGTCGAGGACAGGGTCATAGACCCCCTGCGCCTGCAGCAATTGCATGCAGGCGATGGCCTCCTTCGAGCGGCCCTTCAGCGCCGAGGGCAGGCTGCGTTCATTGATGTCTGTGGCATGCTCTTCAACCCGTGCCGCCCAGTCTTTTATGCCGGCGTGTCGGGCGCAGTGTCCGGCATACTCCACAAGCAGCGGCTCGATGTCGTTGATGTAGCGGCGGACCTGCCGGTAGTCCGGCCTTCGCCGCAGGGCCACCAGGGCACGGGCGATGATGTTGACGAAACGCCAGGCGAACTCCCTGAAGGCAGCCGAGTTGCCCTCACTCGGCAGCTGGCTGGCAATGCGGGTCGCGACCTCCGTGATGCGCGAGAAATTGCCGATGGCGTTGTAGCGCGCCGAAAGCTGGGGAAAGCCTAGGTGAAAGAGATAAAAATGATCCAAACGCCCGGCGCGGCGAGCCTCAGCGTACATGCGCCGCAGCAGGCCGGCATCGCCCTTAGGGTCGAACACGATCACCACATCGCCGCGGCGAATGTCTTGGGTGATCAGCAGCTCTGCCAGTCTGGTCTTGCCGACCCGGGTAGTGCCGAGCACCAAGGTATGCCCCACCCGCTCGCCAAGGTCCATCCACACGGACTGCTCCTTGGACTCCACCGCATGCAGGGCTGGCTTGCCGCCTACCCCCGGCAAAGGAGCCAGCGGATTCCAGTGCGAGGGACTGCGAAGGATACGCGATAACCCGGACAGTCCCGGGACTGCCTCCCAGGCAATTTCCTTTTGTCTTGCCCACCGGTACAGCGCACCGGGCCGCAGATAGCGCTGCACATCGGGTCGCAGGGTGTCGCGCAGGCGCTGCGTGTGCTGCTGGGTCCAGCGAAAACCGCGGCCTAGGAACAGCTTGTGACGGCTGACAGGAATCTGTGTGGAGCGCAACCGGTACACCGGCAACTTTCGCAGGTGCCACTGGTAGCGCAACACCCGCAAGGCCTGATGGCCCCGCCACAGTCCGAAGACGAACAAGGCCAGGGCCGCGGCCCTCGCAACCACACCCGGCATCATCAGAACTTCGGGAGCCAGCCATGCCAGTGCACCCCCCGCCCATGCGGTGCACATCGACCAGAGCTCCACAGGGGGGCGCAGCAGCGCTTCCATTGGATACTGGCTCATTGCATGAACCCGTCCCGGGTGATCAGTACCGGATAATGACGGATGCCTAGTGTGCGGGCCAGGTCACTGCCGGAACCCGGCGTGATGGACAGCCCCTGTGCCGCCTCGCCGACTCGCCGGACATCCTCCTCGGTTTCCGCCTGTACCAGTAGTCCGACTGCGCCGAGCTTGCGGAGGGTCTGTGCGTTGGCCGCCAGCCAGCGAAGCGAGAACGGATCCGACCCGACCAAAAAAAACGGGCGTAGATTTGCCTGCGCCAGGCGGGCCCGCACCCCGAGCACCGGAGCGGTGTCCACGAGAGTCCCGACCCGCAAGCTGGGCGAGCGCACCGGCAACAGCCGGGTGAGCATGCCTTCACCCGGGAGGTGTCCCAGATCCGGACGGGATGGCCCCTCCGCATGAGAGGTCTCGTGCGTCTGCGGTGTATCGGAAAGCAACGGCTCCAACAGGGGTGCAAGCGGGCGAGTTTGGCCGCTGTCGTAAATGACGGCCAGTTCTGCAAAGGCTGGCGAGGCGACAAGCAGCCCGCACAAAGGGGCCCACCCCCATGCACGATCAGGACGGCTCATTCCCGGCCTGCATCAAAACTTTGAGGCTGACACGGGGGTAAACCGGTTCCCGCGCTTTCGCACCAGCGCGGGCAGCCCCGCATCCTTCAACCCCGTGTGTGCGAGGACTTGCTCAAATGCACCGCCATCGATGTTCAGGGTAACCCTGTGCTCACGCACCCACTGGGGATTGATCTTTCTAGCTGCGGCCCACTCGCGGATGCGGAATTCTTCCCCGGCGGTGACATCGACCAGGTACAAGTCGATGCCGGAGAACTGCCCGATGCGTGCAAGCATGCGCTCCAGTACGGCATTACAGCCCGCACATTGCGTGTCAGTGAAAAACAGGATGCGATCATCCGGCTGCCAGCCAAGTGCCTCTGCCCGGTCCGGACCGGAGCCGACGCGCTCCAGGAAACCGGCATCGACTAGCACGCTGTCCGGGTACAGGCGCTTTTGTGCCTCGTCGTAGGCACGCTGGAATGCCAGGATGCGCTCGGCATCCTCGCGCATCATCCTTGCCCACTGCTCGGCATACCGCTTTCGCTCCTCACGGTTTCTTGCATGGATTCCCAGCACCTCGATGGGCGACAGGGTCGCAGGGCTCACGCTGCCGCGAATGCCCTGCATCAGGACGTGGTAGCGCTGCCATTCGGCATCCTCCAGTCCCCACAGCCCTGCCCGGCTGACTTGGTGCTCCAGCACCTCTGTTGCCGAGCGGTCACTCGGTTGCAGCTTGGCCGATTGCGATCCCGGTGTTGGCCCGGGAGCCGCGATCCCGGGCAGTGCAATGAAGATACCGCCTGTCAGAATCAGGCAGGTGACCGAGCGATGAATCAGCGAAGACATGGCGTACTCCCGGTGATGACGGACCATGCCATCATCGCCAAGCGCGCTGCATGCGTGAAGGGCTAACCCGTCGCCCGGGTGTCGGGGTTTCCCATACAGATCATGCGGCCTATGTACACACAGCTTATGCTCCTGGATACTGGCCTTGTGTGAAGCAACGTGTCCTGCACATGCGTTGGTGTCCGTCACAGCCAAGCACATTCCAGCATTCGGGACACCGCCTAGCCTTGCCTTCCTTGCCCGATGCAGCGGCATTCACGATGAAGCAGAAGAAAATTGCTCACATGACTTCAAACCGCTACACTGACAGCATGGAAAACATCAAGAGTCGTCGACTATGGCGGTACTGACTGTACGGAACGTGCCTGATGAGGTACATCGTGCCTTGCGTATGCGGGCAGCACAGCGCGGCCACAGCACTGAGGCAGAAGTGCGAGCTATCCTGGAGGAAATGGTCCTGCCGGAAGGACGGGTCGGCTTGGGGTCGCTGCTGACCGTGGTCGGCCGGCGCGCCAGATTGACGGATGACGAGTCAGCGGGCTTTGCACAGCGCGACACGACACCAGCCCTACCGCTCAATCTGGAATGATTCTGATAGACACCAATGTGGTGTCGGAACCATTGCGCAGAAATCCGGAACCATGTGTCGCGGACTGGCTTGACGCTCAGGCACTGGAAACGCTGTATCTTTCTGCCATTACCGTCGCCGAGTTGCGTTTCGGTGTTCAAGCGCTACCCGACGGCCAACGCCGCAACCAACTACACAAGGATCTGGAGCAGCAAGTGTTGCCCATGTTCGCTGGCCGGGTTTTGGCATTCGATCTGGCGGCTTCGCAGGCCTATGCCGAGTTGATGGCGAAGGCACAGTCCGCAGGCCGGGCAATCTCGATTTCCGATGGCTACATCGCCGCGACCGCTGCAACGAACGCGATGATGGTGGCAACACGGGACACAGGTCCATTCGAAGCGGCCGGACTGAAGACCGTTGACCCCTGGGCAGCGTGACGGATACTTGAAATGATCGGCATTTGCATGAGCTTGGGTGAGCAGATATTTTCATGTCTCGCCTGGATTGCGACCCACAACCTTAGGTGCTCGCGGACATCCGCCGCCACTTGCACCCACCTTACCGATGCACACCTGGTTACAGCTGCAGGATAGCCAGAGAT
>CAZXEU010000206.1:0-16521 GCA_964639665.1 uncultured Rhodothermaceae bacterium | reverse complement strand
CCGGGCGTGCAACCACAGGGTGACGTGGCCGAGTGGTTAGGCAGAGGCCTGCAAAGCCTTGTACGGCGGTTCGAATCCGCCCGTCACCTCCAGCTCAGAAAGGACTGTCCTCGGCAAGCTCGGGGACAGTGCCTGCCGCCGGTAGCGCTTCAGCCCGGAACGGCAATAGGTTCTCGAAGACGGCATATTTGCGCACGAAGGCTAGTGTCGCGGTGTCGGTGGGGCCGTTACGCTGCTTTCGGATGATGAGCTCGGCAATGCCTTCCGTCGATTGCCCCTTGTCGTCGGTGAGCCAGCCGTAATACTCCGCACGGTATATAAAGGCCACCACGTCTGCGTCCTGCTCAATGGATCCACTCTCTCGCAGGTCTGACAGCTGGGGCCGCTTGTCTCCGCCGCGATTCTCCACGGACCGGCTGAGCTGGCTTAGCGCGATTACGGGTACGTCCAGTTCCTTGGCGAGGGATTTAAGGGAGCGGGATATCTGGGCAATCTCCTGTTCCCGGTTTGCTTGGCGGTTAGCGCCCATTGCGGCTTGCATAAGCTGCAGGTAGTCCACAAGTACAAGTCCGATATTGTGCTCCGCCTTCAGGCGCCGGCATTTTGCACGAAGTTCGAGAACGCCAAGCCCGGGGGTATCGTCAACAAAAATAGGGGCATCATTCAGTCGCCCGGCAGCGCGCGCCAGTTCACGCCAGCTTTCTGTGGTCAGGCGGCCGGTTCTCGCTTCCTGCGCATCCACGCGTGCCTCGGACGTCAGGAGGCGCTGGGCAAGTTGCTGCGCACTCATTTCCAGTGAGAAGATGGCCACGCCGGTAGGCCGGTCGCGGTTTAGCGCGGCATTGCGGGCGCAGTTCAGGGCAAGCGCCGTATTGTGCACACAGACGTCATTTGCGACAAAATTGTGCGTAGCCGGGATAGTCAGATCGTAAACCGGCTTGACGCCCAGTGCATCAATCGAGGAAATGGGGTCGAAGTACACGTCCCCTCGTGCACTTGTCGAGGCGCCGGCGTCCTCTTCGACCACCTGGAGTCGGCCATCCTGCCAAACGCGGGACAGGATCCCGAAGCGAACAAGGAGGTGCTGTATCTGGCGCGCAGCTCGGTCATTTGCAAACTCCAGGAAACAACCTCCCTCGGCCTGTGCTAGCAAATGGCGAAGGAATTGTGCCATGTCCTCCTTGCACAGCCTGTGGATCGGTTCGGGCAAGGATGCGCGGCGGCTCTCAACGGAGCCGACGCCCCGACCTGCCGGCACACAGGTCAGCGATTGGGCGACAGATTCGAGGTAGTGCGCATCCCGATTCTCCGAGCCGAATACCGGAAGGCGGCGCGGCACGGCAATGCTGTCGCCAGGGCGCAGGGCGGAGAGCGGCAGCCAGTCCCGTTCTGGGGTCAAGAATGGATGTGTCAGCGTGGTGTCCACTTGCCGGCCGAGTCGCGTTGTGACGCGGAAGACCGGCTTCAGTCCGTCAAAGATAAAATCGGACGGCTGCGCAACGCGAAAGCGGGCGCAGTCGCCCAGCGTAAGCACTTCTGCCCTTTGTGTAGCGCAGATATCGGCAATGGACCGGACCGAGCCGTCCGACAGCAGGATTCCGGCGTCGTGCGCGAGGCACTTGCCCATCGAGGGGCGCGCTGCAATGATAATGAGGTCGGAATTCTGCCAGCCGCCGGTAATGTCGTCCAGTTTACGAAAACCGCTGGGTACACCCGTAATGCCGCCGCGCTGGCCGTGAATGGACTCCAGGTGGGTGAGTGTATCCTTCAGGACGCTCTTCAGCGAACTTGCACCGCGCCTCAGTGGTGACTCGGATATGCCGAATATGTCGCTTTCGGCGCTATCCAGGAGCTCGAACGCGTCGGCGCCGCTGTCATAGGCCTCTGCGATGCGCTGCGTCATGGTGCTGATCAATTTTCGCAGCAAGGCCTTCTCCGAAACTATGCGGGCGTGGTACTCAACGTTGGCTGCGGAAGCAACGCCGTCGGCGAGCTCTGCGAGGTAGGGCGCGCCTCCTACGGCGTCAAGCTGTTCGCGCTGCCGCAATTCCTCGGCCAGTGTGATTATGTCTACGGGGCTTCCTGCCTCAAACAGGCCGAGAGCGGCTTGGTAGATTCGCTCGTGCTCAGGTCGGTAGAAGGCGTCCGGCACCAGCACTTCGATGGCCCGAGGAATCGCGCCATGCTCAAGGAGCATGGCGCCAAGTATGGCCTTTTCCACTTCGACAGCCTGAGGTGGCACCCGGTGTGCGGAAGGATGCGCGACAGCAGCCAGGCGTTCATCCGCGTGCGGAGCGTTTCGGCTATTCGAGGTCATGTAGCAAGCAGGCTTATCTCGCCGCGTGCTCATCATGCACGCGCCGCAGCATTTGCACGTCCTCCCAGGTACGCCGTTTCCACTGGGGGTTGCGAAGAAGTGCCGCCGGGTGATACGTCACCACCAGCGGGATCCCGTGGAAATCATGAATCTTGCCACGCATTGCGCCCAGACTGGAGCGCGTGCCGAGCAAACAGCTGCCGGCTATTCTGCCGACGCACAGCACGACCGCGGGCTTGATGACGGCCAGCTGCTTGCAAAGGACCGGCAGGTGAGCCGCTATCTCCTCGGGTCTTGGATCGCGATTGTTCGGCGGACGGCTCTTAAGGATGTTGGTAATGTATACCTCCTCTCGGCAAAAGCGTATGGCTGCCAGAATCTTGGTCAGCAGCTGCCCCGCCCTTCCGGCGAAGGGGCGGCCCGTGCGGTCTTCCTCCGCTCCGGGGGCTTCGCCGACAATCACCAGGTTTGCGCGCGGGTTGCCCTCGCCAATTACGGCGTTCTTACGCTTTTCGTCTATGCCGGTAAGCACCGTGTTTTCGACGTACAATTGTACTTCTTCAAGCGACTTCATTCGGCGAAGCGGAGAATCCACCGGAATCAGGGTCTCCACCTTCCCGGCAAATCCGTTGTCCTGTCGGGGAATCACTGTCCCCTGCACGGCTATCTCCTGGCTGAGAGCTTCTCTCAAGGCCTCCAAGAGCGGCATCCCAATAGACTTTCAAGGCTATCAGGAAAATACCCGACCACCGAGCCGGCTAACAAGGCGCCAATGCTACGATCCGGCAATAGTTATGCGCCAATTGTGCACACGCAATCCACAGAGTCTCAGGCCGGACCGGTGAAGATGGACTCCAGAAGGGCCTCGGCGACCTTGTCCTTCTCCATAGTCGGGATTTCGATCTTGGCGCCTGTTCGGCTCAGCAGGGTAATGCGATTTGTGCCTGTGCCAAATCCCTCGCCGGGTCGGTTGGTGTAATTGAGCGCAATCCAGTCAAGGTTCTTCTCCCGCAATTTTCGGCGCGCATGCTCCAGACCGTTCTCGGTCTCCATGGCGAAGCCGACCAACACCTGACCTGAATTCCTGCGCTGCCCCAGTTCCTGAAGAATATCGGGTGTCCTGCGCAAAGTCAGCTGCAGGAGGTCACTCTGTTTCTTTATTTTCTGCTCTGCCGCCTGGGCAGCTGCGAAGTCGGAGACGGCGGCGGCCATGATGACAATGTCGGCTGCCGCGTGCTGGAGTACGACTTGGCGCATTTCTTCAGCGGTTGAGACAGAAACCGTGTTTAGGCGGCGAGGCGGGCTGAGAGCCGTAGGCCCGCTGACGAGAGTTACCTGCGCCCCCCGACGCGCCAGAGCTCGCGCCAATGCGTAGCCCATGGCCCCGGTGGAATGGTTGGTGAGTACTCGGACGGGATCCAGCGGCTCGCGCGTCGGACCGGCCGTAACGAGGGCCGTGCGTCCAGAGAGGGGGGTCTCGCGCCCACGGAGCAACGAGGAGATCGCATCAAATATGGCATCCGGCTCCGGGAGGCGACCCTGACCGGTCAGACCGCTGGCCAGTTCTCCATGCGAGGCGGGCAAAACTCGATAGCCGAAGGAGTGCAAAGCATCCAGGTTGGCCTGCACGGCCGCGTGTGCATACATATCCCGATCCATGGCGGGACACACAAGGACAGGGCACCGGGCTGAGAGAACTGAGGCGGCCAGGAGCGTGTCGGCAAACCCGTGGGCGAGGCGGGCGATGGTTTGCGCAGTTGCTGGAGCGATCACAATCAGATCTGCCCACAAGCCCAGACTGACATGCTGCGTCCAGGAGGTTGCCGCATCCGCATCCGGAAACAGCTCGCTGAGCACCTGGCGTTTGGATAGCGTGGCCATGGTGAGCGGGCCGATGAAGCGGGCAGCTTCCCGCGACATGATCACTTGTACGTCTGCCCCGTCCTTTACGAGCAGCCTGAGCAACTCTGCACTCTTGTAAGCCGCGATGCTGCCAGTCACGCCAAGCACTAATCTGTGCCCGTTAAGGGGCGTCGCATTTGTGACCATGTGACCTACGAAAGCCGGGAGGTAACCAGTGAAACCAATTCGGAGGCGGCTCGCTCCAGGTTGTCGTTTACCAGGATGGCGTCAAAGTGATGCATGTAACGCATTTCGCTGGCCGCCCGGTCCAGCCTCACTTGAAGTGACGCGGTCGTCTCCGTGCCCCGGGACCGAAGCCGCTCTTCGAGTTGCTTGAGCGATGGCGGCCGAATAAAGAGCGCAATGCTGTCCGGTCCGAAGTACTCCTTCAGCGAGAGCGCGCCGCGCACGTCGACATCAAAAAGCAGCGGCCGTTGCGGTGTCGCGCGCTCGGCGGATGCGCGCAGCGTGCCGTAGAACAGGCCTGGATATACCTCCTCGTATTCTATCAGGGAATCAGTGGCTATCAAGTGGCGAAATTCGGTCTCGGACACAAAATGATAAGCGTGGCCGGCGCGCTCGCCCTTGCGGGGAGTCCGGGTAGTTGCCGATACAGAGAATCCAAGCTGCGGGATCGCATTCATGAGGCGCCGCGCAAGAGTCGTTTTTCCTGCTCCGCTGGGTGCAGTCAGAATAACCGTCCGAACTGCCATTTGCTGAAGGGACTTTCGTTAGGCTCGCGGAAGCTTCTCGGACTAGTGACAGCGCGAGAAACTGGCACGGCCGGAAGCCGATGCAAGCCGCAATGGGGCGCACTTGCAGTCAAGAAGGGCCGCGGTCAGGAATGCAGTCGGCGGCGCACCGCCGAAGTGTGGCCGCGCTGCACATTCCGTCGCAAGTGCGCTCTGATGATAGGTTTGCTTCAAACAGGGTTTCCACTCCCGGGCGGGTATCGCGGAGCACGCAATGAGGCGGTATTTGAGTCAAGGGTGCGCCTGCCAAAGTGCACCACGTACCCCTCAATTCTGCGGAGAGGGAGGGATTCGAACCCTCGGTACCCGTCAAAGGTACACTCGCTTTCCAGGCGAGCCCGTTCGGCCGCTCCGGCACCTCTCCCAGTTTGTACGGTCACACTTCCATTATTTCCTCTTGCTTGCGGGAGAGGATCCCGTCCACGGTGCCAACATATTCTTTCGTAAGGTCCTGGAGTCTGTCCTCGGCAAGATAGCGCATGTCTTCTGAGAGATTCTCTTCTCGCTGGGTAGACTTGATGTCGTCCTTGGCGTTACGCCGAATGTTCCGAATGGCTATTTTGGCCGATTCTCCAAGCGTCCGAGCCGATTTGGCGAGACTGCGCCGGCGTTCTTCGGTAAGTGGAGGCACAGGCACGCGGATTAGAATACCGTCGTTGGAGGGATTGAGGCCAAGGTTACTGGCAATGATGGCCTGTTCGATGGCCTTCAGCGCAGAAGCGTCCCAGGGAGAAACGACCAGCAGATCCGGCTGGGGTGCATTCACAGTTGCCAGCTGGTTCAATGGGGTGGAACTGCCATAGTAGTTCACGCGCACTGTCTGAAGCATGGAAGGTGAGGCCCGACCTGCACGAATGGCCTGCAGTTCCGCCTTCAGGTGACTTATGGACCGAGCCATATGGTCACGCGCATCGTCGATGATCAATTCCAAAAGCTCGTCCAGCATTTCTTCGCCTCGGTGGTAATTCCCTTATGCTCAAGACGCGGGGCCCATCCCAGCGGATGCAGGTCCTGACAGCACCTGCGCGTACGATTGGCAGAAGGCTGTCCTCCGCATGTATGTCAAGTACGTTGAAGCGCCTGTGAGGCTCCTTTCACAGCCTCACAGGCGCCTAGCTGCTCCAATGCACTCGGGGGGCCATGGCATCGCCTGATGGAGCGAATGCTGCGAATCTGCAGGCACGCCAAGGTCTATGCCGGGAGTGCGTTTCCGGGATGGCCGCCCGGCCTAGATTTGGCAAAATTTGCCGATATGCCAAGGAAGGACTGCGCAAACGGACATCCTCGTCCGAGTGGCAACATGTGCGGCGGGGCTCAGCCTCCCAGTGCGTACCGGACGAAATTCAGGACTTGCGCCCCGGCACTCGCCAGTACGTCGCGGACTCGCACGGAGGCGTCCTTGACGAACGGTTGCTCGACAAGTACGTGGTCCTTGAAATAGCGCTCAAGCTTGCCTTGCGCAATGCGGTCGATAATCCGCTCCGGCTTTCCTTCGAGTCGTGCGGCCTCGCGGGCAATTTCAATCTCCTTTACTCGCACGTGTTCGGGAATCTCGTCGCGTACTACGGCAACGGGATCAAGCGCTGCCACCTGCATGGCGATGTCCCGACCGGTTGTTTCAAGTCCCCGGTCCCCTACAATGTCCACAAGTACGCCGAGTCTGGCACCCGGATGCAAGTACGGGACGATGCGGCCGCGCCGGCTGTCAAGAACAGCGAATCGGCGAATGCTCAGCTTTTCCCCTATGGTGCCGGTCAATTCGGTGAGCACCTCGCGGACCGTTCTCCCGGAACGAATGGGCAGGGCGAAGAGCGCGTCCATGTCGACCGGAACCTCGCTCAGGATAGCCTCGCCAACGGAGTGCGCGAAGGATGAGAATTCGTCATTGCGCGCAACAAAATCAGTCTCACAGTTGACCTCGACGATAATTCCCCTCTTGCCATCTTCGGTCACCTGTGCGATGACCAGGCCCTGATTAGCTTCACGATCTGCGCGTTTTGCGGCAACCTTTTGCCCTTTCTTGCGCAAGAGATCTATGGCCTGCTCAAAATCGCCGCCCGTTTCCTGCAGGGCGCGCTTGCTGTCCATCATCCCCGCTCCGGTCATGTCCCGAAGCCGCTTTACGTCTTTGGCGGTAATTGGCATAGTATTATAGCCGCAAGTGATCCGGGTCACTTACCCTGCTGCTTCGCTTGCTCGAGTTTGCGGGTGGCCTGTTCGATCTCACGTTGCTTGCGCCCTTCGCTGATCGCACTTGCAATGGCAGTCGTTACAACCTTGATGGATTTGAATGCGTCGTCGTTGCACGGTATCACGTAATCGACCAGGTCCGGATCGCAGTTGCTGTCAACCATGGCAATCACAGGGATGCCGAGTTTGCGGGCTTCGGCAACGGCAATGTGCTCGCGCCTGATGTCAACCACAAACAGCGCACCGGGCATCCGCGCCATCTCCGCAATGCCGCTCAGGTTGCGCTCAAGCTTTAACCTCTCCCGCCCTTTCATAAGGCGTTCCTTCTTCTTGAGTTGGTCCAGCGTCCCGTCCTTTTCCATCTTGACCAGGTCTTCCATACGCCGGATGCTCTGGCGTATGGTCTGGAAATTTGTGAGCGTTCCACCCAGCCAGCGTTCAACAACGTAGGGGCTTTTGCAGTCCTGCGCGCACTGCCGCACCGTTTCCTTGGCCTGCTTCTTGGTACCGACGAACAGGATGTGCTTGCCTTGCTTGGCGAAACGCGCCGCCACGTTAGCCGCCGCGTCCAGCATCTCCTGCGTTCGAACCAGGTCTATGATGTGTATGCCATTGCGCTCCATGAAGATGTACGGTCGCATCTTCGGATTCCAGCGGCTCGAGAGATGCCCGAAATGGGTACCGGCCCGAAGCAGGTCTTCCAGCTGTACGCGGTGATTTTGGCTGGGCGGCGAAACGGGGTCAGCCGCGGGAGCGAGAGATTCCATGGTTGCCTTGGTTTGGGGTTGGTCGTCTACCACCGTCGTATGACCGGCTCAACCCGGCTGGGCACCCCGCAGGCCATCAGGTGGTATGGCGAAGAGGACTTTGTTAACGCTTCGAAAACTGGAAACGCTTGCGTGCCTTCGGCTGGCCGTACTTCTTCCGCTCGACCATCCGCGGATCACGCGTTAGCAGGCCCGCAGCCCGAAGCGGCGGACGGTGGTCTTCACTGGACTTTACCAGTGCCCGGGCAATGCCAAGACTGATGGCCTCGGCCTGACCAGTCAGACCGCCTCCATGAACATTTACCAACACATCAACGGAACCGGTTGTCTCTGTCACGGCAAGGGGCGACAAGACGGTACGTTGCCTGGTCGCCAAGCGGAAGTACGCTTCGAGAGGACGCCGGTTTATGAGCACCTGCCCGGTTCCCGGCCGAACATACACCCGCGCTGTAGACGTCTTGCGTCGGCCAACAGCACTCGATTGGGCCACTGATGCCATGGATTTGCTGAATTAAAACTCGAGAGCCTGAGGCTGCTGTGCAGTATGGGGATGGGTGGAGTCTGCGTAGACCTTGAGCTTCTTGAGCATGCTTCGACCCAGCCGGCCCTTGGGAAGCATGCCCTTGACGGCGTGCCGCACGATATGCTCCGGTTTTCTTGAGCGCATCTGAATTGCGCTACGCGACTTCAGGCCACTTGGATAGCCGCTGTAACTGAAGTAAAGCTTGTCAGTCTCCTTCTTGCCCGTAAATCGCACCTTGTCGGCATTGACGACGATAACGTAGTCGCCAGAATCAACGTGCGGCGTATACGATGGCTTGTGCTTGCCCCGCAATACAGAGGCAATTCTTGATGCCAGTCGACCAACGATCTGTTGATTGGCATCTACCACATACCAGGAACGCCGTACGTCGACCGAACGGACACTATGCGTCCTGAAGCTGCGGATGTCCATGGCAGTAGGGCGATTTAACGGCATAGACCGGTAAAACGCTGACAGCGACCGGATAGTTCGGCGAAGAATCGATTAAGGCTATGCGTAGGTATTAAGCATGACCGGCATAATGAGCATCATAACCTCTTCCCCGTCCGTCTGCTCAACTGGCGTAACTATGCCCGCCCGGTCCCTGTGGCCAAGATCAAACGCCACATGTTCAGATTCGAGGTGCTTGAGGACTTCTACCAGGTATTCGCCATTGAAAGCCATCAGGAGGACTTCCTTGTCATATTCGCATACGACCGATTCCCGTGCCTCGCTGGCGCGCTCAAGGTCCTCGGCCAACACTTCGAGAGAGTCGTCCGCGAAATGCAAGCGAATCTGCCGGGTTGTCTGCGAAGCATACAGGTTTGCACGCTGAATGGCAGACAAGAGGCTCTGCCGATGCACTACGCAGCGCTTGTCATTCTCCCGCGGTATAACGGCCTCGTAATTTGGATACCGGGCATCGATCAGACGCGCAAACACACGCGCGTCACCATAGTCAAAGGAAACGTGGTCCGCTCCGACTACTATGCCACAAGCTCCGGCCGAGGCCACGCGCGCCGCCAGGGAAAAGGCCTTGCTGGGAACAACAAACTGAACAGCCCGGGGGCTGGTAAGGGCATTCAGCGTGAACTTGACGAGCCTGTGGCCATCGGTGGCCACGGCGCGACCCCGGTCAGGGTCAATTTGAAAACAGATGCCCGTCATCGCAATGCGCGAACTATCCGTGCTGGCCGCAAAGCTTGTCATGGCCAATGCCCTGCGCAGGACGGCGCCCGTAGTCTCAATGTGTTCGCCGTCCGACAGCTCGGGTAACGCCGGATAATCGGCTCCGTCATACCCCGCCATACGGTATACACCCTGGTCCGTCTTGAGTGAGAGGCGAAACTCCGTATCCGACACAAAGGTGACCGGCAATTCCGGCAGGGCGCGCAGGGTATCCAGGAGCCGACGGGCAGGCACGGCAATGCGGTCGATGCCGCTGTCGGTCTCGTGGTGTACGTCGATGCGCTTGATGACGGAAACGTCCAGATCCGTTGCGCTAAGGCACAAGCGGTCCCCGTCTCGTTCGAGCAGCGCGCACTCTAGAATGGTCATGCTCGTCTTGGATGGCAATGCACCCGCGACAGAGCTCAGGGCTTCTTTGAGTGTTGCGCTTGAAGTCGTAAATCTCATGGAAGCCGGCAATTGCCGGAGGCGTACGAAGCCAGCGAGCTTTGGATCCCTACCGACTCCGCAGGTCGAGCTGCTGCCTCAGAGACTGAACCATGTCTCTATACTTCGGATCAGTCTCCAGATGATCATTCACGGTGCGATTGGCGTGGATTACCGTAGAGTGGTCGCGTCCCCCAAACTGCAGTCCGATCGTCTTTAGCGAATGGTGGGTCAATTCCTTTGAAAAATACATGGCCAATTGGCGGGCCTGAACAACTTCGCGTTTCCTGGTCTTGGCCCTGACCAAGTCCTGGTCCAGGTTAAAGTATTCGCACACAATCGCCTGGATCTGGTCGATTGAAAGCGAGACGCGAGACTCCTTTATCAGGTCCTTGAGGATGCCCTTTGCCATTGCCAGATGTATCTCCTCGTCGTGCAGCGTGGCGTGGGCCAACAGACGAATGAGGGCGCCTTCCAGCTCGCGTATGTTGCTCTTGACGTTGTGGGCAATGAATTCGATAACCTCCGGAGGAAACTCAATCCCGTCGTCCGAGGCCTTTCGGTTCAGAATGGCCATGCGCGTTTCAAGCCCTGGGGCCTGCAAGTCGGCGGTCAGCCCCCACTGGAAGCGCGAAAGCAGCCGATCCTCAATGCCGTCTATGTCGCGGGGTGGCCGGTCGGCAGACAGCACTATTTGCTTTCCAATCTGGTGGAGGTCATTGAAGATGTGAAAGAATTCCTCCTGCGTCTTCTCCTTGCGGCCGAAAAACTGCACATCGTCGATCATCAAGACATCGATGCCGCGATAAAACTGGGAGAATTCGCGCGCTCTGTTGTGCTGGAGCGCACTCAGAAATTCGTTGGTAAACCGGTCACTGGATGTGTAAAGAATGGCCCGATCGCCGATTCCTGCCCTGATCCTGTTGCCTATTGCGTGGACCAGATGGGTCTTGCCGAGGCCTACGCCGCCGTATATGAGAAACGGATTGAACGCAGTGGACCCCGGGTTTTCGGCAATGGCCAAAGCGGCGCTTCGGGCAAGCCTGTTGCAGTCACCTTCAATAAAGTTCTCGAATGTGTAGGAGGCATTGAGCCGGCAGTCGACATCGCCGCTTTCAATGGGCTCTCCGAAGGCCAAGCCGGTTCTGGGCTCATCGGGTCCTTGCTCCGTATGCCGAGGCGAAGGGGCATAGGCCTGCGTCCGTGGCGGCAACAGCATGGAGGCATCGCCTTCGTCCAGACGTTCGATCACGATGTCGTAATACAGGCGGCCGCCGGGGCCAAGTACTTTCGTCAATGTCTTTTGTAGGAGGGCAAAATAGTGCTCTTCCAGCCACTCGTAGTAGAACCGGCTCGGAAGCTTGACCGTCAACTTATGCAGTTCGCCGTCCGACTGAAAACTGACCGCCTTCAGCGGTTCGAACCAGGTTCTGAAGCTCTGGACGCTAACGTTGTCCCGAATGATGTCAAGGCAGGCCTGCCAGAGGGCTTCCGGTGAGTCATTCATCGGCAAACATGGCTTCGAGACGAGTTGGCGTCTGCTTGTCGGAAGGATGGCCGCCCGGATGTTGGCGGTTCAGGTTAGCGCTAATGGTTTGGCCTCTGGCTGAGATTGCAAACCGGCGCTGCGGGCAGCGAAGGGCATTCCAATTTCTGACACGGCATGATCGCCACCTGCCGATAGTCCAGGGTTGAGTTATTCACAAAGGGTATGAGGTGCCAAGCCGTTACAAAGGTTAGCCTTGCAGGGTGCCTCGCGAGTAAAGATGTGACCAGTCAACCCCATAAACAACTGTAATTGCTTTACTTACGTCCAATCCATGTGAATCTGCCAGGATCTTTGAATCCCTGATCTGGCGTTACTTGATGCCCAAGCCCGGCTTGTCCACAACTTGTCCACGGCGAGCGATATCGGTTGCCGGCAGAGGCTGATCGTCAGCTGCACATTAACGGAACGTTACGCAGGAATCTACAGGAATGAGGGGCACGGTGTCAAGGCAATTGCGCCGCCAATGTCGGGGAGAATTGGAGAAAGCCCTGGAAGCAGCCGGGGTGGCAGCTGCCGGCATCGGAACAACCAGCCGTCGCAGACAATAGAAATGGACTACAGTGGGAAAACCCGCCAGATCGGAGAGCATGCTGAGGATTGAACTGGGCTTTCCTGCGACGTACTCGTGCCGGCCCGAAGCGAAAACGCTGGGTCTTGATCCCGACCAGTTTGCAGACTTACAGGTAGAGATACGCGCGCAACCGTCCGGCGGGAACGTGCGCGTAAAGGTACGGGCACGAGCGATGGCCTCCTTGATCTGTGACCGGACACTGGAAGAGTTCAGGCGGCCCGTAGATGGTTCGTGCTCGGTCCTGTTTGTCGCCTCGTCCGCGAAAGTAAACGGTGTAGTCGACGATAGCCACGATGAAGTGCACTATTTTGGCGTGCATGACAAGACTATTGACGTGACCGCCATTGTGCGAGACACGATTCTGCTGGCTGTCCCGGTGCGGAAGGTGTCGCCCGCGGCGGAAAGCGTGGACATCCAGACCGTGTTTGGCGGCCCCGGAAGCGGCGTTGACGCCCGTTGGGAAACACTACTGAGCATACGAGAGAATGCATTCTCATACTGAAAGCGGAGCAACCTAGACAATGGCCAATCCCAAGCGAAAACACTCGAAATCGCGTGCAGCAAAGCGCAGAAGCGTGTATTACGGAAGCCTGAGCAAGCCAGGCACCATGGAGTGCCCAAATTGTGGAAGCGCCAAGCTCCGGCACCGTGTTTGCCCCAGCTGCGGCCTGTACCGGGGCCGGCAGATACTGGAGGCAGAGGAGCAGCTATAGGCGTGTGAGGCGCTCTCCGGCAACCGGGAATTGCCACTGGATTCTGTTTACTGTAATACGTTGGTGATTGCCGTGCCGCCTGCCTCGACCTCTGGCTAAGCTCGGATGGCTACTCGCGTTGCCGTAGACGCAATGGGTGGAGATGATGCCCCCTACGTTGTTGTGGAGGGGGCGTTGCTCGCTCTGCAAAGCAGCCCTGCCCCCCTGCAGGTCGTGCTTTACGGCCAGCAGTCTTGCCTGCAGCAGATTCTGCCGAAGGGAGGCGGCCATGGCATCCAGGTCGTAGATGCTCCCGAAGTCATCGGGATGGGCGAGCCGCCGGTTGCAGCTGTCCGTACGAAAAGGCAGTCTTCCATACATGTCGGACTGCGTGACCATCGGAGAGGCCGGACGGACGCTTTCCTCAGTGCAGGCAATACGGGAGCGACGGTCGCCGCGTCTCTATTCATTCTCGGGCGCTTGCCGAATGTGGCCAGGCCCACGCTTCCCTCCTACTATCCAACGACGAGCGGTGTATGCCTGCTGCTGGATGTGGGCTCGAATATGGATAGCAAGGCGGAGCACCTTCTGCAGTTTGGGCAAATGGGCTCCGCGTATTGTCGTCTGCTAATGGGAATGGACAATCCGAGAGTCGGTCTGCTGAGCGTTGGCGAGGAACCCGGCAAGGGCAATGAGTTGGTAAAGGCTGCCAACGCATTGTTCGCAGGCGCGCACAACGTGCAGTTTGTGGGCAACGTGGAAGGACGGGACATACTGCATCATGGCGCAGACGTAGTAGTTTGTGATGGATTCGTTGGCAATGTTATCCTCAAGCTGGGAGAGAGCATAATGACGGCGTTGCCAGCCCTAGCGCGGCAGGAAATCGACCGGCTCGGCATCGACGACGAGGTGGCTAGGTCTATTGACAGTATTTTCGAAGGATTGGCAGCACGATTCAATCCGGAGGAGTACGGCGGCGGGGCACCCCTACTGGGTATCGATGGCACCGTCTTCATAATGCACGGTCGTTCAACGGCGCGCGCGGTTGAACGGTGTATACTCATGGCAGCACGTGCTGCGGCGTTGAATATGAGTCAGACCATTGCCGCAGAGCTGTCGCCGCGTTCGGGCAGTTAGTCAGCAAGAGAAGGTGCGGCGCCTGCGCCGCCAAGTCAAATGACGAGAGCTTCCATTACAGCCATTGGGCATTTCTTGCCTGAGGAGAGACTGACTAACGAGGATTTGCTACGCTTTGTGGACACCACTGACGAGTGGATACGCACCAGGACCGGTATCAGCGAACGGCGCATTCTTTGGGACAAGGACAAGGCAACATCCTATATGGCGGCGCGTGCTGGCAGGGAAGCGTTGCGCAAGCGAGGGCTTGGTCCCGAAGAAGTGGACGTTATCATTGTGGCTACGGTGACGCCCGATATGTCCTTTCCGGCGACCGCCTGTTTGGTTCAGGCGGAGCTTGGCGCCAAGCGGGCCTGGGGATTCGATCTGTCTGCGGCTTGCAGCGGCTTCCTGTTCGCACTCAATACAGGGGCTACCTTCGTCGAAAGTGGTCGCTTTGCAAAGGTATTGGTCATTGGCGCGGACAAGATGTCGAGCATTGTGGACTATACCGATCGCAGCACATGCGTCCTGTTTGGAGATGGTGCGGGAGCTGTTCTCCTCGAAGCGAGCCCGGACGGGAACGGACTGATTGACTCCGCGCTCTACAGCGACGGACGGAACTGGCAGTCGCTTTGCATGCCTGCCGGAGGCAGCCTTCGGCCGCCCACGCTGGATACCGTGCGCAACAAGATGCACTTCTTGCATCAGGACGGGCGGACAGTTTTCAAGGTTGCGGTCGAAGGCATGGCGGATGTCGCGGAGGAAGTGATGGCCCGTAACGGACTTTCCGGCGAGGATGTCCGTTTTCTGGTACCGCACCAGGCGAATCAGCGCATTATCGATGCCGTCGGGAGGCGGATGGGAATTACAAATGATCGCGTGATGCTCAATATTTCACGGTACGGCAATACGACGGCGGCCACCATACCCTTGTGTCTTCACGACTGGGAACACCAGTTGTGCAAGGGAGACAACATCATTCTGGCCGCCTTTGGCGGCGGCTATACGTGGGGAGCTACGTACCTCAAGTGGGCTTACGATGGTGCAGTCGCAGCAGCGGAGCCTGGCAGGGAGATTCCGGCATCGCAAGAGCAGCCCTAGTTACTGGTTCATGCGATCTGCCTTCGTTTTTCCCGGCCAGGGCTCGCAGTATGCGGGAATGGGCCGTGATCTCTATGAGTCTTACGGTGCAGCCCGGGAGGTATTTGACACTGCTGACCGTGTCCTGGGCTTCGGGCTGTCCGAGTTATGTTTCGGCCAGGACAAGGAGGCAATTAAGTCCACCGACATCACGCAACCGGCGGTATTTACGCACTCAGTGGCGACGCTGCGCGTCTTGCAAGGCAGCGGACACGCACCGGACATGGTAGCCGGTCACAGCCTGGGAGAAATTACAGCGCTCTGCGGCGCGGGTGCGATAGCCTTTGAAGTGGGCCTGAAGCTAGTACAATTCCGCGGGCAGGCCATGGCGCGGGCAGGCACACGACGGCCGGGTGCTATGGCGGCAGTCCTCGGCCTGGACGAACATGGCGTCCAGGGGTTATGCCGGGAAGCTTCGGACCACGACGCGGAAGTTGTTGCAGCGAACTATAATGCGCCGGGGCAAATTGCGGTGTCGGGGGACAGGGAGGCGGTTGAGCGCCTAATGCAGCTCGCGCGTAGCCGGCAGGTTCGTCGGGTTGTACCGCTTGCCGTTAGCGGAGCGTTCCACTCACCGCTAATGGAACCTGCGCGGCGCGAATTCGCCTCTGAATTGTCAAAGCTCAGGCTCGGGCGGCCGAAGTGGCCCGTTTATCTCAATGTAACGGCCGCTCCAACGCAGTCGCCCGAGGAAATCCTCGACGCGATGCTTGGCCAGCTCACCGCCCCCGTTCTGTGGAGCCAGACACTGCGCAGGATGCGGGATGACGGGGCGGAGAGATTCGTCGAAGTGGGACCAGGACGCGTTCTCATCGGTCTGGTGCGGCGCACGCTGGGCCGAGATGTAGTCAGTCAGAGTGTCGGAGTCGCGGAAGATATCGCGGCTATAACGAAAGCCTAGAACCAGACAGAAGACCTATGGATTTTTCCGAGAAGGTGGTTTTGGTTACCGGTGGTACGAGGGGTATCGGACGCGCCATCGTCCAGGCATTTGCCGACCAGGGAGCGAGCGTGGCCTTTACGTACCGTTCGTCTGCCGATACAGCTCAGGCACTAAAGGCCCAGCTTGAGGCGCGAGGCGGGCGAGTGCTCCAATTCCAGGGGGACGGAGGCCAGATGGCTTCGGCGCAAGCGGCCGTCGACAGTGTATTGGATGCCTGGGGCTGCATAGACGTTCTGGTAAACAACGCCGGCATTGCGCGGGACAATCTCGTCCTTCGCCTGTCTGAAGAGGACTGGGACAGTGTCCTGGAGACAAATCTCAAGAGCGTCTTCAACTTCTGCAAGGCAGTTTATCGCCCGATGGTTAAAAGGCGCAGGGGCAAGATCATAAACCTGTCGTCGGTAGTGGGTCTGACCGGAAATGCCGGTCAGACCGCGTACGC
>CAZXEU010000205.1:0-2105 GCA_964639665.1 uncultured Rhodothermaceae bacterium | reverse complement strand
ACTCGGCCTCCGCCATCCGCTTCATCATGGAGGGCGAGGGCGCCTACACGGTCGTGGACGGGCACAAGATGACGCTCGGCCGGAACGACTTCGTGCTGACCCCGAACGGCACATGGCACGAGCACGGGGTCGAGGCGGCGGGGAGCACCTGCATCTGGCAGGACGGGCTGGACATCCCCTTCGTCAACGCCATGGAAGCGAATTTCTACGAGGTGCAGCCGGACCTCGCCGAGGCCGGCGCCTTCGAGGTGGACGACGTAACCAGGTCCTGGGGCAATCCCGGACTGACCCCGGCGGGCGGCGCCTGGACCGAGGGCTATTCGCCCCTGTTCAAATATGAGTGGTCGGCGACCTATGAAGCGCTCTGCAGCTACGCCGGATGCACCGACGGCTCGCCCCATGACGGCGTGCTGATGGAGTATGTGAACCCGGCGACCAACGGGCCTGTGATGCAGACCATGGGCGCCAGCATGCAGATGCTGCGGCCGGGCGAGCGCACGGAAGCGCACCGCCATACCGGCAGCTTCCTCTACCATGTCGCGAAGGGGAGCGGCCATTCGATCATCGACGGCAGGCGCTACGACTGGTCCGAGCGCGACATCTTCTGCGTGCCGTCCTGGGCCTGGCACGAGCATGCGAACGCCTCCGGGACCGAAGACGCCTGCCTGTTCTGCCTCTCCGACCTCCCCGTCATGCGCGCCCTCGGCCTCTACCGCGAACAGGCCTTCGGCGACAATGGCGGCCGGCAGCCGCTGGTTTGAGGGAGTCCGGATGACGGCTGCGGCCAGCGCCCGCAAGCGCCGGCCTGCACACCTCGGACATCGCCTAGCCAATCGCGCGGCTCACGCTCAAGCCGAGTCTCTCGGTAGGCGCACAAGTTAACGCTATTGTCCGCGGGCTTCATCCCCCGGCGCAATGTTTCAGCTTCTTAACGTCCTTTGCATCGTTCACAATGTGCATCTTTCGATGACAATTTGGGCAGAGTGCGACAGTGTTCTCAAGACTATCAGGACCTCCATGAGCAAGCCAGACGATGTGGTGAGACTCCAAATACGGTTGATTCAATGCATTGGTGAAGGGCGCTGGTTTTCTGCACAATTCGCATAGGCCGTTCGCTCTGCGCTTCGCCAGTTCCGCTACGTATCGGTTCCTTGTGTAGACAACGCCGACCGTCGTGGACGATTTCGGCTTCGCTGGGGCTGCGGCGGCCCTCCTTCTAAGTTCAGTGTCGGACATGCTCGTGGGATCGTCGGTGTTATGGGAGGCCTTGAACCTATGCACTGCATCCACAAACCACTCTAGCTGGATGAGGAATTCACTCGAATCCAGATCAGCGACAAGGATTGCCTGCTCCTCGCCATCGTCACGCGAGGGATCTATGAACTTCACCCGCTTTCCTGAGTACCACTCCATGAATGATGCTTGTCCAATGCCTTCTTTCCCACCTCCAATTTTTCCACGATGCAGGAGAACGGTACTACCGGTCTTGTCATCAACGGCGAACAGTCCAGCTACACTTCTGTCCACACCGTAAATTGCAGGATTGACCTCCACCGTAATGTCATTGGAGCGTCGCAACGCTGGTGGCCCGTTGCCAAAAGCGTTCCAATGTCGCGGAATTGGCGCACTCTCCAAGACTTGATGCGCGAACCAGATCCTAGTATTAGCGAACACAGTCGGGAGCTTAATGTTACCACCTTGAAATCCGACAATAACATCCGGGATCCTCGTGCCAAGTTCCTGGCGTATTCGCCGGAGGAATCTGTTCTGAGCACCAGATATACGACGCCGACGATGAATCGCGGTATGCATCTGCTACCACTCCTGCAACGATGTTGACCCATGTTCGAAACGGTCCCGTCGTCATTCCGAATCTGCACGGGTATTCTGGCGAGCACGACCCTGATCGGCAATCCGGGGCGCGAACCCTGGACAGTCCGCTCCCAGCCCTGCTCCGGCGGTCTGGCAGCGGTCCCGTGTGGCCGTTGGCCCTGGCAACGGCCCGGTAGGAGCGCCTCGATGTTGCTGACACCCCAATCTCAAGCGGTGCTCCTCCTCAATGTCTCCCTCGGGAAATCCGACACAGGCGGCAGCAAGCCGCTCGC
>CAZXEU010000204.1:0-9841 GCA_964639665.1 uncultured Rhodothermaceae bacterium | reverse complement strand
GAGTTCTGGATGATCGAGCCGGAGATGGCCTTCTACGACCTAGACATGAACATGGACTTGGCGGAGGATTTCGTAATCCGCTTGGTGGGAGATGCGCTGCGCGACTGCAAGGACGAGCTGCGGGTGCTGCAGAGGAACCCGGCGCACCTTGAGGCCGTGAGGAAGCCGTTTCCGCGACTTTCCTATTCGGAGGCTGTGGATTTGCTTCGCGGCCCGGAAACGCAGGTGCTGCTGGACGAGAGACAGGAAAGGCTCGAACTCGACCGCGCCGCGCTCCGCGTGGAGAAGGAGGGCCTGCAGCGCGCTGCCGGGCAGGCGAAGGAATGGGAGAGGCGCAAGATGAATGCGAGAGTCATTGAAGTAAACAAGCAGCTAGGTGCCATCGAGGAGGAACTCCGCAACATTCCACATTGGCGGGAGTCGGCGCGGGATTTTGCATGGGGCGCCGACTTTGGCGGGAGCGACGAAACCCTGCTGACCTGGCACTTTGATCGCCCCATCATTGTTCACCGCTATCCCGCGGCGATCAAGGCCTTTTACATGAAGCGGGATCCGGAAGACGACCGTATTGCGCTCGGCATGGACGTGCTGGCGCCGGAAGGATATGGAGAAGTTATCGGCGGCGGCGAGCGGGCAACGGATCTGGGCTTTCTAAAGCGGCAGGTGGAGCGTCACAAGCTTCCGCAGGAGGCCTTCGAGTGGTATTTCGACCTTCGTCGATACGGCTCCGTGCCGCACAGCGGCTTTGGGCTCGGGCTCGAGCGCACTGTGTCGTGGATCTGCGGACTAGAGCACATACGGGAGACCATCCCGTTTCCCCGCACGCTGGGCAGGCTATCGCCGTAAGTCTTGGCGGATTGCGCCGCCCGGCGCTACCATGCAGAGAATCCGGCTGCCCTTGCCCGAGGCCGTGGTAGCTTTTCAGGAAGACTGGTAGAGCGTATCTACTCTGCCGAATTAACGCGCGCTCCCGACACGGAAGTAACGTGCAAGGCGTCTATCGCATAACGCATGAACTACTGGCTCTTGACGAGGGCCCCGGCGCACACAGATTATTCCGGCGCGCAAAAAGTAAGCGGGCCTGCCGTGTCGCCCGGCGGTTTCAGCGGCCGGGATGAGCCACCGATTCCGCCCTGGAGGAAGAAGTTGATAGGCGCGCTACAGACAAGGCCAGCGCGGTCGCCGGCCAGTACGGGCCGCTAAGTGCGGCTGAACCACTCGACGCCGTCACGGTGACAGTGGTCATTGAGTTCCAGACTGAGTATGCTGTCGTAGAGCACGAAACCACCGACTGAGCCATAGGAATGGCATCGACTGCAGCTGCCATGCGGGCCAGGTTAATCAGCGTAGGGTCTGGCCCGAAAAGCGCAATATCCACGTCCGCAATCGCAGCGAACGACTGTGTGGCCCTAGAGCCTAAAAGCACGGCCTTGTCAATGCCTTCAGTTCCGGTGATCACGCGGACAATAGCCGTTCGGTGGCAATCTTTGAGCCCGTCATTCATTGGCAGGCCCCGTCCCGAGTGTGGTGTGAATCCGGCACAACGTCTGGTAGAATACTTCCTTGATGAGTTCCTCCGCCTGCAGAGCAGCCTGTGCGCTATACGCATGGCCTAACAGGTATCGGTTGTCCAGCGCACGTAGCATTGCCTCACATTCATGCTCCGCAAGATAGCCGGCGTCGAACGATGTTCGCACAACGGCCCTTGGAGTTCTGGTGTGGTAGCCATCATGAGACAAAAAATCCTTGAGCACTTTCCAGGCGAGTTCAAAGCAAATCCCGAAGGTCTTGATGAGTCCGGCCCTCTCAAGATGATCATAGGCATCACGCTCGCAGGCCTCCTCCAGCCTCTCAAGCGCATGTTCAAAGCTATTGAATCTGAGGTGTCGTCTGGATAATGCTTTGCTCACTGCTGCCCTTCTCTCTGCAGGTTATGAATCCTCCTGCAAGGTTCCGATGCATCCTGTTTGCCAGCCCGCGATGAGGCATTAGAATTCACAGGAATTGACCAGGTGCCAGAGATTATGGACTAAATACGCTCACTTGATTTGCGGTCCCGCTTCTGCATCGCAGGCCTGCTGCTCGGACAGTACGCTGGCCAGCATCAGTATATGCATGCCCGCGGAGAGACAATGAGGTGCATGCCTACGGCGTATGCCCTGGTTTCTCGAGGTGCTTGATGCGGTTTGCATGGCCAAGGACATCCTTTATTCAATCCGCTTGCGCCGAGCCCGATAGCCGGCTTGCAGGCGTAAATCCCACTTTGTGGACGCACATGAACCCCCGTAATACGCTTCGTCACCACCGCACGGGTGCCGGGACATCTTGAATGTCAGATATGCATTCCCCGGTGCGCACCGCGCAATTCCGCTGGCAGCCGGTCCGGGTGCGCCGCTTCCTGTATCCGGCTTCGATGGCCGATTTCGGGTGAGCAGCCTCGAAACCGCCAAGTCTGAGTGGGGTAAAGCGATAATCGTGCAACTCGCGTTCAGCAGAATGTACCGCATTGGGAGTCTTGCCCTATTCCTTTTCTGGGCGGCCATCACGGCCGGGTGCGACAGCGCCGATGACACGGAAGACGGGGCGCCTGCCGTTACAGCCGACGAAGTAGTCGACCGGGCGACGCTCAAGACATTTGTCCAGGAGGCAGCACGCTTCTACGTGCAGGCACTAGAGGATCATTCGGAAGCTGAGGTGGACCGGATGTTTCGGGAGGAAGGAGGCTATTGGAAGAGCGGAGACATATACATCTATGTCCTCGACCGTAAAGGAACCATACTATTTCACGCGGGAAACAAGGCCAACGAAGGCCGAAATCTCTACGACCTTGCGGACGCTAACGGCGTGAGGTATACGCGGGACCTGATTGCCGCAGCTGACCAGGGCGGTGGCTACGTTGAATACCTGTTCGATAATCCTGCCATAGACGGGGACGAGGAATCGGGTTCGCCTAAGGTCGGGTATGCCGAGCTGTTTACGGCATCAAATCTGAATGGCGGACAGCCGTCTGTTATTGGCTCGGGGTTCTATCCCTGATTGTTGGGGCGGAGTACGTAGCTGCTTTCTTACGTTCTAACTCCTGGTGGCATCGGGTCTTGTCCCGGTACGCGTGGTCATTGCATGCTGCCAGCACAGGCAGAGGACTCTGCCAGGTTCTGGTATTGGATACGCGCAGCACGGGAGAGGCCATAGTCGCCTGGCGGCTCCAATGGCGTTCGCACCATAGAATGCCAAGGGTGTTTTTCCGCAAGACCGGCAGGAACCGTGTCTGTAACACCCGCGGTAAATGATCTTCGGGCCACGTTCCGAGGTGATACCTCGCTGCGGATTGCCCCCGAGAATGGTCGGACGGGTTCTCATCTCACTTGGATTTCGTGGATGGCAGTCTCCACTTGCGCTTCGCAATTCAGAGGGCGCTGCCGCTTGCGAATCCGGCGCCCTATAGTACAATGTACCGTCTTCAAATTCGAGGCCTATGGCCAATTGCCTACAACAGTATTGTTGTCAACAATCGTGTTGTATCCAACTGCCTGACCTGACTGCGTCGCGTACGGGACAGCCGGATACATGCGCTGGGTGCTGACCAGAGGTGGCACCTGATAGATTCTCCGATATGCAACTTGTGCCGCTTGCAGTTTTGGCCCGCGTGACGCGAAGCCGCCGGCGTAAAGAGACCTGGCTTCCCGCGTGGCAATTGTCGTCCATTGGCGCCGCAGGAATCAAGTCTGTCCGAATCTCCGTCGCTGTGCATCACTCGAAAAGTCCGACGACCTTGCGGGGCTTGCGGCGGGATTAATAAGGGGAAGTGCTGAGGATTGGCGGACGCTGATGCAGTCAGAAAACGCTATTGTCATCGTGCGCGTCGCTCAGCTGATTCCGCGTGGCCTGTACGTGAAGCCGGATATAGTCCGAATGACAGCCTGTGGGCCGTGTAAACACGCATTTCGCGCTTGATCGTGCTGCCAGACTGGCAATCGATTCTATTCATGCAAGGCGAAGCCGCTGGCAGTGAGCACCGGCTGCTGCATGTCGTGAATCAAGCTTCGTCCGTGACGGCTTGGCCGTTTGGCGTGAGACCGGCTTGAGCTCTCTGTATTGCCAAGAGCGGAATTCTGACCACTTCAGTCATGCGTGGCCAGGGAGTCTGGCCAAACAGACTGTCCAGACTGGGGCGATCTCAAACTAAACGCGCTCGGGGTTGCCCGGGCTTGACCACCGGATTTGGCGAAGCTCTGCTGAATACCGGCAATGACGCCAAACCATCCCCGAATCGATGAGCGGGCAATGCTCGGCAGACGAGATTCGGGATGCGGGTGGCCGGAAGCAGATTCCAACCTCACTCTCATCCTTGAGCACTAATTCTGGCCAAGCATATTTCCTCTTCGCTGTTTGCGGCGCGGATTATTGAGCTTGGTCGGTATATCCCACTTGAAGACGCCTTCTTCCTTGTAGATGCGACCGTCCTTCATCACGAAGCTGACGTCGTACAGGGCGTGGATATTCTCCAGCGGGTTGGCCGGCATGGCAATGATATCAGCGTTTCGGCCTGCCTCTATGCGCCCTGTATTGACGCCCAGAAGATCGGCTGCGTACGTGGTGGCCATGCGCAGGATGTGGTCATTCGGAAATCCCGCTGCCAGGTAGCTGTCTAGAAAGCTGATCGTCTGCTCGCCTCGCGTTTTGCCTTCCTCGTAGTAGACTACGTCGGATCCGAATGCCATGTTTACGCCTATGGCATACGCGCGCCGGTTGCGGTCCACGTTGTTCTGGAATCGCTCCTCACCGATGCGCGAGGCCGGAAAGTCCGTTCCTACGAGATAGGTACCGTGCTCCTTCATGAGCCTGAGAGTCTCGTCGGAAGGATAGAAGCCGTGCTCAATCGAGTCCACGCCTCCCAGCACGGCATTACGAATGCCTTCGTCGCTGTTGGCATGAGCCATTACCTTGACGCCCATGGCATTTGCTTCCTTGACTGCAACAGCGACGTCTTCTGCCGAATAGAAGTAAGGCTGGTTGTCGATGATGAGCTTGATTACGGTGGCGCCGTAGTGGACGTTTTCGCGTACGGCCCGGATGATCTCGGCATGGGAGTCTGCATACGTGTACTCGGGATTGCCGAGGCCCGGCTTCTCCGGTTGCATCTGGAATTGGCCGCCGAAAGGCGCGATCATGATGCCGGACGCAACCATGTTGGGGCCGGGTATCCAGCCGCCTTCTATGGCCCTGCGCAGGGTTACGTCACCGTAGAGCCCGTTATTGCCTGTATCGCGTACCCAGACAAATCCGGCCTCAAGCATCGCTCGGGCCAGCATGGTACCCTGTGCCACTCGCATGGAAGTGTCTTCTATGAGAGAGGCGTAGTAGTAGGAGCCATGGTCGTCGATGTCCGAGCCGTCCATTTCCTGCAGGGCCAGGTGCGTATGGGCGTCGATGAGTCCCGGCATGACGTAGCTGTCTGAGAGGTCTACTACCCGGGTTCCGTCAGGGATGTCCAGACTTGTGCCTACGCCAACAATCCTTGCATCCTGCACGAGGATGACCTGCGCCCCGATTGCGGTGCCGTTTACGACATCGACCAAGTGACCGGCACGAATGGCCACGGACTGCGCCGACACGGATGTAGGGCCGGACGCAATGAGGAGTATCAACAGCAAGAAGCGATTCATGGGAGGATCCGGTCAGGTTCAGCGAAATGCGCGTTGAGGGAAGGTACACGTGCGAGGGGGCCGGTGGCAACCAGGCCGAAAGGCCAGGTCACAAAGACGGCAGCAAACGATCCCTGTGCAGGCTGCAAATCATTAATTAGCCGATTGCGCCGCGAGATTGGAAGCGGTGATAGACGGGCGGCAATATGCACACGGCGAAACGTCTCAATTCGAGATTGGAGCGAGGCGAGCGTCCCGGCCGGTTCCAGGATGCTAGGAGGACAGTGTGCATGTGTCGCGGATACGCACTGGAATCAGGCTCTGCCACCTTCTCTGGCGGGATGTTTGAGTTCCTGCTTTCACCAACGGTCTTGACCTGGTGTGCCCGCTCTTTCTTCCTGCGACGGATAAGCGCTTGACGAAATCCGGTTCTTTCACGTTGCAGTCTGGCAACCGTTGCCACCGGGCGCTGAACGACTTGGCCGCAACTTTCGCATTCGACCGTGAGAGTCTTTCTTGATTGCGCACACGTCCGGTAAAGGCCCGGTGGTGTATTTTTCATGCCCACCTAGACAAAATATGCGGGCTTATGTCAAAAAAGGAGTCACAATCGCTCGGCACAACCGTGGCACCTGACGGCCGCACCAGGGCCGCACACACTGCTGTCAGGTCGGCAGTCGCTGCGGTGGGAAGCAAGGTGGAAGCCGCGAAGGATGACGCGGCCGACGCCATTGCCAGATCAGGTGCTAGGGCGAAGGATGTACTTGAAAGGGTAGGCGACTCTGCGAAGGACGGCATACAGAAATCGGGTCGCATGGCCCAGGACGCTGCCGGCTCCGCGGCACAGACGATGCAGGGGGTACATGCGGCCGCGGTTTCCCCGGCGATAGGCAAGGCGCAGTCGGCAATAGTGGAGACGAAGGATCGGCTGGCATCGGCTGCAGACTCGGCCACGCAGCGCATGGAAAAGGCCCGTGAAAGCGCAAGCGAACGCTGGGCCGCGGTTGGCGAATCGCTCCGGCGTAGAATCGAGGCGGATGTTGCCGGTCCCGCCAAAGCCTTTGCAGAAGCTGCTGCTCGCAGGCTCGAGTCTTTGGGTCCGGCTCGCGAGCAGGTTGTGCAGGCCGCCGTAGCCGTTGGTGCGGCGACGGCCGCGGCATATGGCAAGGTTGCTACTGCGTCGCCGCAGTTTGGTGAGCTCTCGCCGCTACTCAAGGCCAAGTTTGCGCTTGCCGGAAGCCGGGGTGAATGGCGCAGCCTGTCGCTCTCTGAGAGCTTGTACCAAGAATCGGTTCCGGGCGCAGTTCACAATCTGGGTGAGACCGCCGTGTGGAAGTTTCTGGGCGGCAAGCACGCAAGCCATATACAATCCGTCGAGAATGCTCCGCATCTTGCCATGGACACAGCCAATATCATTTGGGAGGCGTCCGGCGCTAACCTGGAGCGTGGAAGCGCAAACATGACGGGCCTTGAGCTTGCCAAGGCGAACGCGGCAAATCTCGTGGATGCGGCGGGGCTCGTCGCCGTCCATGCGCTCGAGACCGCGGCACTGGCTGGCTGCATTGGCATGGCCCTCGAAACGGTTGTTGCTGTGGGTGAGAACCTCGTCTTTGTGTGCCATGGAAAGCGTTCGGCAAGAGAGGCGGCAATAGATGTCGGCAAGAAGGCAGCCAAACAGGGAGTAGTTGCGGGGATAGGCGGAGCAGCCGTGGCCACAGCTGTGGCGCTTGGCGCCGGGCCTGCGCTGTCGGCCATGGCTCCGGTGTTGATCACCATCGGTGGCACCGTCTATGTTGTCAGTGCGACGAAGAGGATTTCGGATGCCCTCCGTACATGTGCCGATCCGCAAGCCGTTGAGCTCTTGCTGCTGGAAAGGCAGGCTTGCGCTGCTTGAATCGGGCCGGGGGATACATGGAGGTCGTTCTGACTCTGTAAGCGCATGCATCCGACTTACGGGCTCCGCATGGAAGCAGGCGCTGCGCGGCATGTGAGCGAGTGTATACAAGCGCGGAGGTTTCGGTCCTTGCTACCCGGCAATGTGCTTACCATTCGGCCGCTCGGTTGTGCGTCCTACTTCTGCAGAGGATCTGCCTGGAGTGGTAGAGCGGTAGGGATTAGCACCGGATCCCGTAGTTGACCGGGCCAGTCACGGGCCCAAGGCACAGAAGGGTGCCCGGTTTTCGGCCTTGGGTCGCATGCAGCATATGCCGGTAGCCGCTAATAAGTGCGGCCAGTCTTCTTCCTACTTGCTTATAAGCCTCGGCTGACGCAAAATGTTGGGGCCGGCCGGCCCGGTGCAAGGGGTCAACATGTGCCGCGGTACGCCGAGTTAAATTCAGAGCCCGGCACGCCTGCCTTGCCGCAGAACCAAGAGCCTATGTCTCTGCTTTCCCAGATGTCGCTGCTAACGAGCGCCGCGGACGCACTGGCCAAGAATGGAGCTCCTGTGCGCGAATGGGCTTGCCCTGTACCCTGGCTTGGCGACCTTAGAGCAGCAAGTGTTGCAACGGCTAGCGTACTACCCAGTAATCAGGAATTTGTGGATAGAAGCGGGAGAGAGCTGTGCGGCCCTGATCGGAGGCTTCCGACGCTTACCTCTCTTGGATTGCGTTCGTGGCATGAGGCTCGCGCCGATCACAAGGACATCGTCCTGGAAGCGTGTCGCACTTATTTCCGTGGCAGGCCCCGC
The DNA here is from genome assembly GCA_964639665.1 of uncultured Rhodothermaceae bacterium. Classification (GTDB taxonomy): domain Bacteria; phylum Bacteroidota; class Rhodothermia; order Rhodothermales; family Bin80; genus CAZXEU01. The sequence goes on along the minus strand of CAZXEU010000204.1, from coordinate 1,507 downwards.
AGGCGGTGGTTTGCGGCATTAGAGCGCTTGCTCCTGGCTGCGGGGACTTCTCTCGCCGAACCGAGTCTAGGGGCATGCCATATCCACCTAGTACCGTTTGCATTGACCCGTCCTTGGAGCAGGGCAAGGGTGCGCAAACGTTCGGAGCTGTGCCAGGCGGCGGGCAATCACGTTGCCCAAGCGCTAAAGGGATCCTCTGCCCGAGTCTTGTTTCTTGGTGGCCGGAGTGCGGTCAATCTGTTTCAAGAGTTAGCTGGCACACAGCTAAAAGTGCAAAGGCAAGAGAGCTGGGACTTGCACGGCAGGAGGGGAGTGTACGCTCGGGGGGAGGCGTATAGCGGAAGAGTCGCCAACGTTTCAGGGACGGACCTCGGCAGGGAAATACTGGTCTTGGGAATGAATCACAACCCGCATACCAGCCTTGGATTGAATGAGAGTGTCTTGGCTTCGATGGCTGAATGGATGGAAGCAGAATTCAGTACAACCGTATCCGTCCGGTCATGAGTAAGGTTGCTGAGGGCTTCCACTACCTCTTCCGTTGGTCCATGCTAGAAAAAGAGCGCGGCGCAAAAAGGACCACTCGTGTGTAATTGTTGATCTCATTCACACGCGGTTCCGGCAATTGGTGGTCTTGACAAAGAGTCTTGACTTTGTTCCAACCTCTACCCAGCGCCCGGCAAATCCCAATTCGACGCATTAACGAGACAAGGTGTCCATTACGTGAACGTGGAGGCGTATTCGAAGAGCCGGCTATATCATCTACCAGCGGTACGCCGGGGTTTGTGAACTCTATGCGATCATTAAAGATCTCCACCATGGGACCTGAGCCGACAACAAAGAAATCCTGATGAATCAGCGCATTGGCTACTAGCTCTCGCACTGCTGTCTCCGGATATACCGATGATGTCTGGGGCCGTGGCAAGCCGGCCGTTGCTGAACGCTCTGGGAAATCAGTTATGCACCCAATTAGATCCTCAAAGCCTGAAGCATAGCCTGTGGTTAATGTGAGGTCCCCTAAGGTCTCTGTACTGTCGTTTCCGCGATACTTAATTACCCGAGTCGCTATTCGTCGAAGGCTGGGCAGTTCGGTGAGTTGCTTCGCAAACAGCACCAAGAGTAAGTTGCTCACATTCCAACCTCCGGCCAGACACGGATATATCAATTGCTCCTCGGCTAAAGCCTCTAGGATATCGCCGCGATGATCCGGAAGCGGGAGCTTACGTAGAGCGAAATACGCGGGGTAGTCTATTCTGCAAAGCAATTCGTTGTCACTTACGCGCTCAGCTGCGACGCGATCTTCAAATGGAGTCTGGTCGAATAGACGCCACAAGGTACGTTCCTTCTCCGGGAAATCCTTCAGATTTCTCGTGTGATTGACGACATTTAGAATTAACGGCGACGACAATTAAAATTAACGGGACTTGACGTCGTCTTGTGAGTGGACCGGCCGGTCTGTTCGGTCAGTCCACAAGCGAGATGGTAAAGGATGCGCAGGTCCTGCTTCTAC
>CAZXEU010000203.1:0-13197 GCA_964639665.1 uncultured Rhodothermaceae bacterium | reverse complement strand
CTACCTGGCCTCGCAGCTCTGACAACCGCAGCGTGTCACCCTCCAGGGTCGCGAGTGCAAAGTCCGGAGCCTCCGCGAACTCCTCGCCGGAACGCTCCTGGAAGCCGCAGCCGACGATAAGGATCAGGAGCAGGGCGCGCTTCACGATTCGGCGGCTGCCCGGCGCACGGCCTCCGGAGTTACGCGGCGATGCGAGGCGTTGAAGATGGCGCGCCCGCCGGATACCACGATCGCCTGCGGCGACTCGTGCCGAATCCCAAAGAGCGCCTCCACGCGGTTGGAGAGCGGGCGGGCTTCCTGCACCACGATTTCGTAGACGGGAGGGCCGCCTGCCGCATCCACGAGGTCTGCTCGCACGCTCCAGCAAAGCTCGCACAGCCGGCTGTGCTTGTAGATCATGACAGGCCCGGTGTGCGACTGCCTGAGGGCCTCGTCCAATTCCTGCTCGGAGCTGATCGTGTGTATGGTCATGACAGCGTGTTTTCCGCCCACAACAAATCGAGACTGCGGATGTTCTACCGCTCCCTGAGCGGGTTGGAGGCATGCGCATGAAGAGTACCGGAGCCGAGGACATTCGCTGGGACCTGTCGGATCTTTACCGGCATGAGGACGAGGCACGGCGAGATCTGCAGCGCGCACAGGCGGAGGCAGAGCGGTTTCGGGGAGTCTGGCTCGGCAGCATCGCCACGCTCGGCCCGGAAGAATTCGGGCGACTGCTGCGGGAATTCGAGACCATCCAGGAGCAAACCGCCAGGGCATATTCCTTCGCATTCCTGAGCTGGTCTACCAATACGCAGGATGCGGCCCGCGGCGCCTTCCTGCAACATGTGCGCGAAGCACATACGCGCATGGCGCAGCAGCTTCTTTTCTTCGAACTCGAGTGGATGAAGGTGCCCGACGACCGGGCCCGCAGGCTGATGGAGGCGCTGCCTGCCTGGAGGCACTACCTGGAGCGCGAACGGCTCATGCGGGACCATGTACTGTCCGAGCCGGAAGAGAAGATCCTCGTGGAGGCCACGGTTACGGGCTCCGGCGCGTGGACACGCTACTATACGGAGACGACGGGTGCCATGCGCTTTGAGCTGGATGGCGAGACCCTGCCCCAGCAGCTTGTTCTTTCAAAGCTGCACGGCCCGGACCGAAGCCTCAGGCGCCGCGCCGCGCAGGCCTTCACGGACGGGCTCCAAACGCACGCCCGTACGCTCACCTTCGTTTTCAATACGATTCTGGCGGAGAAGGCTTCGCGCGACCGCCTTCGTGGGTTCCCGCACTGGATGCGCAGCCGCAACCTGTCCAACGAGATTTCGGACGAGATGGCACAGGCGCTGATTGCCGCCGTCACGAGTCGCTACGATCTGGTGGCCCGGTTCTACGGACTCAAGCGCCGGCTGCTGGGTCTGGACAGCCTGCAGGACTATGACCGCTATGCACCCGTCGGCGAGAGCGAGCGCACGTACGCATGGCAGGATGCCGAGGCGATCGTGCGCGCTGCCTACACCGAATTTGATCCGCGCATGGGAGAGGTGGCCGGCTACTTCTTTGACCGCAGGTGGATCGATGCGCCCGTGGTGCCCGGCAAGCGGGGCGGCGCCTTCAGCGCCAGCACCGTCCCGGGCGTGCATCCGTATGTATTGCTCAATTTTGACGGCCGGGCGCGCGACGTGCAGACGCTGGCGCACGAGCTGGGGCACGGCGTCCACCAATACCTGGCGCGCGGGCACGGGATCCTGCAGGCGGATACGCCGCTCACGACGGCCGAAACGGCATCCGTTTTCGGGGAAATGCTCGTTTTTCACCGGATGATGGAAGAGGAGCATGATCCGGCGAACCGGCTGGCCAACCTGGTGGCCAAGATTGACGACACCATGGCGACCGTCTTTCGGCAGGTGGCCATGAACCGATTCGAGGACCGAATACACCGCCACCGTCGCGAAAGCGGAGAGCTATCCGAGGCGGATTTTTCGGAGCACTGGATGGAGACGCAGGAGGCAATGTTCCAGGGCAGCGTCGAGCTCGGTGACCACTACCGCAGGTGGTGGAGCTATATCCCGCATTTTCTCCACACGCCAGGATACGTGTACGCCTACGCATTCGGCGAGCTGCTCGTGCTCGCTCTGTATGCCCGCTACCTGGAGGATCCGGAACGCTTTCCCTCGCGCTACCTTTCCCTCCTCGGAGCAGGAGGCTCCGACTGGCCCCACGTGCTGGTGGGGAAACTGGGCATCGACCTGCAGGATCAGGATTTCTGGCTGCAGGGCCTCGGCGCCATCGAGGCACTCATTGTTCAGGCTGAAACGCTTTCCGCCTGAAAGCGCCGCGCCAGCTCCTCACGCTGCTCAAAGGCACGACGCGCAATGCGCACGTCCTCCAGGAACATGGGGAGCTCCTTCAGGAGAAGCGCCTGCGGGCCGTCCACGAGCGCGCGCGCCGGCGCGGGATGAAAATCGGCCAGCACCATGTTGGCACCGGCAATTACGCCCTGTGCCGTGGCATGCAGGATGTCCAGGATGCCGTGGAAGCTGCGCCTGCGGCTGCCGACCGAGTGAGAAGGATCGACGCAGACCGGCATGCGCGTCAGGCGGTGCACGACCGGCACGTGCGCGAAGTCGACCAGGTTGCGGTGCGGATCTCCCAGATTGGTCTTCATGCCGCGCAGGCAGAAGACCACGTTGCGGTTGCCTTCGCTGGCAAGGTACTCGGCGGCGTTGAGCGACTCGTTCAGCGTGATGCCAAACCCGCGCTTGATGAGCACCGGGAACGTGTCTTGGCGGCCAGCGGCCTTGAGCAGCTCGAAGTTCTGCGTGTTGCGCGTGCCGATCTGAAGCATGACGCCCGTCGGGTTGCCTGTAGCTTCCAGCGCGTCTGCGATTTCGTCGATGTGTGACTCGTGGGTAACCTCCATCGCAACGATCCGGATGCCGTACTTGCCGGCAAGCTCGAAAACATACGGAAGGCATGCGGCGCCGTGCCCCTGGAACGAATACGGGTTGGTACGCGGCTTGAAGGCACCCATACGCGTGCAGGAAAGGCCGTTGTCGGAAAGCGCCTTCATCATGGCCTCCACGTGCTCCGGCGTATCTACCGCGCACAGCCCGGCAAAAATGTGCAGGCAATTCTGGTCAAACGTCACGCCGTTGTATTCGAAGCGGTGGGGGAAATCCTCCACGCCGTGGCGGCCGAGCACGCGGTATTTTTCCTGGACTCGAACGACGCGCCCCACGCACGGCAGGCTGGCCATAAAGTCCTTGGACAGCGGCGCAGTGTCTCCAAGAAGGTATATCTCCGTCAGGCGTTGCCCGACGCCCTGCACGTGGCGTATCTGGTACGTGATGCCTGACAGGGAGTCCAGGTACCGCATAAGCAGGTCGTACCTGGGAGAAGTCTCTTCCGTATTGGGACGCAGAATCAGGATCACGGTCTTGTCGGGTAGTGGGAGGAAAGGAGGCTAGCGGCTTCCGGGTCCAGCAGCACGTGCACGTCCCCATGCGTCTGCAGGGAGGAGGCCGGAACGTCCCGTGTGACCGGCCCCTCCAGCGCCGCCGATACAGCTGGAGCCTTTGCCTTGCCCGTAGCCAGAAGCAGGATGCGCCGCGCATCCAGGATGGTGCCGATCCCCATGGTGACAGCTTCTTTGGGCACGTCTTCCGCGCGGTCGAAGAACCGGGCGTTGTCATGTATGGTCTGCGCCGCAAGCTGCACCGTGCGTGTGCGCGAATCATGGGCGGACCCGGGCTCATTGAAGGCTATGTGGCCGTTCGATCCTATCCCCAGTATCTGCAGGTCGATGCCGCCCGCACCTGCGATCCGCTCCTCGTAGTGCGCATCCGGAAAGTGCACCTGCTCAGGCTTCATGCCCGCAGGTGTAAAGAGGTGCTCCCACATAAAGTAGTGGTAGCTTTGCTCGTGGCAGGCGGCGAGGCCAACATATTCGTCGAGATTGAACGTGGTAATCGAAGCAAGATCAACCTCCAGAGTCAGCAAACGGGCATACAGCCCGACGGGCGTACTGCCCGTGGCAAGGCCGAGAACGCAGCGCGGCTTGCTCCGGACGGTGTCCGCTACGATGTGCGCCGCACGGTCGCTGACGGCGTCGTAATCTGACAGGATTTCAACCGTCATGGGTTCGGCAAGGATCTTGGCGGAGGGGCAGGTTCGGAGTCAATCAGCTGTTTGGCCTCCGGCGTGGCCGGACGGCCGCTGCGGATGCACAACACGCTGTCGATAGCAGGCGCCCGTCCATCCTAGCTGGAAAAGAGATGCAGCAGGTGAGCAATGCGGCCCTTTAGCTCCCGGCGGTCCACGATCATGTCCACAAATCCGCGCTCCTTGAGAAACTCCGCGCTCTGGAAACCGGCGGGCAAGTCCTGCCCGATGGTTTCACGAATCACCCGCGGCCCGGCAAACCCTATCAGAGCACCGGGCTCGGCAATGTTGACATCGCCCAGCATGGCGAAGGAAGCCGTGACACCGCCGGTCGTAGGATTGGTCAGCACCGAGATATAGGGCAGGCCCTGGTCGTGCAGCCGCGTCAGGTGTGCGCTTGTCTTGGCCATCTGCATGAGGCTTAGCGCTCCTTCCATCATGCGGGCGCCGCCGCTTTGCGAAATCACTACCAGCGGCTGCCGGCTGTCGGTGGCGCGGCGGATGGCACGGGAGACGACTTCTCCGACGGCGGATCCCATGGAGCCTCCGATAAAGCGGAAATCGAGCGCGGCGGCGCAAACCGCGTGCCCCGAAATGATTCCCTGTGCGCCGAGCGCCGCGTCACCGAGCCTGGTCTTGCTGCGCGCGGCCTTCAGCCTGTCCGTGTAAGCCTTGCGGTCCACGAACGAGAAAGGATCCGCGGAGTGGAGCGCGTCGTCCTTCAGGCTGAATTCGTCAAAGAGGAGCTCGAAGTACTCCGGCGCGCGCATGCGCTCGTGAAAGCTGCACTTCGGACACACCCAGGCATGAGAGACGAGCTCCCGCCGGTTGTTGATTTCCGCGCAGTTTCCGCACTTGGTCCAGTGACCTGCCGGCACGTCGGCCTGGCCGCTGCGTGTAGTTAGGATTCCCTTCTGCTTGCGCTCAAACCAGGCCATGACAAAAGAGAAAAAAGAGCCGGCTTGTAATCGCAAGCCTACCAAGTGTTCTCCGGACGCGTCCGCGGCACAGAATCCGCGAAATCCTTCCTTCCGTAGAATACGGTACTTGACAATGATATTCTGAAAGCTATCTTTCCGGGTTGCCGCGCGCTCGGGCACAAATTCCTGGATCCATATCCCAACGTGATGCCATCATTCGATTCCGAACACATTCGCAACATCGTCCTCGTCGGACACCAGGGAAGTGGCAAGACCTCCCTAGCAGAATCCATGCTTTTTGCAAGCGGCACCGTTCGGCGCCAGGGCACGGTAGGCGAGGGGAACACCGTCAGCGATTACCACCCGAGCGAAAAGGAGCGGCAAATGTCCATTTTCTGCTCGCTCTTGCACGCGGTTCGCAACAAGACCAAGATCAATATTATCGACACGCCCGGGTATCCAGACTTTATCGGCGAGGTGGCCGCGGCCATGAAAGTGGCCGATGCGGCGGTCTTCGTGATGAATGCCACGGAGGAGATCGAGGTGGGCACGGAGCTGGCCTGGAGCTACGCGTCGGGTGCCGACCGGCCCTCCATGTTCGTGCTCAACCAGATCGACCGGCAACAGGCCGACGTGGACCGGCTGGTGGAAAGGATCCGGCAGCGCTTCGGCGCAAATGCGTCGGTAATCCAGTTCCCGGGAGCCGACGCGCACAGCATCATCGACGTGCTCTTGATGAAGCAGCTGACCTTCCCTGCGGGCAGCAGGGAGCCGGTCGTGGCAGACATACCGGATGATTTCCAGGAGCGCGCGGAAGAGTTGCACAACGCCCTGGTCGAAGACATTGCCGTCAATGACGAGGAATTGATGGAGCTCTATTTCGAGCAGGGAGAGCTGAACGAGGACGAAATGCGGCAGGGATTGCGCAAGGCGATGCTCGAGCGGCAGCTCTTTCCCATCTTCTGTACGGTGGCCACGGACAACGTGGGAACGGCCCGTCTGCTGGACTTCGTCGTCAATGTCTGCCCCTCGCCCGCTGCCATGGCGCCCGTGGCGACCGACAGCGGCAGCGTGGCCCATGATGCGGCCGCCGAACCCGTTGTGCTAATCTATCGCACGATGGCCGAGCAGCATGTGGGAGACTATTCCTTCTTTCGCGTCTATTCCGGGGTCATCGAAAGCGGCATGGACTTGGAAAATGCGCGCAGCGGCTCCACCGAGCGCCTGGGACAGCTCTATGCGCTGAATGGCCGCGAGCGCGAAACGGCGGCCAGCATGGCCGCCGGAGACCTCGGAGCGCTGGTGAAGCTTCGCCAGACGCATACCAACGATACGCTGCGCAAGAAGGGCAGGGACGTGGTCGTTTCGCCGATCGATTTCCCGGCGCCGCGGTACCGGGCGGCCATCCGTCCGGTCAACGAGGGCGAGGAGGACAGGCTGGCGCAGGGCCTGCACCAGATCACTTCGGAGGACCCGTCGCTGATTGTCATGCACGAGCCCCACCTGAGCCAGGTGACCCTCGGTGGCCAGGGCGAGCTGCACCTGCGCGTTGCGCAGTACCGGCTGAAGGCCAAGGTCAACGTCGAAGTCGAATTCAGCCGGCCGAAAGTTGCCTACCGCGAGACGGTAACGACCGAGGCTCGCAGATCCTACCGGCACAAGAAGCAAACGGGGGGCGCTGGCCAGTTCGCGGATATTTCCGTGCTGATCGAGCCGCTTGACGGCGAATTCAGGAAGCGCCCCGATATCTCGGTGCGCAACGTGGTGGACGCATCCACGGGCTGGGGATCCTCCATCCAGTTCATCGACGGCATCGTGGGGGGCGTCATCGACATGCGGCGCTTCTTCGGCGCCATCCAGAAGGGGGTACTGGAGGCCATGCAGCGAGGGCCGGTTGCCGGCTACCCGGTAGGAAACGTGCGGCTGGTGATATACGATGGCGGCATGCACAGCGTGGACTCCAACGAGGCGGCCTTCAGGACCGCTGCGCGAATGAGCTTCCGGGACGCCTTCCGTGATGCGCGGCCCGTGATACTGGAGCCCATTCACGACGTGGTCGTCACTGTGCCGGAAGCCTACACGGGCGATGTAATGGGAGACATGAACACCCGCCGGGCGCGCATCCAGGGCATCGAGGCCGAGGGTGCGCTCCAGAAGATCATGGCGCAGGTCCCCGAAGCGGAACTGTACCGTTATTCGACTTCCCTGCGGTCCATGACGCAGGGCAGGGGCATCCACCAGGCCTCCTTCAGTCACTACGAGGCCATGCCTCGCAACGTTCAGGATCAGGTCATAAGGGAGGCGGCCAAGGAGGACGACTGATGGCCGCATTCCGGTTCATCCACACGTCTGACCTGCACTTGGGACGCAGATTCAGCAACTTTCCCGAGAGCATTCGCGGGCGGCTCGTGGAGGCGCGCCACAGTGTGCTGGGCCGGCTCTTGGAGGCAGCAGAGGATCACGACGCACGCCATATCCTGGTTGCCGGCGATCTCTTCGATACGGAGACGCCAAGCGCCGACATCTGGCGCCAGGCACTGGCGGAAATGTGCTCGGCAGAGGACGTAACCTGGACAGTCATCCCGGGCAATCACGACAGCATGGCCGCTGAGACACTCTGGACGAATGTGCGGAAACGCGGCGGCATCCGCGTGCTCACGGAGCCGGAGCCGGTTGAACTTGCGCCGGGCGTGGTGCTGTTGCCGGCACCCTTGCCCAGCCGGTCGCCGGGCCGCGACCTTACGGTGTGGATGGCAGGTACTGAACCGGCAGATGACCAGATTCGCATCGGCCTGGCGCACGGCGGTGTCACGGCTTTTGGGGACGGCATCGAAGAGATCATACCGCCGGACCGGGCCGCAACGGCGAGGCTGGATTACCTGGCGCTCGGGGACTGGCATGGATGCAAGGCGATCACGGGGAGGACCTGGTACAGCGGCACGCCGGAAACGGACGGGTTCAAGCATTCCGGCCGCGGCACATGCCTTGCCGTTAACATACCGGCTCCGGGTGCCTCTCCCGACGTCCGCACCGTGGAAACAGGCCTGTTTGACTGGGAACAGCTTGAATTGCCGCTGACACCGGAAGCCGGCGCTGCCGCGTCCATGGAGTCGGTCCTTTGGGCCGGTAGCGGCAGCAGGCGCAACATGCTGCGAAGGGTTCGTGCCTCTGGCCGGGTGCGCCTGCCCGAGCGGACGGCCCTGGAGCGCGCCGCGGTGGAAATGGCTCCCGAATTCGGCTTCCTGGACCTCGTTACGAGCGACCTTAGGACGGAGTGCGCCGTGGAAGATGTCGACCGGATATCGGAGACCGGAGCGCTCCGGGAGGCGGCAAACCGGTTATTTGCGACGGCCAATGACAGCTCCGAGGACGAGGAGGTGCGCCGCATTGCCGCTGGAGCGCTGCACCGCCTGTACAACTACGTGGTCGAGACATGACGCTGCGGTCCATTCGGCTCCACAATGTTCGCAGGTTTACCGATCCCGTCGCGGTGCGCGGCATTTCACCTGGCCTGAATGTGCTGGCGGCTCCCAACGAGCACGGGAAGTCTACCATTTTTGATGCGCTTCATGCCGTCTTTTTCCGCGACCGCAAGTCGTTCGACAAGCAGATCAGGAGCCTGGTGCCGCATGCCGGCGGCTCGCCGCAGGTGGCAGTGGAAATCGAGCACGACGGCGGCATCTACCGCATCGAGAAGACGTGGAAGCGCACAGCGGGCACGGTCAGGGTTATGCACGAGGGGAGCGTTTTCAGGCAGGCGGACGAGGCGGAAGGGTGGATCAAGAGCGTGCTGAAGGCGCCTGAGAGCGGGGGCCCGGCTGGCCTCTTGTGGGTACGCCAGGGACAGGCAGGCCTGCACAGGCAGAGCAAACAGGAGAGCAAGAGCACGCAGATGGCCCGGCGCAACCTGCTCACGTCCGTGGCCAACGAAGTGGACGCCATGACGGGCGGACACCGCATGGAGGTTGCGCGCAGCAAGTGCCGAGACGAGCTCGCGCTGTACAATACCGGCTCAGGCCGCGTAAAGAGGGGAGGGGCGCTCGCCAGCAAGCGCCAGGAAAAGGAACGCCTGGAGAAGCGCCACTCGGAGCTCAAGGGCCTGGCGGTGAAGCTGCGCACGGCGCTCGGCGACCGCCGCAGGCTGCGGCGCGAACTGCGCGATCTGGTGGATCCGCGCGCGGTGGAGGTGCGGACGGCCCGGCTCGATCAAGCTGAGCAGGCCCATGCGGAAGCCCTTCGACATGCTGATCAGCTGGAACGGGCGCGTGATCGGGAGCGCGCCAAGCAGATGGAAAGAGATCGCATGCGTGAGCGGTGCAATGCCTTGCTGAGGGATGTCTTGGAACTGACAGAGGCCAGCGAGGAGCATGCCACGGCGACAACCGCGCACAAGGCCGCTTCCCAGCATCGGGTCGAGGAGCAGGAGAAGCTCAATGCGCTGAAGCAAAGGCTGGAGGAGGCCACTCGCCTGGCCGAGCAGGCTGAGACAGTGCGCCGCCAGGCACAGGTGGAGGCGCAGCGCCAGGAGCGCAGCGAGCTGGCCGGGAAGCTGGCCCGGGCAGAAGAAGCCAGGCAGGCCGCTGAGGCTGCCAGTGCAGACGAAACCAGGGAAGTGACGGCGCGTGCGGCCGACCAACTGGAGCAGCACGATAGCCAGGTGCGCGAGCTTCGCAGACTTCGGGATCGTGAGGCTGCTTCTCTGACCATGTCGTACTTACCGGGAAAGGCCGGTGCCGTGAGACACGAAGAGTCGGTCCTGGAAGACGGTGTTCGCGTCTCGGTGCCTGACGGCGCAATTCTTGACATCGACGGCGTTGGCCGCCTGGTTGTTCACCCGGGTCAGCGCGTGGACAGCACGTCGCTGGAGGAGGCAGAGGCAAAGCTGAAGGCATTGCTGCTCGGCAGCGGAATGGAGGATATCTCGGAGGTTCGGGCATCGCTTCGCAGGCGCCGTAAGGCGGAGGAGCGGCGGAGGGACGCGGAGGCCTTGCTTCGGGGCATTGCGCCGCGTGGAATCGCTGCGCTGCGAGAGAAACTTGCAGCGTTGCCAGAGCCAACCGATGCCGGAGAAGAGGGCCTGCCGCTGGCGCAGGCCCAGGCACTGGAAGATGAGGCTCGGGGTGCACTGCGTGCGGCCACGCAGGCCTTCGAACAGCAGCGCAATCGCTACGCCGAAGCGGAAAAGCGCCTGACGCTGGGAGCCGCAGGCCGGGCTGCTGCGGAAGCCCGGCAAGACCGCGCTCAAGCAGCCTTGCGCGGCCTGGAATCGCCTGAAGAAGAGGTAAGGCGAAGGGAAGAGGCATGCGAGCGCCTCTCACGGGAGCTGGAAGGCCTGGCGCAGCTTCGCGAGGCCAAAGAGAAGACCGCCCCGAACCTTACGGAGGCAGAAAGTCGGCTAGGGCGGGCAAGGTCGGTGATCGAGCGCTCGCAAGCGGAAGAGCACCGCCTGCAAATCGAGCTGGGAAAGCTGGATACGACCATTGAAACGCAGGCCGGCAGCGCTGTGGAAGAAGAGCTGGCGGATATCCTGGAGCGGCTGGGGAAGACCCGTGAGGAATTGCAGGCGATTGAATTCGAGGTGGAAGTACTCAAAGCGTTGGACAAGGAGCTGGCAGCCGCGCAGAAAGCCGCTAGGGACAGATTTGTGCAGCCTGTGCTTACTGAACTCAAGCCTCTGCTGCGACTCCTGTGGCCTGATGCGAAAATCAGGTTCGACGCCGAAAATGTGCTCCCGGAGACCCTGGTCCGCGCCGGTACGGAGGAAGACTTCAACGTGCTTTCCGGCGGCACACAGGAGCAGATCGCAATCCTGGTTCGACTGGCATTTGCGCAGATCCTGGCCAAGAGCGGCAGTCCTGCCCCTGCCATCCTGGACGATGCCATCGTCTTCACTGACGACGATCGCATCGAGGCCATGTTCGACGCCCTGACGCAGCAGGCAAGGGAGTTGCAGATCATCGTGCTGTCCTGCCGGCAGCGAGCCTTCCGCGAGCTGGGCGGGACAAGTCTTCACATCGAGCCCGTGGCGGAAACCTGATGCGCTGGGAGAAAGCGGGCATCCGGCTCTCGGCATCGGACCTCATGCGGTTCACGGACTGCCGGTATGCCACCTGGCGCGACTTGGAACGGTTGCACGGGCGCGGCCCCGAGCCCGCACCACAGTCCGAAGATGCGGAGCTCTTGCAAAGGCACGGCCAGGAACACGAAGCCAATTACCTGGAAACGCTGCGCTCCGAGGGTAAAGACATCGCATTGATCGGACGTGGCCCGTTCGATGTGCAGCGCGCCGAAACGGAAGCAGCGCTTCGTCTCGGCGTCGACATCGTGGTGCAGGGTGCGCTTTGCGGCGGCATGTGGGGCGGCTACGCCGATTTTCTGGAGAAGACAGAAAAGCCGTCGACGCTGGGTGAATTCTCGTACGAGGCGGTGGATGCGAAGCTGAAACGCTCGCCCGCTCCGGGTCACGTGATGCAGCTGGCGATGTACAGCGATCTCCTGGCGGAATTGCAGGGCCATGTACCCGAGCATGCCCACGTGTGGCTTGGCACAAACACGCGGCATTCGCTGCGCATCGCCGAGTATGCGGCGTACGTCAGACGCGCCCGCCGCCGCTTGGAAAGGTTTGTGGAGAATCCCGAAGAAGTGCAACCTATCCCGTGCAAGGCATGTCCCTTGTGCCCGTGGCGCAACCACTGCGAGGAAGTGTGGGAGGAAAAGGACAGCCTATTTCGCGTGGCCGGCATCCGACGGGACCAGGTACGCAAGCTAAAGGCGGCGGGCGTCACCACACTGAAGGCCCTGGCCGTGCATGCGGAGCCCGTGCGCAAGCTGGCGCCCGAGACACTGGACAGGCTGCGCGTGCAGGCTCGGCTGCAGCAGGCGCGCAAGATGGGCAGTCCCTCCTTTGAGCTGCGGGAGCGCGTTCCGGGGAAGGGATTCGACCTCTTGCCCAGAGCGGCAGCAGGCGATTTGTTCTATGACATTGAGGGGTATCCGTATTTCCGTGCAGAAGGCGAAACGGACGAGAAAAACGAGTTCGGGCTTGAGTATCTGCACGGGGTATGGGACGGCAAGCGGTTTGAAGCCTTCTGGGCGCACGACCGCGAGGAGGAATGCCGCGCGCTCGAGCAGCTTCTTGATTTCTTTTCGGGATGCATTGCTGAGAGTCCCCAGGCCCGCATCTACCACTACGCCCCCTATGAAATCGCGGCCCTGCGCCGGTTGACGTCGCGGCATGGCCGCGGCGAGGCACTTCTGGACCGATGGCTCCGCCAGGGTCGGTTCGTGGATCTGTTTGCCGTCGTTCGCGGCGGCCTCGTGGCTTCCGAAATGTCGTATTCGATCAAGGACATGGAGGCCTTTTATGACCTCCCGCGCGGCGGTGACGTGCAGTCGGCCGGTGCCTCCATCGTGGCCTACGAGCGGTTCCGAACGACGGCCGATCCGGAGATACTGGCGGAGCTGGAAGACTACAATCGCGTGGATTGCATGTCTACGCAGCATTTGCGCGACTGGCTGCTGAAGATCCGGCCGGAGGCGCCATGGCCGGAGCTCCGGGAAGGCGAAACGGAAAAGTCGGAAGAGGAGCAGCGGGAGGTCGACGAGATCATGCAGGTGCTCAAGGCCTCGTCACACACAGAGGAGGAAAGAAAGCTGCTCTTTGACCTGTCCCGATTTCACCGGCGGGAGGCGAAGCCTGCCGCGTGGGCTGTCTTCGATGCCCGCGGCAAGGACCAGGAAGAGTTGATGGACGACATGAACTGCCTGGCAGGGCTGGAGCAGGTCGGAAGAGCGGAGCGCGTAAAGCGATCCGTGCAGGTGGAATACGCCTTTCCCGCACAGGGCACGAAGCTGCAGGAAGGCAGTGACGCCAACGTGGTCAAAGGAGAGGGCTTCTTGGGCGTGAAAGTTGCGCGTCTGGACAGGAAAAAACGACGCGTGAAGGTGAAAGTAGGGCGCGCGAAAGCGGAGCAGCTGGAGAGCCGCATCGACCTGCTCCCGGAATTCGCCTTGCCCACGGTACCGATTCAATTGGCGCTTCGCCGCGTGATAGAGGACTACTGCGGCGCCCGTGAATTTCGGGCCGCGGGCGATCTCCTTGGGCGGCGCGGGCCGCGGTTTGCAGGTGCAAGTC
>CAZXEU010000202.1:0-29141 GCA_964639665.1 uncultured Rhodothermaceae bacterium | reverse complement strand
CAGTTCGTATGCCACGGTAAGCGGCATGGGGTGATCCGGATTGCCGAGTACGTCGATGCCGCCGTTGCGGGACTGCTGCACGCCGAAGACGCTGAACGGGCTCAGCATTTGCCTGAAGTGCCCGTAATTGAAATAGAGCTTGCTGTCATTCGTGATAGGGAACGACACGCCCAGCCGCGGACTGATGTTGATCTGAGCAGCCGGATCTTCTTTGGGCAACAGCTCATCCAACCCTTCCGCACGCTGACGATAGGCCTGGTCATAGGGCGACTCAGACACCCACCACGGCGTATTCGCATCGAAGAAGTCCATGCGCAGGCCGAGGTTGGCGATCATGCCCTGGAATTCCAGCTTGCCCTGCGCGTAGGCCGCGCCTTGTATCGGCGTACGCTGGAACGGCCAGTCTGCCTCCGGCTCAGGACCAACCAGCGCCAGGTTGACGCGCTTGTAATTCAGGTCGTAGTCGCTGATGATAAGTTCGGCGCCGGTCTTGACCTGAAGGAACCGGTTTACCTGGCTTGTGAGGTCGAAGCGGCCCGTGAACACGCTTACGTCCGACGTGTCACGGGTCTTAACCCAGTGGCCGCCCGTCGTTTCGGCGCCGCCGATGAGGTTGCCACCCTGCCCCAGGAAGCCGAATGGCTCATCTCCGGAGCAATATGGCGTAACCTCCCCGTCTCCGTTGAGGTCGGAGCCGCCGCCAAAGCAGGTGAGCCTGTCGAAATTCGCCAGCCCCGCCGGCGTGGGCCGGCCCAGGTTGTTAGTGTACGGGACCTGGACAAAATTGCCGTTCTCGTCGATGTACGAGCCGTCACGCAGATTCGGGAAGTGGCTGCGGTACTTCGAAGACAGGTTCTGTACCGCCACCTCGTAAAAGGTGCTCGCGCTCAGCGTGTGCGTGAACGTAGCGCCAAGAAGCGTGTGGTTGATGTCGGCCAGCGCGAACGCTCCGTCCGAGAGAATCACGCGGGCTCGGCGGTTGATGCCGGTGACCTGCTGCGCGCCGGAGCCCTGCCACGGGTAATTGGGCAGGTTGCCTCGCCAGGGCTGCACATCTGCGAGGTTTTGATCACGGTTCACGCCCCGCTCGGTGCCATGCATGGCCTGCACGGTCAGCTTCATGCCGCGGTACAGGTTGGAAATAAGTTTCCCCTGGAAGGTCTGTTCGTCAAACGAATTACGCGACTGTGGATAGATGTAGGCCGTTTGCGTTCCCCGGTAGGAGGCCAGGAACCGCAGGTCGCCCAACCTGGAGCTGAGACCCGGAATCAGCGGCCCGCCGATGCTGACATCGGCTTCGTAATCCGGGATATCGATATTGTTATCCTTCCTGTGGGTGTACTTGAAGTAATCCTGCATGTCCTGCGCCGTGACGTCGAAACCCTCCGAAGTCCGCAGGCGCTCGGCGAGCGTATTCCAGCCTTCGAAGCTGTTGTATTGCAGAATCGTGTACTCGTCCCAGGCACCGTTGCCTGTTCCTTCCCATGCCACCGAGGGATCCAGGAAGGGCCGGATAAACCAGCTGTCGCAGTCGCCCGTTACCGGACCCGAATAGTTGCAGTCATTCAGGTTTACGCCGCCCAGCCCTTCGTTGCTCTTCGGCTGCGGTGGCGCAAAGCGAATCAGGCCGTCAAACGTGTAGGTGTTCCGGGGCGGCTCCTTGGTGGCCACGTTGACGATGCCGGAGCGAACGTTGCCGTATTCCGCGTTGAATCCGCCGGTCTGCACCTGCACTTCTTCCAGGGCGGTGTAGCTGATATTGGTAAAGGGCTGTTGTCCCCGGCCGGTGCGCAGGTTCATGCCATCCATCACGAAGGCGACTTCGTTTAGTCCACCTCCGCGCACGCGGAGCCCGGGCTCGATGCCAGCCTGCAGATCCAGGACTTCGCTCACACCCGCTACGGGAAGATCCTCGAAGGCTTCCGGGTTGAGACTGGCTACGTTAGCGGACACGTCGAGCTGCACAATGGGCCGCTCCGATGTCACGACAATTTCTTCCATCCCGACGACCTGCTCCTGGAGGGCGATGTCGATAGTCGTGGTCAGACCCGTAGAGACGCGCACGTTTTGTACCGTCTCATTCAGGAATCCGACGAAGGACGCCTGCAGTGCGTAGGTTCCCGGGCGAACGTTGTTGATAAAGTAGAATCCGTCCGCATCGGATGTGCCGCCCTGCTGCAGTTCCGCTATGAATACGTTAACGCCAGGTAGGGTCTCGCCCGTGGCTGCATCGGTTACGGTCCCCGCGATCTTGCCCCGCTGGGCAAACGCGGCCGTGGTCAGAAGCAGCATGGCAGCGAAGGTGCCTAGTAGCTTTCCAAGTCGCATGTGTCAAGCCTCCCGAAATTGATGGGTTTAACTGAAATCCCTGGGCACGCTTTAAGCGCGTTATTCCCAAAACTTGTTTATCGAACCCATAATTAATGCCCTCGGGCACTCAATTGCAAGATGCTGACCCGACCAGGCACGTGGAATTGCAGCCGATTTTCGTGCGTCTAATATGAATTCCGACGTTTCTGCAAACGTTTTCCAGCGGCTGCACGCTGCAGAAGCTCGCACCCGGAACCGACCGCGCCCCCTACCAGAACAGGACATACAGCGCCGTTGCAATGGCCATGATTCCGAAGGCCAGACCCGCAAATACAGGGTCTGTCCGCAGGATTTCGGGACCAAACACAATCCCCTTGGGACTGTCCTTGCCGCGACCTTCTACCAGGGACACGGCCACGATCAGGGCCACGCTTACCAGGAATACAATGCCCATCCTGTCTATGAACGGCAGGCCGGGAACAGCCCAGCGCATTAGCACCGAAAGCGGGATGCTTAGCAGGGCAGACAGCAGGGCGGAATTCGCCGTAGCCTTCTTCCAGAACAGGCCCATTATGAAGATGGCAAGAACGCCCGGACTGACCAGGCCCGTAAAGTCCTGAATGTACTGGAACACCTGGTCCAGCGAGGACAGCTGCGGCGCGAGAATTACGGCAATGCCCATGCAGATGGCGGCAACCCACCTTCCGACGCGCACCAGATCCGCCTGTGCGGCAGACTTGTTGATGTAGTTGCGGTAGAGGTCCATCGTGAAGATGGTCGACGTACTGTTCATCATCGAGGCCAGAGACGAAACGATGGCTGCAATCAGGGCGGCAAAGGTAAGTCCTTTCAGACCCGGTCCCACGTACTCGTTCAGCAGCCACGGATACGCCGCGTCTGCCGTGTCAATGGGCGCCCTGAGCGCGTAGGCAACAATGCCCGGCACGACCACGATGAGCGGCAGCAAGAGCTTCAGGTAGCCGGCGAAGGCAATGCCCCTTTGCGCTTCCTTCAGACTCCGAGCGGCAAGCGCCCGCTGTATGATATACTGGTTGCAGCCCCAGTAGAACAGGTTGGCGATCCACATGCCGCCGATCAGCACGCTCAGGCCGGGAAGCAGCGTGTACGCGTCCTGGAGTACGCCCTTGTCATCCCTGTACAGTAACTCGCCTTCGAAGAGGATCATGTTGAATCGGTCGCCGGCCTCCGCGTAAAGCTGGCGCATGCCCGCCAGCGCGCCGCCGCCATCGGCGAATGCGTCCAGAGCCAGATACGTGGTCAACAGTCCCCCGCCCACCAGAAATACTACCTGCACTACATCTGTCCAGGCCACGGCCTTGAGGCCGCCATAGACACTGTAAATGGTGGCAAACGCAGCAAGTGCCAGAACACCCTTCCAAAGCGCAACCCCCATGATGCCCTCCAGCGCCAGTGCGCCGAGGTACAGGACCGATGTGAGATTGACAAAGACGTATACCAGAAGCCAGAATACCGCCAGAAGCGTGCGCACCCGGCTGTCATAGCGCACCTCGAGAAACTGTGGCATCGTGAAGATGCCCTTCTTCAGGTATATGGGGATAAACAGCCACGCCACCAAGAGCAGCGTGATAGCGGCCATCCACTCGTAGGTCGCAATGGCAAGGCCCAGGCGAAATCCCGAGCCGGACATGCCGATAAACTGCTCCGCCGAAATATTGGACGCAATCAGCGAGGCTCCTATGGCCCACCACGGAAGCGCCTTGCCCGCAAGGAAGTAGTCTTCGGCGTTCTTCTTGTGCCCCTTTCGCTCCCTGGAAACCCAGAGCCCTATCCCTACGATCAGGACACAGTAGGCCCCGAATACCAGGTAGTCAATGGCGGCAAAATCCATAGGATCACATCAAGCGGCGAGCCGCCAGGCACCGGAAGTGTGGTCTACCGTACGCGCCTCCAAACCTCGTCGTAGCGGGCATCGCCCTGGCCGCCGACGTGGTGCCAAAGTGAGTCCCCCTCAAGCGTGCATTCGAACGAAAAGGACTGGCCGACATTTTCGGGGATTGCACTGTATTCCACATATTCTGTGTAGAAGCCGCCCGGCTCCAGGGTGTAGCGGCCTCCCTGGGCATGCACGAATTGCTCCGCGCTCTGCCGTATGAACATCCAGTGCGTGTCATTGAGGATCTTGAGCGTGGGCGCCTGCTGATAATCGGGATCGCTTTCAAATTCTCCGCTCAGCGCAAGCGCGGACTCCTGGATCTGCACCAGCTCCCAACTGCCCATCAGGTCGGGACAAGGATCCGTCACCGCCTCCTCGGCATCCGCTACCTCCGCTTCTTCGGCTGTTTCGGCGCAGCCAGCAACAGCCAGGATGATGAACCATACTAGATACTTGGAGCTATTCATGGAGCGAACCCTTGTAAATGAGAACGAGGTGTCGTTGCAAGGTATTCCTTACCGGGATCAAGCTCAAGTCAGGCGCTCGGGCAAACGAATGTTCTCCACCAATCGCTGAATGGCCGGCGGCGGTGCGGGCGTGGCATGCGATACCACAAGCGCAACCACAAAATTAAGCACCATGCCCAGAGTACCTATGCCCTCCGGGGAAATCCCAAAAAGCCAGTACTCCTCCGTGTTTAGCTCCGGAAACAGGAACTTGAAGAACACGATGTAGCTGGCCGTGAAGATAATGCCCGCGAGCATGCCGCTTATCGCGCCAAACTTGTTCATTCGCCTCGAGAAGATGCCTAGGATAATGGCCGGAAAAAACGATGCAGCGGCGAGCCCGAAGGCAAAAGCCACTACCTGCGCCACAAAGCCCGGCGGATCTATGCCAAAGTAACCGGCGATGCAAACGGCAATGGCCGCCGTCACGCGAGCCGTCAGCAGTTCCTGGCGATCGCTGATGTGCGGCATGAGTCCCTTCTTGAGGAGGTCGTGCGCAATCGACGTCGAGATCACCAGCAAGAGTCCGGCCGCCGTGGAAAGCGCCGCCGCGAGGCCGCCGGCGGCAACCAGTCCGATCACCCAGTTGGGCAGGTTAGCGATCTCCGGATTCGCCAGCACCATGATGTCCCGGTCGATGGTAAGCTCGTTCTCCACGGCGCTGTGCGGACCCGTGTACTGGATAATGCCATCGCCATTCTTGTCCTCGAACGACAACAGGCCTGTCGTCTCCCAATTCTTGAACCAGTCAGGCGCCTCACGGTACGGCAGGTCGGTTACCGTAGTCAGCAAATTGGTGCGGGCAAAAGCGGCAACGGCCGGCGCCGTGGTATATAGCAGCGCGATAAACACAAGCGCCCAGCCGGCACTGCTGCGCGCAGCCGCCACCCGAGGCACCGTATAGAAGCGGACGATGACATGCGGCAGTCCGGCCGTCCCCACCATGAGCGCGGCCGTGATAAAGAGTACGTCGATGGTGCTCTTCCGTCCCTGGGTATAGGCGTCGAAACCCAGCTCGCGGCTGAGTCCGTCCAGGCGCTCGAGCACGTACGCTCCCGAGCCGTCGGTCAGCGCGCTGCCGAATCCGATCTGCGGGAAGATGTGACCCGTCATCATGAGCGAAATGAAAATCGCCGGCACGAGATAGGCAAAGATCAGCACGCAGTACTGGGCAACCTGGGTGTAGGTGATGCCCTTCATGCCGCCGAGCACCGCATAGACAAACACGATGCCCATGCCAATGAATACGCCTCCCACAATATCGATTTCGAGGAAGCGCGAGAACACGATTCCCACGCCGCGCATTTGTCCGGCGACGTAAGTGAAGCAGACGAAGATGGCACAGACTACGGCCACGAAGCGTGCAGTCTGGGAATAGTACCGGTCCCCCACGAAATCCGGCACGGTATACTTGCCGAACTTCCTCAAATACGGGGCGAGCAGAAGCGCCAGCAGCACATATCCACCCGTCCACCCCATGAGATAGACGCTGCCGTCACGGCCCATGAACGAGATCAGGCCTGCCATGGAGATGAACGAGGCCGCACTCATCCAGTCTGCGGCGGTAGCCATCCCGTTCAGGACGGCAGGCACGCGGCCGCCGGCTATATAAAAGTCCCCCGTGCTGGCCACACGCGACCAGATCGCTATCCCGATGTAGAGGGCAAAGGTCAGACCAACAAGAATGAATATCCAGGCCTGTGCGTTCATGTCCTTTCCAGCGCCGGAAACCTTGCCGCCACGCTATCCCTCAACGGTCCTGTCCAGGCGGTTCATTAAAAGCACGTACACAAAAATCAGTACCACGAACACATAGATGGCTCCCTGTTGGGCAAACCAGAACCCCAGGGGATAGCCGGCCAGCCGGACCGTATCCAGTGCATCAACGAATAGGATGCCGCAGCCGAACGAGACTGCACACCACACGGTAAGCAGCACGGCCAGATACTGCAGATTTTTCTTCCAGTACTTTTCAGCCACGGCTTGCCGCCAGATTTGCGTTCTCAAGATATACGGTGCGGGTCGGGAAGGCAATTTGCAGTCCCTGCTCGGCGGCAAGACGCAGCACGCCAAGCAAAACCCGTTCCTGCGCCGCCATGTAGTCCCCGTAGTCCGCGGACAGCGAAAAGGTCTGCACCAACACGGTCAGGCTGCTCGGGTCATACGCCTTGAAATAGGCCTGGCTGCGCTCGGCATCAAGCTCCGGCATGGACTCCAGCATTCGGCGAACGCTTGCGACGAAGGTCTCCATCTGCTCCGGCGACGTATCGTACGTCAGGCCAACCTCGTGGCGAATGCGGCGCACGGAGCGCCTGGAGTGGTTGACGATAGTTGTACCTGTGAAGCTTTGGTTGGGAATCGTCGCGACAGCCTGGTCAAAGCGTCGTATCCGCGTGGTTCGAATGCCTACTTCTTCCACGATGCCCTCAACGCCGCTCACATCCACCCAGTCGCCGACCTGGAATGGCTGATCCGCGAAGACAACCAGCGAGCCGAACACGTTGGCTATAGTGTCCTTGGCCGCCAGCGCAAGCGCCAATCCACCGACGCTGAGGCTAGCTATGAGGCTGGTAACGGAGTAACCCAGCTTGTCTACCACGCTGACGGCAATCACGATGGCGAGAATCACCTTCACCGTTTTGCGAAGCAGCGGGACCAGCTGATCGTCCAGCCGGGTGGCCGTACGCTCCGCCGTTCGCATTGCATGCCGCGAGACCACATCCAGCAGGCGGAAGAGGGCCCATGTAATCGCCACGGAAGCAGCCACAAGCAAGCCGCCTTCCGCCAGGCCGCGGATATCCACCGGATCCTGGGGAAGCTCCAGCAGGCGGGCTGCTGCAGCCCACAGCAACAGCTGAACGAGCAACCCCAGGGGAGGCGGCATGAGCTCGAGAAGGTCGGCGCCCCACTGCGAACGCGCGCGGAGCGTCCGGCGCACGACAGCGCGCCCAAACAGACCCCGCACGAGCCTGCGACTGAACAGACTCAGCACCAGTAGGACAGCGCTCAGGCCAAGCTGCAGTACGGAGACGCCCCACAACACTTCGCTACTCAGTAGTTGCTGCATGAAATCCGTCTACCGGCTGCGGGCGCCCTAAAGGCGCTTGATGGTCACCATGTCCTTGAGCATCGCCGAAGCTTCGGGTCCGTAGCCAAAAAGCAAATCCAGCGCGCTCATACCTGCCTCAAAGCCCGTAAATGGCTGCCGGTAGGGTGCGTGGTTAAATAAGAGCACCCACTGGCCACGAGCACAGCTGAGGCGTGCCTGCTCGCGCGAGGAAAGTATACAAAACGGCGAACTGCCGCCGAGAATTTCCGTGGAATCTGCGCCGGTGTCAGAGACGCGCTCCAGAACAGAATGCATGCCGAAGCTCACATGCACGAATCGGATGCTGGCGTAGGTCAAATCGGACAGCGATGCTCCAGACTCAAACAGCAGTGCGCGAACCTGGTCGGCGTAGTGACCAAAGAACGGGGTTCGGCCGTAGTTGCAGAGGAAGGACCTCCAGTGACGGCGCCGCCAGCCCGGCTCCGCAGCGATGCGGGTGAAGGCATGGGACAGACCGTGCTGCCCTCGCCGCAGCGGAACCGTGATCCATTGCCAGCCTTGTGGAGTGCGCAGCTTGCTTCTGTTCTGGTAGGACTGCCGGACATACTGCCAGTCATCCGCTATGATGAATCGGCCGGCAGCCTGCATGAGAGCGGCATAGCCCAGACGAGGGAAGTACTCCGGAGCACTTGCTGCAACCACCGGCGCCCGGGAACATGGCACGTCCCCGGTGCTTCGAGCCGAAACCCTGGTCATTGCGGTCCCTTTCTTGCCCGCTTCTCCTCTTGCGCCCGGCAGCGCCATCGGCATCATCGCACCCAGCAGTCCGGCGTGGCGCCAGGAAAGGCTCGAACGCGGACTGCGTGCACTCGAGGGTGCCGGCTACCGGCCCGTTTGGGAGCCTGTAACGCCACGCGGCTACCTTGCCGGCACCGACGCGGAACGGTGCAAGATAATAAACGGCATGCTGCGCCGATCAGATCTGCATGCGTTAATGTGCGTGCGCGGCGGCTACGGAGCGCTGCGCATCCTCGGCGGACTGGACTATGCCGCGGCGCGGCGGCATCCAAAGCTCCTTACGGCCTTCAGCGATGGCACCGCTTTGCAGCTCGCCCTGCTGACCAAGGCCGGCTGGCAAAGCCTGTCCGGCCCGCTGGTGGTTGAATGGGCAGAGATCAGCGAGCGAACCCGTGACTGCTTTCTGGACCTTGCTCGAGGAGGGGTTCCGGCGTCCCTGGCCGGCCCGGACAAATCTGAGCTGGTGCCCATGCGTGAGGGTGCGGCTACCGGCCCGCTTGTGGGCGGCAACCTGTCTACCATTGTGCGCATGATCGGCAGCGGTTACCTGCCGCCGCTGCGCGGCGCCATACTCTTCGTGGAGGAAGTGGGCGAGGCGCCGTATCGCATCGATGCCTTGTTCGCGCAGCTGCGCCTGGCCGGCATACTGGACAAGATTGGCGGGCTCGTCCTGGGAGCCTTCACGGACTGGGAGCCCCGGCACGACCGCCCGGTCCTGTCGCCGTCCGAGATCTGGGCGGATTACCTGGGGGAGGCCCCCTATCCCGTAGCTACGAACCTGGCATACGGCCACTTTCCGAATCGTGCCACGATGCCTGTTGGCGTCCTGGCCCGCCTCACGGTGACTGAAACGGACGCCGGGCTTGCAATAATTGAGCCCGTGGTCCAATAGTTCGTCGTGATTTCAACTGGGCCCGTTTCGCTTTCAGCGGAGGATGAAGTAAAATCCCCGGTGCTTTAACCTGAACTAGTCCGTCGTGCGACTGGCCGTATTTGCTTCCGGGGGCGGGTCAAACCTGCAGGCCATACTGGACTGCGGTGAATTCAACGTAGTCCTGGTCCTCAGCAATACGCCTCGGGCAGGTGCGCTGCAGCGCGCCCGGCGGGCGGGCGTTGATACGGCCATACTCGATCCCGCCGGCTTTCCCGGCGAAGACGCATACGTCGCAGCGCTGATGGCCGCATTGCGAGACAGGGGCGTGGACGCCATCGCGCTGGCCGGGTACCTGCGCAAGATTCCGGCCGCAGTGGTAGCCGCCTACCGGGGAAGCATGGTCAACATTCACCCTGCCCTTCTGCCAGCCTTTGGTGGCAAGGGGCTTTACGGCCGGCGCGTGCACGAGGCCGTGATTGAGGCCGGCGTCCAGGAAAGCGGAGCAACTGTACACTTCGTGGACGAGGAATACGACACGGGACCCATCCTGCTGCAGGAGTCTGTCCCGGTATACCCGGACGACACGCCGGATACGCTCGCCAACCGCGTACTTGCCGTCGAGCACTCGCTATACCCGAGGGCACTGCGCCTGCTGCAAGACCGGCCACGTCTATCTGCCACTCATTAATCAGCGCCATGATAGAAGCACGAAACCTGCCGGAGGCTCCGGACAAGGTGCGCCTGCGCCGGGCTCTGCTTTCCACGTATGACAAGACCGGACTAGTCAGATTTGCACGAAAATTGGCAGATCTTGGCATCGAAGTGATTTCCTCCGGAGGCACCGCCCGGCACCTGCGCGAAGCCGGCATCGCGGTTACGGACGTGGCATCAGTAACGGGATTCCCGGAAATACTGGGCGGTCGTGTCAAGACCCTGCACCCTGGCGTGCATGGTGCGATCCTGGCCCGGAGAGGCTACCGCCCCGACGACGCGGACCTTGCCGATCTGGACATCAAGCCCATCGACATTGTAGTCGTCAACCTGTATCCCTTTTCCGAAGCCGTAGCAGAACCGGGCGTGACCGATGCCGTGGCAGCGGAGAATATCGATATTGGCGGTCCAGCCATGACGCGGGCGGCGGCCAAGAATTTTGCGTACGTGGCCGTGGTGACCTCGCCTGGAAGCTACAACGAAGTTGCCAATGAGCTGGGCGCGACGGGCGGCAGCCTTTCGCTGGCTACGCGCAGGCGCCTGGCAGCCAGTGCCTTTGCACGCACTGCCGATTACGACGCGGCCATACAGGCCTTCCTGCATTCAGAGCAGGACGATGCCCTGCCGGAAGCCCTCCGGATCTCCATGGCTCCGCAGCTGAACCTGCGCTACGGCGAGAATCCCCACCAGGCCGCGGCCTTCTATGGCAGCACCGACGGACTGTTCGAAAAGATCCACGGCAAGGAGCTGTCCTACAACAATCTGCTGGATCTCTCGGCGGCGCTCGCGCTGATTGACGAATTCGCGGAGGCCGGCCCCACGGTGGCCATTCTCAAGCATACCAATCCGTGCGGGGTAGCTGTGGCCGAGACGCTGGAGCAGGCTTACGAAGCGGCCTTCGCGACGGATCGGCAGTCCCCCTTCGGCGGCATTGTCATCGTCAACCGCCCGCTGACACTTTCCGTTGCAAAGTCTATTGACCGCATCTTTACGGAAATCATCATAGCGCCGACGTTCGAAAGTGGCGCGTTGGAATTGCTGATGCGCAAGAAGAACCGGCGGCTCATTCGTCAGAAAAACCGGAATCGGTCCCTGCCCGGTCTCGAGGCCAGGCTCATGCTGGGCGGCGCACTCTGTCAGCGGCGTGACCCCGCTTTGCCTGCCGGAGCCGGCTACCAGTGCGTTACCGAGCGCGTGCCGACCAAGCGCGAATGGGAGGATCTGGATTTTGCCTGGCGCGTCGCCAAGCATGTCAAGAGCAACGCCATCGTCTATGCGGCAGGCCACCGTACGCTGGGCATCGGTGCGGGGCAGATGAGCAGGATTGACGCTTCGGAAATAGCGGTGACCAAGGGGCGCAAGTCCGGGCTGTCCCTCACGGGATCCGTGGTGGCCTCGGACGCCTTCTTCCCCTTTGCCGACGGCCTCGTGGCCGCGGCCGAAGCCGGAGCGACGGCTGCCATCCAGCCGGGCGGGTCCATCCGGGACTCGGAAGTCATACGCGCGGCAAACGAGCGGGGCATGGCGATGGTGTTTACTGGCAAGAGGCACTTTCGGCATTAGTGCAGGTTCGTTACCTTCGCATATCAGGTTTGCCGCACATGGGCACTGGCCTTCTCACCGGTCAGGTTGCAGCGGAAGACCAGACCCGCCAGAACGCTCCATGAGCTTTTTCCAGTTTTCGTCGGACGTTGCCATAGATCTCGGCACGGCCAACACGCTCATTTACATAAAGGGCCGGGGAATTGCACTTAACGAGCCGAGCATCGTGGCGGTGCACCGAAATTCCCGCCAGCAGATCGCGATCGGGCACGAAGCGCTCCAGATGCACGAGCGAACGCACCGCGATATCGAGACGATTCGGCCCCTGAAGGACGGCGTCATTGCCGATTTCGAGGTCGCAGAGCAGCTTATTCGCGGTCTCATTCAGAAGGTCCAGAAGAGCTGGCTCGCCTCCATCCGACAAATGGTGGTTTGCATACCCAGCGGTATTACGGAAGTAGAAAAGCGCGCCGTGCGGGACAGCGCCGAACACGCAGGAGCAAAGAAGGTCCACCTGATTGCGGAGCCGATGGCCGCCGCCATTGGCATAGGCCTAAATGTGGAAGAGCCCGTAGGCAACATGATCGTGGATATCGGGGGAGGCACCACGGAAATTGCCGTAATCGCACTTAGCGGTATTGTGATTGACGAATCGATCCGTGTAGGAGGCAACGAGATAGACGATTCGATACTGCGCTATTTCAAGCGGTACCACAACCTGCTGATCGGGCATCGTACAGCGGAACGCATCAAGCGCGAGATCGGCAGCGCCGTAAAGCTGTCGCCCGAGCTTGAGATATCGGTCAGGGGACGCGACCTCGTCAGCGGCATTCCCAAAGTGCGAACCATTTCTTCCGAAGATGTACGCGAGGCGCTGGGCAACGCCGTGGGCCAGATTACCGCTGCCGTGCAGCGGTGCCTGGAGCAGACTCCACCTGAACTGGGCGCGGACGTGCTGGAGCGCGGCATTATGCTCACGGGCGGCGGCGCGCTGCTTAAAGGCCTTGATGACGTGCTCCGTGACCGTGTGGAAATCCCTGTGTACGTGGCCGAGGATCCTTTGACGGCCGTGGTTCGCGGCACCGGCAAGGTCCTCGAAAACGTGGATGCCTTTCGCCGAGTGCTGATCTAGGGGTCCGGGGGGTGATCGTCACGTGCGATTCTGGCTGCGAATACGGGACTGGCTCCTTCTTTTCGGCGTGCTGATGGTCGCCTTCGTGCTCATGATATCCAGTAATGATCCCGTCCTGTACGGTCTGCGCAAAGCCTCTCTCACGCTTACGGGCGCAGTGGAGCAGCGCATCGCCTGGGCCGGACATTTCCTGCGGGCCCAAAGCGACAACCGCGCTCTTCGCCGCGAAAACGTCGAACTGAGCAGCCAGGTGTTGCTGCTGCGGGAAGCCGGCGTGGAAAACGAGCGCTTGGCGGGCGCTCTGGGATTTCAGCGGTCCGCGCCGTACGAAATGGTGGCTGCCCGCGTGGTGACCAAGGATATTTTCGGCCTGCACAACTTCCTGACGCTTGACGTGGGCCGCACCAGCGGCGTTGACATTGACATGCCCGTCGTCTCGGAGCACGGAGTCGTCGGCCGTGTCGTGGCGGTAACCGAGCACTACAGCCGCGTAATGCCCTTTCTCAACACCGAGTTTTACGTTCCCGCCAAGATTCTGCCCAATCTCGCAGTCGGCATGATAAACTGGCCTGGCACCAGTTCGGAATCCCTGGCATTGTACGGTGTCGTCAAAACGGAAGCCGTGGAGATCGGACAGACAGTAGTGACGAGCCAGGAAAGCGGCATTTTTCCGCCCGGATTCACAGTAGGAAGCATTGCTTCAGTTGCAACTAGTCCGGGAGAGAACTCCTACGCCATCACGGTAACCCCCGCCGTGTCGCTGCCGGCAATTCAGCACGCGTTCGTACTCTTTCATATGGT
Source organism: uncultured Rhodothermaceae bacterium (assembly GCA_964639665.1). Classification (GTDB taxonomy): domain Bacteria; phylum Bacteroidota; class Rhodothermia; order Rhodothermales; family Bin80; genus CAZXEU01. The sequence continues at coordinate 15,503 of CAZXEU010000202.1, read as the reverse complement.
GGATGCGGAGCGCAGGAGCTTGGAGGAGCTCCCGCTGCCGTGACCTGTCGGAATTGGTGCCTTGCGCTTCTGGTTGCCGGATCCGGGCTGGCCGTACAGCCTGCCGAATCCCAAACGGATCCTGTGCTGGCAGCAGCCATTGAGGACGTGCTCCTTTCGACGCCGCTGGCGAATGCCTGGTGGGGTGCCCTGGCGGTCGATGCGGAAACCGGGCAGGTCCTGTACGAGATGAATGCCGACCGGAGTTTCGTGCCGGCATCGGTTACGAAACTCTTCACCACGGCCGCTGCCCTGCATGTGCTCGGTCCGTCCTTTACGTACCGCACGCGGTTGTACGCGTCAGGCCCGATGGAGGACAACACGCTCCGGGGCGATCTGATTATCCGCGGAGCCGGAGATCCTTCCTTCGGAGATGGCGGGCCGGAAGTCGGTGCCCTCGCCACGTTCCGTGCCTGGGCCGATTCACTTCGCGCACTCGGCATACGGCACATTGCCGGCAACATTGTTGGCGACGACGATGTCTTCGATGATGTGCCCCTGGGGGAAAGCTGGAGCTGGGACGATTTGCAATACGGTTATGCCGCCGAAATCAGCGGCCTTTCCTTCCACGGCAATGTGGTGAAGCTACGCATAGATCCGACCCGGCAGGGTAGCCCTGGAACGGTTTCCTGGCAGCCGGACAATACGGACTACGTCGCTATTTCCAATCACAGCATTACCGTCCCCCGAGGCTCTGGCCTTGTCGAGGGCTACGAAAGAGTACCGGGCACCAACCGATTCGAAGTAACCTCCGAAGTACCGGCCAACAGAGCCGAAGAGGAGGAGCTTAGCGTGCACAATCCAACGCTCTTTTCTGTGCACGTCCTAATGGATGTGCTACGAACGGAAGGCATCGCCGTGGACGGCATGCCGGTGGACGTCGACGACCTGGCTGACAAACCGGATTATGACCGCCCGGATCTCCGGATCGTAGCTCGCCATACATCGGCACCGCTGACGGAACTGGCAAGCGAAATCAACAAGGAAAGCAACAATTTGTGGGCCGAACAGGTGCTGCGCACCCTGGGAGCGGAAGGCGGCGACGTCGGAACGGCTAAGAGCGGTCACGAGCTGGCGAAGGCCGTTTTCGCGGAAGCCGGTATCGACACCAGCCGCATACAGCTCGTGGATGGCTCCGGGCTGTCGAGGAAGAACCTCGTTACGCCGCGAATGGCAACGGACCTGCTCCGCTTCATGGCCCATCACGAGAGCCGCGGAGTCCGGATCGCATTCATGAATTCCCTTGCTGTCGGGGGCCGGGACGGCACGCTTGAATACCGATTCCGGGGAGGCACGCCGGAGGTCATGGCCAAGACCGGGTCCCTGGGAAGCGTGAGCGCCCTGAGCGGCTTCGTGAGGACCGGTGATGGCCGGCTGATTGCCTTTGCGCTGGTCTGCAACCATTACACGACGCGGTCTGCCCTTGTGCGGTCGGCGCAGGACGCGGTTGTTACGATCCTGGGCTCGCATTCTTCGCGGTAACCTGCTCTAGAGCCGGCCGGTCTTCTTCGCAAGAATGCCCCTCCGAGGCTGAGGCCGCTCCCATTGCGGCAGCCCTGTTTGCGTCCTCCCTCGCTCGAATTGCACCGTGCTACGGCGGGCCCGAACAGGAACACAACCGTGGCCTCCACGTTACGTAGGCATTGATTGATTTGGATATTTTTGATAAATGAATCAGTCGGCGTCACCACTTTTGCATGCAACGACGGTCGTTGGTGTGCGAAAGTCGGGCAAGGTTGTGCTGGGCTCAGACGGACAGGCCACGATTGGCACAACCGTCATGAAGCATCGTGCCAAGAAGGTGCGCACGTTGTTTAACGGAAGCATTCTTGCCGGTTTTGCCGGCGCTACGGCGGATGCATTCACACTGTTTGAACGATTTGAAGAAAAGCTACAGCAGTATGCGGGCAACGTAATGAGATCCGCAGTTGAACTGGCAAAGGACTGGCGAACGGACCGGTATTTGCGGCGGCTTGAGGCGCTCCTCGCCGTGGCGGCGCCGGGCAAACTGCTACTAATAAGCGGCAGCGGGGACGTCCTCGAGCCGGACGACAACGTAATTGCCATAGGATCGGGAGGACCCTTTGCACTCGCGGCGGCTCGAGCGCTATTGCTGCATGCCGGCAACCTGTCCGCCCGGCAGATAGTGGAAGAGGCCCTTTCCGTGGCTGCGGAGATATGCGTTTACACAAATAGCCATACCACGGTACTCGAAATAGAGGACTCGCCCCAGAATTAGGGACCGGGACCGTTACTGATTGCTTCGTTCACCCGGCACGGTTACATCCATGCATTTCTCAAAATCCGCAAAGGCACCGAACCGCGCGGCAGTATTTGTCGACTACGAAAATCTGTTCAGTCATTTGTATGGTCGAACGGGTACGCGTATGCGGCCCGACCACGTAATCTCGGAGCTGCTGCAGGCACTCAAGCGCCACCTCATGGAGCAATTGCGCACCTCCACCGTCATGGCGGCTGCATACGCGGATTTCTCCGAAATGCAGGGCGGCGGTCAGCAGGTCCAGCGGGGACTCTATTTGCACGGCGTCGAGCCACGCTTCGTGCCGGCCTCCATGCAGCGCAATGCCGCAGAAATCCAGCTTACCGTGGATGCCGTCGAAACCCTCTACACGCGCAGCGACGTGACCACGCTGGCCATCGTGTCGGGAGACCGCCATTACCTCCCGCTGGTGCAACACTGCCTCCGCAACGGCTCAAGAGCGCTGGTTCTAACCTTCAAGCGTCCGGAGACAACGGGCTCGCATGTAGACGAGGACCTGTTTCTGAATGCCCATACGCTGCTGAGCGAATCCAGCCGGCGCACCGTTGCCGCGCCCCAGGCCGCGCCTCGCACGACGCCGGCTGACCGTCCCGAACGGGCGGCAAGCCGGACCGAAGACGTCGAATACCGGTCACTAACGCACGAAGGCGCGCTCCAGGCTCTGGAGATAATAGACGAGCATTTCGGCCACTACAATGAAATCTACCTGACGCCCTGCCTGCGCAAGCTGTCCGAGATTCTGGACGACAGCGAGTACGACCCCAAGTCGCTCATCAGCGAGATCGAGAACGCCGGAGCTGTGTGGTTAGAGAAACGTCGAGGCTTCCCCTACGACTACACGGTGCTGCTGATCGATTCCGAGCATCCGGACGTGGTAGCCATCAGGGGCGACACATACCCGGCCGAAAGCGAAGATGATTACGGAATTCTGTATGCCACGGAGAATGACGAGGAGTACGACGCGGGGGAGTTTGAAAAATACCAGGACGGATACGAAGAGGAGGGGTATGAGGAGGATGCGCCCGGTGGCCATGGAGATGAGGACGGTATGCGCTACTAGGCGCACAGATTCAAGACATTTGACTTTATGGCTGCCGAATTGACGCCTCGCGAAATCGTCGCGGAGCTGGATCACTATGTCATCGGGCAAACCGACGCCAAGCGTACGGTCGCCATTGCCCTGCGAAACCGCTGGCGTCGCAGGAATGCGCCGGAGGCCATGCGCGAGGAAATCATGCCGAGCAACATCGTTATGATCGGTCCTACAGGCGTGGGCAAGACCGAGATTGCCCGCAGGCTTGCCCGTCTGGCGCATGCGCCCTTCATCAAGGTCGAGGCTACCAAATTCACCGAAGTGGGCTATGTTGGAAGGGACGTGGACAGCATGATCCGGGACCTTGCGGATATTGCTGTAAACATGGTGCGGGAAGAGCACCAGGACCGGGTCACGGGCCGTGCCAGGGAGCTTGCCGAGGACCGTGTGCTGGAACTGCTGCTGCCCGAGACTCCGGTGACGGCCGTGGCGGCGGCGGGCCCCGAGGACGACAGCCTCTCAGGCGCCGATGGCGAAGCACGCAGGATGCGTACCAGGGACCGCTTCCGCGCCATGCTGCGAAGCGGCAAGCTGGACGAGCGCGAAGTAGAAATAGAAGTGGCCTCCGACGGTGCCCCCATGCTGCAGGTCTTCGGGCCAATGGGACTGGAAGAGATGGGCATGAACATCCAGGAGCTCTTTGGCAACATGGGCGGGCGCCGCAGAAAGAAGCGGCGAGTCGCGGTGGCAGACGCCCTTGAGCTGCTTGCCAAAGAGGAGGCTCAGAAGCTGATTGACATGGACAAGGTCACGGGCGAGGCCCTTGACCGTGTACAGCAGACCGGGATTGTATTCATCGACGAGATCGACAAGGTGGCAAGCCGCAGTGCGGGCGGCCGCAGCGGCCCCGATGTCTCGCGAGAGGGCGTGCAGCGAGACCTGCTTCCCATTGTGGAGGGCTCAAACGTCACCACCAAGTACGGCATGGTTCGCACGGACCACATCCTCTTCATTGCCAGCGGCGCCTTCCACGTGGCCAAGCCCAGCGACCTGATCCCGGAGCTGCAGGGTCGCTTCCCTATCCGTGTAGAACTGCGGAGCCTTTCGGAAGAGGATTTCTATCTCATCCTTACGCAGCCCAGAAATGCCCTGCTGAAGCAGTACGAAGCGCTGCTGGCCAGCGAGAGCGTGGCCATAGAATTCACGGATGATGCGGTCCGCCGGATTGCCCGCACAGCGGCGCAGGTTAACAGCGACGTGGAGAACATAGGGGCGAGACGCCTCCATACCATTCTCACGACGCTGCTTGAGGACATCCTGTTCGAGGCCGATGGCAGCGGGCCCGAACATCTCAGGATCGACGGCGCCACCGTCGATCGGAAGCTGCAGGACATTGTCGAGAACCGCGACCTGAGCCAGTACATCCTGTAACGGCGTGGAGTTCGAATCGGGCGCGTATCCTTTGACTGACAGCGATGCACGTGCGCGCTGGAACGGTCTGTGGAAGGGCTCGCCGCAGCGCTCCGCGTTCACGTCTCTGGCATTTGCCGAGGATTCCGCGGCGGCATTCGGCATGCAGAGCAGAATGCATCTCGTCCAGGCGAAAGGACGGGACGAGGCCGGCATCATTGTGCTGTACCGCGGCAAGGGAGCATTCCGGAACTCGCGGCCCGTTCCCTTTGCGCAGTACTCGTGCATGCTCCTGCGCCAGTCTTGCGACGAAGCGGCTATCCATCAGCGGCGCTCGCCGCTTGAGGCGCTGCTGTCCGCGGTGGAGCCGCACTACAGGCGCCTTCTGCTTCTCGTTTCGCTGCGGGATCCCCGGCCCGCCCAGTGGCGCGGCTGGGATGTCCGGCCCCTGTTCACGTACCGTCTTTGCCCGAAGGCTGGGACGGCTGCATGGTCCGAAGCCACGCGCCGAGCCTACAAGAAACACGCTCACGCCTACCGCATCGAGGAAGACTCGGACAGTGCATCCGACATCGTGCGCTGCTGCCGGCAGAGCTACGCCCGCCACGGGCGTCGCCTGCCCGCGGAACCGGAAGCGCTGACGCGCCTCGTAAATCGGCTACGGGCATCCGGCTGCGTCCGGCTGTTTACCGCGCGCCGCGACGGACAACTTGAAGGGGGACTCGCCATTTTGCACGACGGCCAAACGGCCCATTACTGGATCGCAGGCAGTCAGCGGGGCCACGCCATGACCGTGCTGGTGGGACGGGCGCTGCAGACGCTGGCCACTAGCGGAGTGGTCCGGTTCGACTTCGTGGGCGCCAACACGCCGTCCATAGCGGAGTTCAAGCGGCATTTCGGTCCGCGACTGACGCCCTATTACCGACTGGAATACCGGGCTTCCATACTTGGCCGCAGCAAAGCCGGAACATGACCCAGCACCTACACGCAGGTCATCTTGCGGAAATCCATCGCCGGTTTGGAGCCCTCCGCCAGGGAATTCCGTTTTTCGTTCCGGTGGCGTCGCTTCTGATCTTCCTGTTGCGAAGAGACTACGGCTTCGGATTCAGCGACCAGGACGAGGTCATTCCTTATCTGCTGCAACTGCTTGACGCCTCGCTATTCACCGCAGACTGGTTTGTTACGTACCAGACCAGCTCATTCGGTCCGAGAACGGGCTTTGTCTGGCTCATTTTTCCGATCGCCAAGATTCTGGGTGTGCACGGTGCCTTCCTTTTGGTCTTTCTGGCATCCTGGGCTGCCAGTGCCTGCGCAATCTATGCGCTCGCCCACGAACTGCTGAGGGACAAGGTAGCTGCCGCCGCAAGCGTTTTGGTCGTGATGCTGCTTACGCCGAAATTCACGCTTGGGGGCAACGACCTCGTCGCCTCCATGCTGACTCCGAGCGTGGCAGCCTGGAGCCTGGTGCTTTGGAGCCTGGTGCTTTTCGTGCGCGGCCGCACCGTCCACAGCGCCGTGCTGGCCGGACTTGCCACGTGGCTCCAGGCCCTGGTAGGGCTGCAAGCTGCCATGCTCATAGGCATGCTGCTGCTCTGGTCCGGCTTCCGGTCCCGCTCGCCCTATATCTTTGCACTCACGTATGCGGCCATCGCGCTGCCGGCCCTCGCGCCCATAGCCGTGCAGCAGCTGGCGCCTGCGGCATCTGCGGACGGACCCGGTCTCTTTTACACGCTATTCGAATTCCGGGCGCCCCACCACTACCTTCCCACCTCCTTCACGCGCATCTCGGCTGCAGGCTTCGGCCTTCTGTGTCTACTGGGTCTTTTCGGATACCGGCTTCTCCGGACACAATTGCGCACAGACCACCGCCGATTTGTTCTGCGGACTCTCCTCATCGTTGCCGCCGCCGGCGTGTTCAGCTTTGTGTGCACGGAACTCATACCGGTTTCCGCCGTCGCCAAGCTGCAGCTCTTCAAGATGACAGTGACCGCCAAAGTGATCCTGGCAGTGCTGTTTTGCGGCGCCGTAGCGCGTGGATTGCCCGCGCGGCTTCGCGCTATGGGCGACGCAGTGATGGACCACGCACACTACGTGTCCGCCGCTACTTTCCTGGCGTCGGCCACACTGCTCTTGGCAAGCCCTACGGTCCTTGGGCTGCGGGCCGAGCCCATTCCCCCGCTGGAATCCTGGGCCCGGCGCGCCACGCCGCAAGAAGCCATCTTTGCAGTGCCTCCTTCCTGGGACGGCTTCCGAAGCAGAGCACGCCGGGCCATTCTCATCAATTACAAAGCGTTCCCCTTTAAGCCCGGCCTGGAAGCCGAATGGCTGGAGCGCCTGACTGCTGCCGCACCCGTCTCGCTTCCTGACCGGGGCTACTTCGGGATTCAGGACAGTCTCGACCAGGCCTTCCTGCGTCTTCCGGCTTCCGATCTCAAGGCGCTCTGGCGACGCTACGGCGCGCAGTACTTCGTGCGAGATCAGGAGCTCGTCTCAACGGACTTTGAGGTGGCGTTCGAGGACGGGCCCTGGCAAGTCTATCGCATCAAGACGGAAGACCGGCCTTGACCTTAAGCGGACTGAGAGCCTTCCTTGCCCGCCTCTACACGACGGAGGGCTTCAGGGGGCCAGTGCTGACTCTCTTTACAGGCTCAAGCGCGGCGCTGCTACTCGCCTACCTGTGCGAGCCGATTCTCACGCGCCTGTACACGGCGGACCAATACGGCGTGATGGGCTACTTCTCGGCCGTGGTGGCGACGCTGTTTGCGGTATCGTCGCTGCGCTACGATGATGCCCTGATGCTGCAAGAAAAGGATGAAGACGCGGCAACTGTGGTGTGGCTGGCCGGCGGCGTACTGGCCGTGCTTCTTGCGGTCCTGGCCCTGGCGCTCTTCTGGCGACATGACCTCGCGCGGCTCGCCAACATGCCGGAACTGGCCCCGTTTCTGATGCTGGTACCTGCGACGCTCCTGGCCATGCGGATGGCGAGGACGGGCGAGCTATGGCTGATGCGCTCCAAGGCCTACCGCCACGTCACAGCCGGGCAAATCGCCAATACCACTACCGTGGTTACGTCTCGCATCGGCGTGGGATTGCCGCCACTCAGCGCCGGCGCGGCCGGGCTCAGCGCTGGTGCAGCAGGTCTGGTTGGTGGCTTTCTGGCCGGCAACGTCGCCTGTGCAGCCGTCAACGTCACCTCCTCGCTGCGTCGCAGCGGCCAGGTATTGCTGCGCCGCCCCGGCATCGGCGCCGTCCTTGGCATGGCCAGGCGGTACAAAAGGTTCTTTCTCTTTTCGACACCTTCCAGCCTGGTCGCGACTCTCGTCTACCGCCTGCCCGTTTTCCTGCTTCCGGTCTACTTCGCCGATGATGAGCTCGGGTACTATGTCAAGGCCTTCGCTGCTCTTGCCATACCGCTCAGCTACGCGGGCAATGCCGTCTCGCGCGTCTTCTTCGTCCATGCAGCCGAAGCCAGGCTTGCCCAGCTCCGTGGCAGACTCACCGACATCAGCACCATGGTGCATCGGCGCCTTGTCATGATCGGCCTGTTTCCGACACTGGTGCTGATGGTGGCCGGGCCCGATATATTTGCCGTGGTCTTCGGAGAGGATGTTGGACAGAACTGGCGCACCGCCGGCATCTACGTGCAGTATATAGCACCGTGGCTGTTCTTCGGCTCCATCGTAAGTCCACTGACTCGCATCTTCGATGTGCTGGAGCGCCAGCGCCTCGACCTGGCCACAAGCCTCGTTGCTTGCGCATGTATGACGGCGGCCCTGGTCATAGGAGGTCGGACCCAGGACGTGCGACTGCTGCTATTGGCTGTTGGAATTACGGGCTCGGCGGCGCGCCTTATGCAGCTGGCCATTCTCGTGAGGCTGGCACGCAGCGACCTCAGGCAAATCCTGGGCGCCTATGCGCACTATGGCCTCTACTCCGCTCCGGGCCTGATGATTATCGCGGGCGCGCTAGCGCTTGGCGTCCCCTGGCTAACTACCGTTGCAGCCGTCGTCGCAGGCCTCGTCTTTGCCGGACTCGTGCTGCGCAAGGAAAAGCTGCTCAGCGTATAGGCCGGAAAGTCGGCGGCAGGTGCGAAGAAAACACCGGTGCCTCCGGACTCGATGGACCGTCGCCCGCTTCGGCATCCGTGCCGCAGTACGAATCGAAGGCCTGCACCAGATCGGCCGCTATAACCTGGGCGCTGCGCCCCTCGATATGTCGCCGCTCTATGACGTAAGCCACCTCGCCATTCTTGAAGAGCGCAATAAAAGGCGAGGAAGGAGGAATACCTGCCAGGTATGCGCGTGCCCGCGCAGTGGCCTCCATGTCCTGGCCGGCAAATACCGTGCAGTACAGGTCTGGCTGCCGTGTATGCTGCTGTCCCAGGCCGATGGCAGGGCGCGCCATAGCAGCGGCGCAGCCACATACGGAATTGATGACGAGCACCATTGTACCGCCAGCCGTCTCGGCGAAAGCCTCGTCGACCTCGGCGGCCGTGCGCAACTCGCGCACGCCAAGTCGCGCCAACTCCTGGCGCATAGGCATTACTAGTGCTTCGGGATACGGCATGTTAACCCCGGATCTGATGTAGTGTGCAGATTGGACTTAGACACGGACCTTGCGTAGTTTGATCCACTGATCTTCCCGGCATCGCCAGCGGAAAATGCACACCAGGTCTTGCCTCTCCCTGACTATCATGCTCCTCGGAGCGACCATTGTGGCGTCCGGTTGCGCCTCCTCGGCGCCGGCCCTCATGGCAGGAATCGAAGACCTGGGCCAGGCTGAGCAAAGCATCCGCGAAGTGGAGTACAGTTGGCGCGGCACCCCGTTTCTGCTCGGGTCCCGGAGCTCAGAAGGCATAGACTGTTCGAACTTTGTTTCCCAGGTCTACGAGGAAGCTTTTGGCGTTAGAATCCCGGCCACGACGCTCGAATTGCTCGACCTGGGAACACCGGTCGAACAGCGCGCCTTGCAGACCGGCGATCTGGTCTTCTTCCAGCCACCGGGCGCGGCCCGGCACGTGGGAGTCTATCTCAGCGGCGGTGAATTTGCGCACGCCTCCACCAGCCGCGGCGTGATGATTTCCCGCCTGGAGGAGAATTACTGGACCCGGGCATACTGGACCGCCCGCCGGCTGGTAGCAGAGAATGCCGAAGAGACCGTCGAGCCTGTTCCAGTTACCAGGGTGCAACCTGCGCCTGGCCGCAGGGTCGGGTGGTAAACGGATGTCCGTAGTATACCTTACCAGCGAAGCGCTGGAACGCCTGAAGGACGATTTGCGCCACGCGCGCACGGTCGAGCGCGCGCGCATCTCCCGCGAAATCGCGGAAGCTCGGGCGCATGGAGACTTGTCCGAGAACGCCGAATACGACGCGGCAAAGGACGCGCAGGGCAAGCTTGAGGCGCGCATTGCCCACATGGAAGGGGTGCTGAGCAACGCCCGCGTCCTCGACGAATCCCGCGTGGACACTTCCCGCGCTTTCATCCTGTCCCATGTACAGGTGCGGAACCATACCACGGGATCAGAACACCGATTCAAGCTCGTCTCGGCACAGGAAGCGGACCTGCAGCTGGGCCGCATCTCCATTTCAAGCCCCATCGGGAAAGCACTTCTCGGAAAAGCGCCCGGAGACGTGGTGGATGTTGCGGTGCCCAGCGGCACCATGCGGCTGGAAGTCCTCGACATCTCGCGCGAAGCATAGCGCAAAATGATCGACCTCAGAAGCGACACGGTTACGCGGCCGTGCGCGGGCATGCGGCGGGCCATGTACCACGCCGAAGTCGGTGATGATGTCTTCGGCGAGGACCCTACCGTCAACCGGCTCCAGGAAGAAGTGGCCGATCTCCTGGGCAAGGAAGCGGCCCTGTTCGTGCCCTCCGGCATGATGGGCAATCAGCTGGGCGTGGGTATCCAGACGCGTCCGGGAGACGAAGTCATTGTCGAGCGCAGCTGCCACATCTTCAATTACGAATCCGGTGCTGCCGGCGCGTTGTCCGGCGTCGTACTGCATCCGCTGGACGGCGACCGCGGCGTCCTGGAAGTGGACCAGCTGCAAAGGGCCCTCAGATCCGGCGAGTACTGGGAGTCCGCTTCGCGGCTCGTGTGCCTGGAGAATACGCTTAACCGGGCAGGCGGGCGCGTATATCCCTTCCAGCGACTGAAAGAGTTGACGGACGTCGCGAGAGATGCGGGCCTGGCCCTTCACCTGGACGGTGCCCGCCTGTGGAATGCATCGGCTGCCAGCGGGATAGCCGAGCAGAACTATGCCTCGCTGTTCGATACGGTCACGGTCTGCCTCTCGAAAGGCCTTGGAGCTCCGGTAGGCTCGGTGTTCTGCGGAACAAGGGAGCTGGTCCGCGCGGCGCACCGCATGCGCAAACTTCTGGGCGCAGGCATGCGCCAGGTGGGCATCCTGGCGGCGGCCGGCCTCTACGCGCTGGCCCACCACCGCAAGGAACTGGCGGATGACCACGCCAAGGCCAGGCACCTTGCGGAAGGGCTCGCCGGGATCGATTCGTTGCGCGTGGAAGAACCCGAAACCAATATTGTGCTGATACACCTGCTGCGCCACGATGTAGGGTCCGCATCCGAATCGCTGAAGGCAGCCGGCGTGGCCGTCGTGCCATTCGGTGCAACCACTCTTAGGGCCACGACACACCGGGACGTATCTATGGCGGACATGGAGCAGGCCGTAAGCGCCATGCAGCGCCTGTTCAGCCCGCAAAGTAGTGACCTGCGACCGCTCAAGCCGGATCAGCACGGTGATTGAGCCGGCCGGCCGGATCTCTGCAAATGCTGGCCGCGGAGTCCCCCGCGTGTAGCGGACCACTCCTCAACCCATTGCAGGCGGAATAACACGGTACCGATCAGACTCGATCGTCCGAACTATCCTTACGGCTAAATAACCGACCCCCGCAAGGTCAGGAGGCACGAAGCAATTCGGAGGCAGGCCGAGGCGAACGCAGAGCGGGCGTTCAGAAGAATCCAGCCTGAGCTGCGAAAGCTGGTACAAGAAGTGCTGGAACCTGGATCGGGAAAGGACGGCTGAAAGCCATGTTTTACATCCGGCTTCCCTCCCCGAGCGAGTCGTAACTCCCGGAGCTACGAATCGCGTCGCACACGCACCGCTAGCGGCGCCATGTGCGTGCAGCGGGCTTCCAGCACATCCCCCTCGCGCACGGGCCCCACGCCGGCCGGCGTGCCGGTAAACAGCAGGTCGCCGGGCTCCAGCGTGAAGACGGAAGAGCAGTACGCAACAAGAGCCGCGACCGAAAAGAGCATTCGGGCCGTCCTGCCGCGCTGGCGCTCGACTCCATTGACGTGAAGACTCAATGCGAGGTCTTGCACATTGGCTACGGAACTGGCCGGCGCAAGCGGCCCCAGCGGAGCGAACGTGTCAAATCCCTTGGCGACCGACCACGGAAGCCCCCCCTTCTTGGCCTCGGCCTGCAGGTCGCGTGCGGTCATGTCCAGGCCAACAGCGTAGGCTGCCACATAGGAGAGCGCCTCTGGCTCCGCAATGTGCCGACCGCCACGGCCAATTACAGCGACCAGCTCCACTTCGTGTTGGACATCGTGTGACTGCTGCGGCAGCACGATTTCCTGTCCATTGCCAATGAGCGCCGAAGCCGGCTTCAGGAACACTACCGGGCGTTTGGGTACAGGGCTGTCCATTTCCGCGGCATGCGCCGCGTAGTTGCGGCCTATGCACAGCAGCTTGCCGGCACGCACCTTCGCGCCTGATCCCGGAAGCACCAGATCCATTTCTTCGACGCCTCTTAACGCTTCGCGTGGGATCCAACCCATGCGCCACGCGTAACACAATGCTACCCTTGTTGCACTCTCGCTCCGGTACAAACCCGGTGCCCCAAAGAAGAGATCACAGGATGTATGCCATTGTCGAGATAAAGGGGAAGCAGTACAAGGTGCGCGAGCAAGATACGCTGTTCGTGCCACTGTATGCGGAACACGCTGCGGGTGATGCCATCGAGTTGCCCCGCGTACTGCTTCTGGTCAACGAGGAATCCACGATTGTCGGCCGCCCCCATGTCGAAAGGGCCTCGGTGCAGGCCACGGTGCTCGGACACGTCAAGGCGGACAAGATCATTGTCTTCAAGAAGAAGCGCCGCAAGCGGTACCGCGTGCGGCGGGGGCACAGGCAGCGCTACACGCAGTTGCGGGTTGATGCGCTGAATGTCCCGCAGGAAGAAGACGAACAGTCAACGTAGCCGGAAACAGTCATGGCGCACAAGAAAGGAGTAGGCTCCACCAAGAACGGGCGCGATTCGAACCCCAAGATGCTGGGCGTAAAGATCTTCAGTGGCCAGGCAGTGCCCGCCGGTGGCATCATCGTGCGGCAGCGCGGTACGCGATTTCATCCGGGAGACAACGTGGGCCGTGGAGGTGACGACACCCTGTTCGCGAAGACAAACGGCAAGGTCCGATTCAGCGCCACACGCGGCAATCGGCGATTTGTGCACGTGGATCCGTCCTAGGCCGCCTTCTATCGATCTAGACCTGGAGGTGCGGTATGGGCACGATGAACAGAATGCGGGAAAACACGGGGATCATCCTGTGGATTCTCGTGATTTCGTTCGGAGGCCTTTGGGTATTGCAGGACTCCGGTGTATTTGACACCATCGGGGCAAACCCGCTCGGCGAGATTATCATCGTAAACGGTGACCCCATTACGCTCGAAGAGTACAACCGTCAGCTTGAGGCCCAGCTGGAGCAGATACGCCAGGTGACAGGCGAGGCCGTACCGCCACAGCAGCTGGAACTGCAGCGCGACCGTGCCTACAACCTACTGGTCAACAACAAGCTGCGTGAGCAGGAAATGGATCGCCTCGGTATCACCGTGAGCAATGCGGAAATCCGCGAACTCATTCTCGGTGACAGCCCGCACGAGATAATCCGCGTTAATTTTTCAAATCCCGACGGGCAACTGAACCGCGAGTTGCTGCAGAATTTCATCGACAATCCGGAACAGGCTGCAACGTGGATCCAGATCGAGGACTTTATTCGAATCGACCGCAGAAGCCAGAAATTCGACAGGCTGATAACGGCCACAGCCCGCGTTTCCGAAAGTGACATCGAGCAAGCTCACCGCAGGCAGGCCGTCACGGCCGACGCGGACTTCTTCTTCTTGCGGTACGCGGCTGTGCCGGACGACTCCGTCGTGGTGAGCGACGCCGATATCGAGCGATTCTACGAGGAAAACAAGGAGGAGGACTACCGGCGCGAGCGCCGGTATTCCATCGAGCTGGCCTCCATTCCCAAGGTGCCTTCCCCTGACGATACGCTGGCATTTCTGCGAGAGGGAGAGATGATCCTGGCCGAATTCGCTGAGGCCCTGGACGACTCCACGTATCTTGTCCAGAACGGATCCGAAGAGGCGTATTCGGACGCATTCCTGGGTGCGGGTGACATTGCTCCGGAAATTGCCGAACTCATTTTTGAGAGCACGCAGCCTATCGAACCCGGCATGATGGCAGGGCCGGTAGTGTCCGGCGGCGCGGTGCATGTAGTCAAGGTGACGGGTACGCGCCCCGCGCAGGAGACTCACGTGCGCGCGCGGCACATCCTGGCATCGGGGACGGATGACGAGGCCAGGGAGAGGATCCTGGCGCTGCGCGAGCGCCTGCGGGCAGGCGAGGACTTTGGCGCTCTGGCCCGCGAGTCCTCGGACGATCCGGGCAGCGGAAGCCGCGGCGGAGACCTGGGATGGTTCACGGATGGCCGGATGGTGCCCGAGTTTCAGGATGCTGCGTTCGGCGCGGCCGTCGGCGACCTGGTGGGTCCGATTGAAACCAGCTTCGGGCTGCACCTGATCGAGGTTACGCACAAGGCAGACCTGGAGGTGCAGCTTGCCGACTTTGCGACCTCCATCACGCCGTCCGTGGGAACGCTAACGGTTATTCAGGACGAGCTTGAGGACCTGGCGTTTTACGCGGAGGAGTCCGGTGAATTTGCCGGCGAGGCAGAGCGGCGGGGCGTAGCCCTTCAGTCCATGGACCTGGAGCAGGACCAGATCTCCATTCCCGGCTTCGGGCCTAGCCGAGCCCTCGCCCAGTTTCTGGACGGATCCGCGCGCGATGACATCGGCCCGGTAATCGAGCTGGACGAGGCGACCATCCTGGCCCATGTGGTAGCCATCGAGGACGAGGGCTTTCGCCCGCTTGAGGAAGTGGAGGCAGAGGTGCGCTCCCGGGTGTTGCTCAATGCCAAGAAAGCGTTTCAGGTTGACCGTCTGGAGCGCGGCTACGCCGGTACCGGGTTTGACGGCCTTGCCGCCGACCTCGGCTTTCCGCCTGAGACGGCCTCGGGCGTCAGCTTTGCCAACCAGATTGTCCCCGGTCTGGGCCGCGACCCGGTATTTGCCGGCAGCGTGCTGGCCCTTTCCGAAGGAGAGGACACAGGAGTCGTAGAGGGTCGCAGTGCGGCATTCGTAGCTCGCGTCACGCGCATTTCCGACCCCGGCACCGTAACCGATGGCGAGCGGGAGCGCCTTCGCTCTGAACTGACCCGTGAACTGGAAGAGCGCCTCCGTGCGGAATGGATAACGGCCTTGCGTGACGAGGCAGACATCCAGGACCTGCGCAGTACCATGCTGCAGCAGTAGAAGGGCATCCGCCGATTAGACGAAACGGATCCCGTGCCGGCCGGCACACGCTCTGACGTCCCCTCTAAACGGCAAGCTCGAACGTACCGCGGTAAACCGCTTCGGCCGGGCCCTCGAGCAC
>CAZXEU010000201.1:0-7127 GCA_964639665.1 uncultured Rhodothermaceae bacterium | reverse complement strand
AGCCCGCGCGGCGCGCACGGCTGCCGTGCGCAGCGCGCTTGATGCCCTGACACGCGCGCTGCGCACGGCAGCCGGACTGCGCTCGCTGCGGATTCTTGCGAGGCTTTCTACCTGGCGCTCACGTACGGTGCGGGCGTCGATCTCCAGCAGCTCCACGTCCTGGCCGCTGCCGCTGCGGTAGCGGTTGACGCCCACAACTACGTCGCTGCCGCTGTCGATCCGCGCCTGCTTGCGAGCCGCAGCCTCTTCAATGCGCATCTTGGGAATTCCCTGTTCAATAGCGGCGGTCATGCCTCCGGCTTCCTCCACCTCCCGGAGATGCGACCAAGCACGGCGCGCAAGCCTGTCCGTCAGCACTTCGACGGCGCGGGAGCCGGCGAGCGGGTCGATGGAGCGCACAATATCGGTTTCATGCATGAGGAACAGCTGCGTGTCGAGCGCCAGGCGAGCGGAGGATCGGCTCGGCAGCGCCAGGGCTTCGTCCAGGGCATTGGTGTGCAGCGACTGCGTGTGTCCCAGCACGGCGGCCAGTGCTTCGGTCGTGGTGCGCACCAGGTTGTTGAGCGGCTCCTGTGCCGTCAGGCTGTAGCCGGAGGTCTGGCAGTGCATGCGCAGCGCCATCGACCTCGCATTGCGCGGACGGAAGTCCGATACGAGCCTTGCCCAGAGCAGGCGCGCGGCACGCAGCTTGGCCACTTCCATAAGGAAGTGCATGCCGATTCCGAAAAAAAACGACATGCGGCGCGCCAGGACATCGACATCAATGCCAACGGACAGGCCGCGGCGAAGGTATTCCAGGCCATTGCCGAGTGCGTAGGCGAGTTCCAGGTCCGCCGGCGCCCCGGCCTCGTGCATGTGGTATCCGCTGACCGAGACTGAGTTGAAGCTTGGCATGTGCTTCGCGCAGAAGCCCATCACGTCGCCGGCAATGCGCATCGAGGCTTCCGGAGGGTAGATGTAGGTATTGCGGACCATGAATTCCTTCAGAATGTCATTCTGGATGGTGCCACGAAGGCCGGACGGGCTTAGGCCCTGCTCTTCTGCGGCAACCACATAGAAGGCCATCACCGGGATAACGGCCCCGTTCATGGTCATGGAGACAGATATGTCCGCCAGCGGAATCCCCTCGAACAGGACCTTCATGTCCTCCACCGTGTCGACGGCCACGCCGGTCTTGCCGACATCGCCGCTTACGCGCACATGGTCCGAGTCGTAACCCCGGTGGGTGGCAAGATCAAAGGCGACAGAGAGGCCCTTCTGGCCTGATGCCAGCGCCCGCCGAAAGAACGCGTTGGTTTCTTCGGCCGTAGAGAAGCCTGCATACTGCCGAGTGGTCCAGGGACGCGTTGCATACATGGTGGCATACGGCCCGCGAAGGTAGGGTGGCAGCCCGGACACGTAATCCAGGTGCTCGACTCCTTCCAGGTGAGCAGGCGTGTATGCCTGATCGACCGCAATACCCTCGGGCGTATGGAACGGCGCGCCGGCTCCGGCAGAGGCGCCCCCCGGTGGCGGCCTGTAAGGTCCAAGTTGCGGTCGGCGGCCCTTCATGGTGCGTACCCGATCGTGTCAAGGAGATCTCCTAGGACAGCCGGAATGTCCATGCCGGGGTAGAGGCACGCGGCAGAGCCCGCAATGGGCGCGTGCGGCCCTTCTTCCGCAACGGCGACCACCGGGTGGGGCTGCTCGCGAGAGAGCCTGGCCATATCGTGCTCGGGCAGGATGGCCACGACCATGTCCGGGATTCCGGATGCGCCGTCCGATTCTTCCTCGCTGCAGGCAATGCCCGCGGTTGCAAGCACATCCTGTGCAAGGCGCCTCAGGCGGCCGCTCCCACCGCGCAGCAGCACGGCCCTCGGCGGCCTGTCCTTCGTGCGCCGCCTCAGGGCCTCAAAGGGGGCGGCAGGCCCCGCGCCGCGAACTGCTTCCGGTGCACTGCCTGAGCTCGTGTATGCATTCACGCCGACCATGATGCGGCTGGCGCTCCGGTACTGCTTCTCGCGCTTCTTGAGGGCCCGGCCGAGCGCCGCTTCCAGCGCCCCGGAGCGCTCGATCTCGAGGAGCCCTCCCCGCGATTCGATCTGTCGAAAACGGTCCCAGGCCGCCCGGGCCAGCCGGTCGGTTAGGTGTTCAATGAAGTAGGATCCGGCCGCGGCGTCAGCTACCCGGCCGAGGTGCGCCTCGTGCGCCAGCATGAGCTGCAGCTGCCGACTGGAGCGGGCGCCCAGCCCGGCAATCGGCGGCACGAGCAGCGTGTCGCATCCTCCGATGACGGCAGCGATGGCCTGTGCCGTGGCCCGAACGAGATTGAAACGGGGGTCCATGCCTGCATGCCAGTACGTTGAGGCAACGGCGAACACGTCCACCGCCGCCTCCGCTGCGCCGCTGGCGTTGAACAGCTGCCGTGCGAGGAGCCTGAGTGCCCGCAGCTTGGCGATTTCCGGGAAAAACGACGGTCCAATGGCCACCCGGAAGGAAATGGCCCCTGCAGTGCACGCCGCGCCCACGCCCCGATCCGCAAGCTGCGTCAGCAGCTCGCGGGCGGCCGCGAGCGCCAGCGCGAGCTCCTGCCGGGCGCCGGCACCGCTCTCGTGGAAGGCAGCGACATCGATCCCCAGAATGCGATAACCCGGCGTGCCGCCTTGCTCCGCCAGGGCAGCAAGGCGGTCGTAGCCCGTACTCCGGCTCCCGCGCAGCCGGCACGTAACAGGCTCCGATACCAGGGATCCGCGCAGATCTGCTCCTCCCGGGGTGCACGTGAGCAAGCTGTCCCGCACACCGTCCGAAGGCCCTTCCCAGTGCACGGCCGCGCCGCGCGCTATTGGGATGCGAAGGAGGGCTTCCAGATCGGCGCGCGCCGGACTGTGCCGGCAGCCAAAGGCGAGGGCCTGCGCGCCGCCCTCGAGCGCTTCCATGGTGGCCGCGCGGGCCGCCGCCGCGTCCTCTGCGTCTATCCGCTCACAGATGTCCCAGCCGCCCGTGATGCCCGTATCCGGAGCGGTCTTAACGTCCGCTGCCCGGTAGAGGGGCCTGACCACCAGGCCGTCGCAGTCCCAGTCCAGCTTTTCGGCGCTGCCGGCAGCCTGCCGGGCGGCGGCAAGCCAATCCGCCGTCGTAGCCGGAGGAAAATGGTCCCGAAGGGAATAGGGGGCAGCAATCATCTGGCGGCCGCAGTTACGCGTCAAAATACGGTCCAGGATGCCAACGGATGCGGGCCGACACCTGGCATGTGCGTGCAGCACTGCTCGCCGGATGCGCTACAGGGGTTCGGCCGGTGCGGCGCCGGTCTGCAGCTCCCTGTAGCGCCGCACCAGGTCGAAGACGGCGATGCCGAAGGCTACGGAGACGTTGAGCGAATGCTTCATCCCGAATTGCGGTATCTCCAAAGCGAGATCTGCCAGCTGTACCAGGCTGTCCGCTACTCCCGTGACTTCGTTGCCTACGATCAGGCACAGCGGGAATGCATCGGCATCCAGGCGCCGGATGTCGGCCGGGCTGTCGGTTATTTCGAGTACGGCCAGCCGGTAGCCCTCCGACCGCAGGCGCTGCGCAAGCGGCAGCGCATCCTTTTCGTAGGCCCAGGGAACGGCATCCTGCGCTCCGAGGGCGGTCTTGTGCAACTTCCGGTTGGTGGGTGTTCCCGTGATGCCCGTCAGGTACAGCTTCTCGATCCGGGCGGCATCGGAGGTGCGGAAAATGGATCCCACATTGTAGAGCGAGCGGATGTTGTCAAGGATTGCCGTGACGGGGTGCGCGGCTGCGCTCGCCAGCTGCGAGCCGGCGAGGCGCTCGATTTCTTCGTGACCAAGTTTCCTCATGTGGCGCCGTATATTGGGGCCGAATAAATCGAAGCCCTTCGTGATTGTAGCGATTGATGGGCCTGCCGGATCCGGCAAGAGCACGACGGCCAGGGGCGTCGCGCACTGCCTCGGCTATTTTCTGTTGCATTCAGGGGCGTTCTACCGCGCCGTGGGGCTGGCCTTTCTGCGCCGCGGCCTGGCGTCCACGGCGGAAAACGCCGAGCATGTGCTGAATGCCGACGCCATTGTCATGGAATGCGGCAAACGTGATGCGCGCATTTTTCTGAACGGGGAGGATGTTTCGAGCGAAGTGGGATTGCCGGAGGTCGCGCAGATGGCCAGCGAGGTGGCCACGCTTCCCATCGTCCGGAAGCGCATGGTAGCGCAGCAGAGGAAGCTGGGCAGGCAGCACCGCTACAATCCCGGCCTGGTCGTCGACGGGCGCGACATCGGCACGAAAGTCTTTCCGGATGCCGAACTCAAGATATTCCTCACGGCTCCTGCCGAGGTGCGGGCCAGGCGCCGTCACTCGGAGCTGGACGCGGCAGGCAGGCAGGCGAGCTTCGCCGCCGTGCTGCGCGAGATCGAGGCACGCGACCGGAGAGACCGGGAGCGCACGATTTCGCCCCTCGTGCGCGCCGACGATGCCGTTGAGCTCGATACGGCCGGCAAGTCCATTGAAGAACAGGTGGACTTTGTCGTGTCACTTGTAAAGGAACGCACCTTGTCTCGGGATGTATAAATGGTCTATCTCCGTGCGGTACGTGCATTAAGCACGGTATCCCCCGGCCGCGCGGCCTTATACCTTTTAACCCTAGACCCGGGCCCGGCCGTTGGGGGAGACGGTACGTGGGGCTCGTTCTACGCGTTCTTTTCACCATATGTCCGACCAATCCATAGCGAATCAACCAACAGCAACAGATAGCGACAGTACAGAATTGGATACAGACCAGGCGCTGCATCAAATGGCCAGCGCGGCGCCTGGCGAAAGCGAGGATGCCGAGCCGCAGGCAGAGCATATACCTGAGCCACAAGCGGATGCAGAGGGCAGTGCCGTAGAGGCGGAGGCTGCGGAGTCAGTAGACGGGTTCGAAGCGCCGGAGGGCGCGGCCGAGGCCGAAAGCAGCGTGGAAGAGCCGGAGGCTGCACCCGCAGTGGAGGCGGAGGCCAGCGAAGACGAACCGGAGGATTCTCCCGCGGCGGAGGCGCAGGACGGCGCGGAAGCACTGCCCGCAGCGGCAGGCGAGGAGCCTGCAGAGGAGCAGCAAGCCGAACCGGAAGCGGATCCGGCGGATGCTGCCGCGGAATCGGTAGGATTCACCGGTGAGATAACCGGCACGGTGGTGCGACTCGAAGACCTGGAGCGGGATCGCGCGGAGCCGGAGAGCGAAGGGCCTTCCCGAAGCGAGTTGATGACGCTCATCGAGAGCACGCTCACGGCCGTTTCCGAGCACGAAATCGTGCCCGGCAGGGTCGTCGCGGTAGGGGACAAGGATGTCGTCATCGACATCGGCTTCAAGAGCGACGGCGTGGTGGCCAAGAACGAGTTCACCGCCGAGCTTGAAATTGGCGCCGAGGTGGAAGTCTACCTGGAGCGCATCGAGGACTACCACGGCCAGCTGGTGCTCTCCAAGACGAAGGCCGACAAGGTGCGGCGCTGGCAGTATATCGAATCCGTATTCGAAAACGAACTGGTCCTGGAAGGCACCGTATTGCGGCGCATCAAGGGTGGCATGATCGTGGAGCTGCTGGACGGCCTGGAGGCCTTCCTGCCGGGGTCGCAGGTGGACGTGCGTCCCGTGCGGGACTTTGACGCCTACATCGACCGGCGCATGGAATTCAAGATCGTCAAGATCAATGCTTCGAATGAGAACGTGGTCGTCTCCCACAAGGCGCTCATCCAGAAGGAACTTGCCTCCCAGAGGGAGAGCATTCTGGCTACCATGGAGCCCGGGCAGGTATTGGAGGGCATGGTAAAGAACATCACGGACTTCGGGGTCTTCATCGACCTGGGAGGCGTCGATGGCCTGCTGCACATAACGGACCTGTCCTGGGGACGCGTCACGCACCCGTCGGAAATTCTCTCACTGGACGAGAAGGTCAAGGTGGTCGTCCTCGACTACGACCGGCAGCGACAGCGCATCTCGCTGGGGCTGAAGCAGCTCCAGCCGCATCCCTGGGAGAATATCCAGGAGCGGTATTCGAAGGGCGACATGGTCGAAGGCAAGGTGGTCTCCATCACCGATTACGGCACGTTCGTGGAGCTTGAGAAAGGCATTGAGGGCCTCGTCCACATATCCGAGATGAGCTGGACGGACCACATTCGCCATCCCTCCCAGAAGGTGTCACTCGGCCAGATCGTGAAGGTTGCGATTCTCAACATCGACCACGAGGGCAAGAAGATTTCCCTCGGCATGAAGCAGTTCGAGAAGAACCCGTGGGACGGCATCGCGGAGCGTTATCCTCCCGGGACCGTTCTGCGCGGAACCGTGCGCAACATCACGACCTTCGGCGTATTCGTGGAGATCGAGCCGGGTATCGACGGACTGGTCCATGTCTCGGACCTGTCCTGGACCCGGAAGATTCGCCATCCCGGAGAGCTCGTGCGCAAGAGGCAGGAGCTGTCCGTGGTCATACTGGAAATCGACGAGTCCCGGCAGCGCATCTCGCTCGGGCACAAGCAGATCGAGACCAATCCCTGGACGGGGCTGGCCGCCGTCTACGAGGAAGGCAGCGACCACAAGGCCAAGGTCATCTCGGTCGACGAGAAGGGGTTGCACGTCGAGCTTCCGCTCGAAGTTGAGGCCTTCGTCCCGGTCGGCGAATTGCGCAACGGGCGACCCAACGTGTTCCGGTCCTACCGGGAGGGCGATGAGCTTGAGCTTCGCGTGATCCGCATTGACGTGAACCAGAAGGAGATCGTCATGAGCGAAATGGCGAAGGAGCGCCAGGAAGCGCGGATGAAGCGGATGGCCGAGAAGATGCAGAAGCAGCAGGTTCGCCACCAGGAGGAAGAAGCGCTGAAGGACTACAAGAAGCGGGAAAAGACCGCATCCGGCCCCACCACGCTCGGAGAGCTGAGCGGATTGGCCCAGCTTCGGGACCAGATGGCCGAAACGGAGCGCATAGAGAAGGCCTCCAAGTAGGATCATGGCGCTTTCTCCGGCCGCCGGGGAGATCTTCGCTTCCCTGGGACTTGACGCTGCCGCGCCCGGCGTGGCCATCGGCAGTGCCGGCGAAGCAGGAACAGGTCCGGCGTTGGTCTCCCGCAGCCCGATAGACGCTTCCGTGCTCGCCCGCTGGCGGGCAGCGGCCCCGGAACAGGTT